>CAZMEC010000033.1:0-19662 GCA_964565265.1 uncultured Myxococcales bacterium
TCAGCGTGTCCCTGGGCATCATCAATCTGGTGCCCATCCCCATCCTGGACGGCGGGCACCTGTTCTTCTTCCTCATTGAAGGGGTCATTCGCCGCCCCGTCCCGTTGAAGGTCCGCCAGATTGCTGCCTACATCGGGCTGGCCATGATCCTGCTGCTGATGGTGGTGGTCTTCGCCAACGACATCCAGCGGAACTGGGGCATCTTCGGAGGGCTCTTCTGATGCCACTACCTCTCGCCCAGAAAGTCAGGAAGGCTGGCGCCGCTGCCCCGGGGCTGCTTCATGCCGCCCTGGATTGCAGCGCCGAGTGCGTCTCCGTGGCCCTGGCCCTGGACGGAGCCTGCGTGGCCGCCAGTCGGATCCTCCACAGGGACCCCCGGGGCAGCTCCATGATGGGCCTGCTGCAGGACCTCCTGGCCCCCTTCGGCGCTGGGTTGGCCCACATTGACGGTCTGGTGGTGACTCGTGGTCCCGGCTCCTTCACTGGGGTGCGCCTGGGGCTGATGGCCGCCAAGACCCTGGCCTGGTCCAGTGCCATCCCCATGCTGACCCTGGATACCACCCTGGTGGTGGCCGCCAGTGTGCCCCCCAGCCGCCCGGTGGCTGTGGCCCTGGACGCCCGCATGGGAGAGGTCTACCTGGCCTGGTTCAGCGCCGATCAGGGCACCGGCAGGGTGCAGGAGGGTCCAGAGGCCGTCCCCGCCGCCGAGGCCCGCTCCCGCCTGGAGGCCTACCTTGCTGCCCACCCGGACGCTGTGCTGCTTGGCAGTGGCTTTGCGGTCCACCCGGCCCTGGCGGACCTTCGGCCTGGCCCGGCCCAACTGCTTGACTACCCCGATCCCTGCCTGATGCTGACCCTCGCCCTGCCTTCCCTGTTGGCGGGCAAGGGCGAAGACCTCCACGCCTGCGAGCCCTTCTATGTGCGCCGCTACGAGGCCAAGGTCCCCAAGGACCTCCAGACCCCCTGATCCCCCCAAGGAATCGGACCCCCGGTGGGTTTTCAAACCTGTTGCCAAGGCGACACCCTTGGGCTATCTTCTGCCTACCATTCCGTCGGCGACGGGGAGGTCTATCCAGGCGCTAAATCTCGGCAGGGAGTCGTCCACCCATGCGAATCAAGTGCAGTCATTGTTCGGGCACCTTCAGCCTTCCTGAGGACCGGGTCGCCGGCAAGAGCGGGCCTGTCAAGGTCAAGTGCCCTTCGTGCAGCAAGGTCCTTCAAATCAAGCTGCCCGAGCCCAAACCCGACGAACCCAAGGAATGGTACTACTCCAAGGGCCAGGCCCAGGAGGGGCCCTTCTCCTTCACGGAACTTGGGGCCAAGGTGGGCGCCGGCCTGGTGACCGCCGAGGAGTTGGTCTGGAAGGCGGGTTTTGACGACTGGAAGTTTGCCGAGGAGGTCCCCGAGATCAAGGCCCTGCTTGACGGTGGCGAGGCCCTGGCCATTGGCGAGGCCTCCGAGGATGAACCCCCCAAGGCCGCCGCCCCGGACAGCGACTACCTGCGCCGTTCCCGGGCCGTGCTTGAGGAGCTTGCCCAGGAGGACGCCCGCAAGGACAGCAAGCCCGAACCCCAGAAACCCGAGACCTCCGGCGGCCTCTTTGATGGCTTCGGCGGGGACGACGACGAAGACCGCAGCGACGCCGACGCCAAGTCCATGCTGCACCAGCGCCATGACACCTCCGTGCTGTTTTCCATGGACGACCTCTTTGGCGGCGACAAGCCAGAGGCCCCTGCCAAGGTTGAGAAGAAAGACGACTCCGGGCTGATAGACATTCGCAAGATGGCCATCGGGGCCCAGGAAGAGGAGAAGGATCTCTTCGGCGCCTATGGCAAGGACAGCGACGGCTCCGAGTCCGTTGGCATGCAGGGGCCCGTGGTGATCCCCATCGTCCGCCGTCGGCGCAAGACCCCCTGGGTGGTGGCCGCCGGCCTGGTGGTCATAGCGGGGGCCGCGGGGGCCGCGGTGCTGGCCCTGAACCAGGCCGGATCGGCGGGCCTGTTCGTGAACACCTACCTGCCCAGCGCCCGGGCCGAGGCCAAGAGCGACACGGGCGAAAAGCTTCAAGCCCTGCGTGAGCAGCACGACCAGCGCAAGGAGGAGGTCGAGAAGGGCCTCCGGGCGGAGTTGGATGCTCTGCGCCAGGGTAACGACCAGGTCTTCATGGCCGCCATGCGGGACCGGGACGACAAGCTTTCCCAGCGCGAGAAATACTGGAATGACCGAATCTCTGGGCTGGAGGCTGAGCTGGCCAAGGTCACTGCTGCCACCGCCGCCAAGGCGGCCCTGGCAGCCCAGGTCCCCCTGAAGAATGGTCGCCCGGTTGAGGCAGCGCCGCCTGTGGTCAAGGCCGAGGACAAATCCCCGGAGGCCCTCCGCAAGGAAGAGAAGGACCGCCGCACCGCCCGGGACGAGCGCAAGAAGGATGAAGCCCGGCGGAAGGACGAGGGGGCCAAGAAGCAGGCCGCCGCCGAGTCCGCCATCCCCGAGGACAAGCCCCAGGTGGCCCAGGACAAGCCCAAGAACGAGAAGGTCCAGGCCGCGGACCTGCTCAAGATGATCGACAAGAAGCCCGAGGCCGGCGGGGACGAGGGCGGCGGCGACGAGGGTGGGGTGAAGAAGAAGACCCTGACCATGTCGGACATCACCCGGGAGGTCAAGCGCAAGCGCGGCGAGATGCAGGAGTGCTTCGCCAAGTACGGCTCGGGGCTAAGCAGCGCCCGGATCTCCACCCGCATCTCCATTGAGAACTCCGGCAAGGTCACGGCCGTGGAGATTGCCTCCCGGGAGTTTGCCGGTACCGCCCTTGGCAACTGCGTCAAGAAGATCCAGCTTGGCATGGAGTTCCCGCCCTTCTCCGGGGCCCCCCTCAAGAAGCCCATCTCTGTTCTGCTGCCCTGATCCCTGTCCCCTCTGGAGGCTTGGCATGGAGTTCATCAAGGTCCACGGCGCGGGTAACGATTTCATCTTTTTGGACAACCGCCAGGGGCAGTTCAATCCTGACCCCCAGACGGTGGCGCTGTGGTGCCACCGAAACCTGGGCATTGGGGCGGACGGCATCCTGTTGTTTGAGGGCTCGGTGACCCAGCCACGGATGCTGATCTACAACTCTGACGGCAGCCGGGCCGCCATGTGCGGCAACGGCATTCGCTGCTTCGTAATGGAGCTTGCCACCCGCTTTGGGCTTGAGCGGTCCCCGGTGACGGTGGGCACGGACTCGGGGTTTCTGGACTGCGCCTGGGGCATGGACCCGGATGGCGTGTTTCGCGTCACCGTGGATATGGGGCGGGCCAGGGTGGACCGGGAGGGCTTGCGCCTGGGCCTGCTGAACCTGGGGGTGTCCACCTGCCACGCTAGCCTGACGGGCATCAAGGTCCACACGGGGAATCCCCACTTCGTGATCTTCGGCAGGCTGAGCCGGGAGGAGCGCCGCCAGTTGGGGCCACTGTTCGGCCCCCGAAGCCCCGCCTTTCCAGATTCGGTGAACGCCGAGTTCGCCTGGATTCGCCCCGACGGAAGTGTGGAACTGGAGGTCCATGAGCGGGGCGCCGGGTTCACCCTGGCCTGTGGCACCGGGGCCTGTGCGACGGTGGCTGCGGCAGTGGACCGGGGCCTCCTGGAGCCGGGCAAAGAGCACCCCGTGGAGTTGCCCGGCGGCAGGCTCTATATCTCGGTGGATTCGGACCTGGCCATGACCATGCGGGGCCCCGCCACGGAGACCTACGCGGGCATGGTCTCGAAGTCGCTTCTGGAGTTCTCCAAGAAGAGCTGATGCACATCCCGGACCAGGTGGTCCACCTCGGGCTTCTCCACCAACATCGTCACCGCCATGGGGCTGTAGAAGACCTGGTGAATCAGGCTGGCGTGTTCCCTCAGGAAGCCGGTGATGGCCCCGTGGATCTGGCGATCCTCGGCGATGCCCGTGCCCACCAGGGTGACGGTGCCGATGCTGGAGCTGACCTTGACCTTGTCCCCGTAGCGGGTCTCCACGGCACGGACGAACTCGCCGGGGTTGGCAAACTGGATGGCATTGAACAGGAAACTGGCGCCCAGGTGCCCCGACAGGGACAGGTGGGACATGAAGGGCATGACCTGCTCTTCGCCGATGGAGTTCAGGCAGTGAAAGAGTTCCTCCGCGCTGGGCATCTCGGTGGCGCCCTTGAATTGCACCAGGATGATGTTCTTGGACCCCGTGACCCCGCTGATGCGGCGGTCCTCCGGTTTGCGGTCCAGGCGGATGATGGTCCCGGCCTTCTCGGGTTCTGCGGTGGCCTTGGCGTAGATGGCGATGCCGCTGCGGCGGGCCCACTCCAGGGCCTCCGCACAGAGGACCTTGGCGCCGGCCTTGGACAGGGCCATCATCTCGTCCACGGAGATCTCGTCCAGCTTGACCGCCGGGGCGACCACATTGGGGTCGGCGGTGTAGACCCCGTCCACATCCGAGTAGATCTCGCAGCGCTCAGCCTGGAGGGCGGCGGCGAGGGCCACCGCGGTGGTGTCCGAGCCGCCCCGGCCGAGGGTCGTGATCTCGCGGCGGTAGGAGACGCCCTGGTAGCCGGCCACGATGACGATGCGGCCTCTTTCAAGCTCGTCCTGGATCCGGAAGGGGCGCACCTCGACGATGCGGGCGTTCATGTGGGAGTCGTTGGTGATGATGCCGCTTTGGGAGCCGGTGAAAGAGATGGCCTCCCGGCCCAGGTCGTGGATGGCGATGGACAGGAGGGCCATGGAGATGCGCTCGCCGCTGGTGAGCAGCATGTCCAGTTCCCGGGTCTGGGGATTGGCCGAGACCTGGCGGGCCATCTCCATGAGGACATCCGTGGTCTTGCCCATGGCGGAGACCACCACGACCACCTGGTTGCCCTGGGCGGCGGTGGCCACGACATTTTTGGCGACCTTGCGGATTCTCTCAATGTCGGCTACAGATGAACCGCCATACTTTTGAACAACGATGGCCACGGGAGCCTCCGGGGAGACAAACATTGGGGGGATGATACCCCAAGCTTGACTTAACCCTCCACGGGAAAATAATCAGACAGCGAAATCCGGAGGATAGCCACATGGAAAACACCGCCTGCCCGCGTTGCGGGGCCCAAACTCTGCCCGAGTACAAATTCTGCCTCAAATGCGGCAATCCCTTGCAAGCCAGCGGGGCCTCACCGACCCAGGTGGGCGGCCTTGGAAGCAAGGCCAAGGCCAGACTGATCCTGGTGAAGGGCGAGGGCGGGGACACGGCCTCCTACACCCTGGGCGGCAAGGAGCACCTCTGCGGCCGCACCCAGGGGATCGTGTTGTTCCCCGACGACGAGACCGTTTCGCCGGTCCACTCGGTGTTTTTCTATCGGGACGGGAACCTGTTCGTGCAGGACAAGAACTCCCTGAACGGGACCTTCGTGCGCATCCGCGACGAGGTGGAGTTGCAGGACGGTGACACCTTCATCGTGGGTGAACAGGTCATGGTCTTCGGCGACGGCATCGGCAAGGCGCCGGCCGAGCGCGACAAGGCCGGGACGCTGTTCCTGTGCAGCCCCTGTCTGGACGACTACTTCAGCCTGACCCAGCTTCTTGCGGGCGGCAAGCCCGGGCAGTCCCTCAAGGCCCGCAAGCCCCAGTTGGCCATTGGCCGCGAGCAGGCGGACTTGAGCTTCCCCGATGACCGCTTCATGTCCCACCGGCACGCCGTGGTGGAGAAGCGCACCGGCAAGGCCTTCCTGCGGGATTCCCAAAGCCGCAACGGCACCTTCTTCAAGCTCCGCGCCGGCACTGAATTCCATCTGCAGGACGGGGACTTCGTGTTCATCGGCCGGCAGTTGCTGAAGGTCGCCTTCTAGCTAGCACCCCGACACCCCGACACCCCAACACCCCAACACGCCAACACTTCGACACCCCAACACCCTAGCACTTCGATACCCAAAGGGGGGGAAGGGCGGGGGTTACGACGGCCGGAGGGGCGCGCCCGAATGGACGATGGACACGATGGACATGATGGACATCATGGACACGATGGACAGGATGGGGCGCGCCCGGACATGGACGATGGACCGGCAGCACCGCGCTGCTGGCGCAGCGCTGGCTGCCATGGACGATGGACGCTATGGACACGATGGACCGGCAGCACCGCGCTGCTTCGCAGCGCTGGCTGCCATGGACGATGGACGGGGGGAAGTGAACTGGGGGCTTAGCGAGCGGCGGACTTGGCCTTGTCGGCGGCGGCCTGGTCCTGGGCGGTCTTGAGGGCGGCCAGGAAGTCAGTCCAATCGGCGGTGTATTCAATGTCGCCGTTGTCGACGGCGGTCTTCTTGAGGGCTGCGAACCAGGCCTGGAAGGCGGCGGCGCGCTTGTCCCGCAGGAGGTCGTCCCGGGCCTTGGTGAGGTCCTCGGCGCTGGGCTCAGCGGTGCCGGCTTCGACTTCCAGGGTGCGGTAGATCACGATCCGGCCAGCTTCGGAGAGTTCAAAGACCTTGGAGGCCACGCTGCCCACCTTGGCGGTGGTGAAGAGTTCCTTGAACAGCTCCTCGGAGGAGCCCACGGTGGGCACGGAGAAGCCCCGCTTGCCGGCGTCGAAGAGGCCGGTCTTGCGGACGCGGATGGCGCCGGCATCCTTCAGTTCCTTGTAGTCGTCAAGGAGGGCTTCCAGGGTCTTGTCTCCGGCCTTGGCGGCGGCGTCAAGGAACTCCTTGGCCTTGGTGCCGGCGATCTGGGGGCCCTTCTCCTTGCGGTACAGCTTGGCCGCGATCTCGGGACGGGCCTGCTCCAGGGAGAGGTCCCGGGGGGCGCGCTTGTCCTCGACCAGGACCAGCCAGTAGCCGGTCACGCCCCGGACGGGACCCACCACCTCGCCCTTGGCGGCCTTGGCAACAGCCTCAGCAACCTCGGGACCGAAGGGATAACCGGCAAGCTGCTCGGGGGCAAACCAATCGGGGATGAGGCCGCCGCGATCCTTGGTGGCGGGATCGGCGGACCAGTTCTTGGCCAGTTCGGCGAAGCGGGAGGACTTGTCCTTGGGTTCTTCCCGGGCGGGCTTGGCCTCAGCGGCCTCGGCAGCGGGGGCAGCCTCGGCGGCTTCGCCTTCGGCGGCCTCGGGCTTCTTCTCTTCGGGGAAGAGGGGCAGTTCGCCGTTGAGGCGCTGGAGCATCTCGTTGGCATTCTCCAACAGCTTCTCGTAGTCGCCGTCCTTCAGGGGCGTGGAGTTGGCGTCGTCAGGGCTGGGCATGGCGGGCAGGCCAGAGCCGTAGGCCACGCGCAGTTTGATCTGTTCGGGGGTGTGGAACTCGGCGGGGTTGGCGTCGTAATAGGCGTCAATCTCTTCCTTCTTGCCTTCGATGAAGGCGCTGAGATCCTCGGGGACCACCACAGCGGAGTCGAAGGAGTCGGGGTAGAACTCGGCAATCTCAGCGTTCACCTTGCGCAGCTTGGCCAGGGCCGCGACCTTGGCCTCGGCGTCGCCCACGGAGACCAACCCGCCAACATAATTGTAGGCCATGCGGGCCAACAGGGTGGACCGGACATAGGCCTCGTAGTTGGTCTGGGAGGAGAGCAGCCAGTAGGAGACCCAGTTGTTGTAGCTGGGCCAATCGAAGACCGCCTCGGCCTCGGGGTTGTTCTCGTCCTTCTTGAAGAACTGGTCGGGGTAGAGACCCTTGGCCAGATCCCGGTCGCTGACCTCCAGGCCCAGACGATCGGCTTCCCGGGAGACCAGGGCCAGACCCACCAGGGTGTCCATGGCAGCCTTGGCCTGGTCGGGGCCCAGGCGGTCGGGATCGGCAGAGTAGAGGGACATCATGTCCACGCCCATGCCCATCAGCAGGCCGAAGCCCTCGCTGCTGGACATGAGGGTGGGGAGCATACGCATGCCCATGACCATCTTGTCGCGGGTAAGCTCCTGGCCATCCACTTCGACATAGGCGGGGGTCTCGGTGCCGCTGCACCCACCACCGCCCATGCCGGCACCCGTGTTGAAGGTGAACACGAACACGATGATGATGATGGCGAACAGGAAGTAGATGATGGCGGACTTGGAATGCCGCCGCATTTCTCCGAGCATGTCTTTGCCCCCTTGGGTCAAGAATGGACCAGTCGTTTTCCTTGGCTTGGCACCATTGAGCCCAGCCTCGGGAGCGGGATGTTAGATTAGATGTTTTGGGAATGCAACCTTGAAAAGGGTCGGAAGATCTTTCTTGCCGGGGTGGGGCTGGTCTGGTATTTAATTACGGCCCCGGGTTGCCGTGACTCCACGCCCACCCGATTCGACAAGCACCAGGAGTTAGCGTTGCTCAACTGGCTCTACGGAATGTTCTCCAACGACCTCGCCATCGATCTTGGCACCGCCAACACCAAGATCTATGTGAAGGGCCGGGGCATCGTGTCCTGCGAACCCTCGGTGGTGGCCGTCCAGCGGGATGTCCGGGGCTCCAAGAAGGTGCTGGCCGTGGGTCGGGACGCCAAGGAGATGCTTGGCCGGACCCCCGGGAACATCGTGGCCATCCGGCCCATGAAGGACGGCGTCATCGCGGACTTCGAGGTCACCGAGGCCATGCTTCGCTATTTCATCAACCGGGCCCACAACCACAAGACGCTGGTGCGGCCCCGGATCATCATCTGCGTACCCTTCGGCGTCACCGAGGTCGAAAAGCGGGCCGTCAAGGAGTCCGCCGAGTCCGCCGGGGCCCGCGAGGTGTACCTCATTGAAGAGCCCATGGCCGCGGCCATTGGGGCGGGCCTGCCCATCACCGAGCCCACGGGCAACATGGTGGTCGACATCGGCGGCGGCACCACCGAGGTGGCCGTCATCTCCCTGGCCGGCATCGTCTACTCCAAGTCCGTGAAGATCGGCGGAGACAAGATGGACGAGGCCATAATTCAGCACATGAAGCGCAAGTACAATCTGCTCATTGGCGAACGCAGTGCCGAGGCCATCAAGTGCCAGATTGGCTCGGCCTCTCCTGACGACGAGGTCATGACCATGGAGGTCAAGGGCCGGGATCTGGTGGCCGGGGTGCCCCGCAGCGCGGTGGTCAACTCGGACGAGGTCCGGGATGCCCTGGCGGACCCTGTCTCAGGCATTGTGGACGCCATTCGCAACGCCCTGGAAGGGACCCCCCCTGAGCTCTCCGCCGACATCGTGGACAAGGGCATCGTGCTCACCGGTGGCGGCGCCCTCCTTCGCGGGCTGGATCGCCTCATCCGTTCGGAAACCGGTCTTCCAGTGGCGGTGGCTGATGATCCCATCAGCGCCGTGGTGCTTGGCGCCGGGCGCGCCCTGGATGAACTGGATCTTCTGAGCGATGTAGCCATTCCAAGCTGACCCCCATGGCACGACAGAAGAACAGGCTCCTGCTTCCGATCCTGTTTTCGACCCTGCTGATCCTGCCCCTGGCTCTCATGTATCTGCATGGGCGTACGGGGGGCCGGCAGACCATCCTCTCCGAGGCTATGACCAAGCTTGCCACCCCGGGCCAGAACACCGTGGCCTTCCTGCTGGATGAGGCCACCTCTCTTTGGCGCTCCTACATGTACCTGGTGGAGGTCGAGCGCCAGAACGAGCAGCTTCGCACCGAACGGCGGGATCTGTTGGAGTTGGTGGGGCGTTGCCAGGAGGCCGTGGACGAGAACCTCCGCCTGACCCGCCTCCTGGACTTCAAGAAAAGCCGCGACGAACTCCAGACCGTCACCGCCCGGGTCATCGCCCGGGACACCTCGCCCTGGTACCGGGTCCTCCGGGTGGTGCTGGATCGGGGCGCAGAGGACAAGGTCCGTTCGGGCATGCCGGTGGTGACCCACCAGGGTGTCGTGGGCAAGATCGAGCGGGTGACCGGCTCCTACTGTGATGTCATGCTGCTGACGGACTCCCGGTCCCGGCTGTCAGCCACAGTGGCCGGCAAGGAGGTCTCGGGGACGCTGGTGGGGAACGGGGACGGGGTCTCCTACTCTGCCACCTTCCAGTTTCCCTTCCAGCGGGTTGAGCTTCAGGCGGATGACCTCCTGGTCACCACCGGCCACGAGCAGATCTACCCCAAGGGCCTGAGCGTAGGCCGCCTCGTGTCGGGCACCGTGAATCCCACGGGCAAGCAGCTTGAGATCCAGGTCAACACGGCGGTGGATCTGGGCCACCTGGATGAGGTCCTGATCATCACCAGTTACTACAACTCGGCCGTCGATCCCTGGAAGGAGGAAGCCAGTGGGCAGCAGCATTAAGGTCTTCTTCCTCCTGATCTTGGGCTATGGGTTGTTTGCCCTGGAGAGCCCCTTCCTGCACAGCCTCCATGTCTCCCTCTATGCTCCCGAACTGGCCCTGGGCTTGGTGTTGTACGGGGCCTTTGCTCTGCCCATCGCGGCGGGCGCGGTGTTCACCCTGCTGCTGGGGTTGATGCGGGATGGCTTCTCCGGGGGCTCCATCCTTGGAATCCACTCGGAGATCTACACAGTGGTATTTCTGGGGGGCCTGCTGTTGTCCAAGCGCCTGGACTTTCGCCAGCCCGTCATCTTCATGTTGGTGACGGCTGTGGCCTCCCTGCTGTCCTCCCTGTTGTTCTTTGTCTTTTCCGCCGTCTTCGACCAGGAGTTCGACCAGTACGGCCTGGTGATGCGGCTCATCCTGCCCCAGGCTTTGATCACTGCCCCCCTGGGACCTCCCGTAGCCTTCCTGGCTGCCCTGGCCTGCCGCCTGGGTGACCGTATTGTTCCCCATTCGGGGTCCAGGGTTCTGGAGTAGCGATGCTTGGTGGCTACCAGCCTGAGTTGATGGAATACAAGGCCCAGAACCGCTGGGCCTCGTTGGTGTTCATCCTCCTGGCGCTGCTGCTGCTGTCGCGCTTCTTCTTCCTCCAGATTCTGGCCGGCGAGAAGTATGAAAAGCTCGCCAAGATCAACCAGATCTCCCGGGTCCGCATCCCTGCCGAGAGGGGCGACATCCTGGACCGGAACGGCGCCCTCCTGGCCAGCAACATCCACACCAAGTCGGTGGCCATCGTGCCCCACTTCGTGCAGGACCTGGACTATGTGTTGGAGACCCTGGCGGAGGTCCTGGAGCTATCCCATTCCCGGGTCGAGGAGCTTCGCAAGGCCTTCGCCGTCGCCATCGTGGACAAGCAGGCCCGCTTCAAGCCCATCATGGTCTCCAAGAGCATCATCAGCCATCACTGCCCCGAGGATTCAGGCCTGCTGAACCCCGTGGAGCCTCGGCCCTACCTTTGGTGCCCCATCTGCGGTCGGCACTTCTCCAGCACCAGCTCCTCCATCGACCAATGCCCCTATGACACCCATCCCTTGGCCAAGGATGAGGCGGGGGTCACCACCTGCTCCAGTTGCGGCACGGCCTTCGTCGTCGGAGACACCTGTCCGGTGGATGGCGCCGTCCTGTTGCCCGCCATGAACAACCTCAAATGCTCCCGCTGCGGGGGCTACTACCGGGATCAGGCCGCGGTGCTGATGGCCCGGCTCCACGAGTTGCCCGGCGTGGAGATGGACGATGTGATCCTTCGGGGCTACCCCCAGTCGGGCTTCGTCTCCCACATCCTGGGCTACATGAACCAGGTCAACGCCGAGGACATCGACAGCCACCCCGGCGTGTACCGTGGCGGGGACATGATTGGCCGCATGGGCATTGAGCGGGCCCTGGAGGAGATCCTCAGGGGCCGAAACGGCGAGCGCATCTTCGTGCGCAGCTCTGCGGGCACCCGCAATGACCTGGGCGAACTCACCGGCAAGTTCGGCAACCTCCGAAGCGAGATGCCGGTGCCGGGCAACAATGCGGTCCTGACCATAGACCTGCGGATTCAGCGCCTGTTGCGCGAGTCCCTCTCCGAGGTGAACTCCGGGGCGGCGGTGGTGATGGATGTGGATAACGGCGAGATCCTGGGCATCTATTCCCACCCCACCTTTGATTCGAACACCTGGTCCGGGCGGCTCACTGCGGCGGAAAAGAAGAAGGTAGACGAGAACCCCTTCAACCCCATGCTGAACAAGGCGACGAGCGCCTTCCCGCCGGCCTCCACCTTCAAGATCATCACCGCCTTGGCGGCCCTCAACGAGGGCATTTCGGACTTCGACACCGTCATCAACTGCCCGGGCTTCTACGACTTCTCTGACCACCGCTTCGGCTGCTACAACCGCTATGGCCACGGTGACCTGAACCTCAAACAGGCCCTGGTGGGGTCCTGTGATGTGTACTTCTACCGGCTGGGCGAATGGCTGGGCATTGACCGGCTGGAACGCTATGCCCGGCTGTTTGGCCTGGGAGAGCGCACGGGCCTGGAGATTGGTGACAACCCTGGGCTTGTGCCCTCTCGGGAGTGGCACGACCAGCACTCCAAGGGAGGCTTCCGGCCGGGCTTCACCCTCTCCACCGCCGTGGGTCAGAAGGACATTCGGGCGACCCCGGTGCAGATGGCCATGGTGGTGGCCGAGTTGGCCAACGGTGGCCACTCCGTGAAGCCCCACCTGTTGCTACGGGTGGAGGACCGGGACGGCAACCTGCTTCGCTCCTTCAAGCCCGGCGACACCAAGGACCTGGGTATCCCCTCAACCTATCTGGATTTCGTGCGTGAGGCCATGGTCGGTGTGGTGGAGGACCCGGAGGGGACGGGCTACAAGTCCCGGCTGGCCTCCATTCGCTTCGGCGCCAAGACGGGCACCGCGGAAGCCCGGGAAAGCAAGAAGGGCGCCTCACCTGCGGTGGCCCAGTGGCTGCTGGAGGACCACGCCTGGTTCGTGGGTTATGTCCCCGCCGAGGCCCCACGGTACTCGGTGGTGATCTTCGTTGAACACGGCGGCTTCGGTGGCTCGGTGGCCACGCCCATCGCCTCCCGCATCATCCACCGCCTGATCACCCGTATCCAGCAGGAACAGGAGGCCAGACCATGAGGCCCAAGCTGATTCCCCGCAGGATCAATTGGAACTTCGCCATCTTCCCCATCCTGCTGTTCATAGTGGCGGCTGCCCTGATCAACCTGAAACGGGCGGATTGGTACTCGGGCGACTTCTACCACCAACGGCAGATCATCTGGTATCTCCTGGCCGGCATCGTGGCCGTGGTGACTGCCCTGACCGACTTCAGGGTCTTCGAGAGGTTGGCCTGGCCCTTCTATATCTTCGTGAACCTCCTGCTGATCGCCACCCTGCTGTTTGGCAAGGAGGTGAACCATTCCACCCGCTGGATCGAGCTCTTCGGCATGACCGTCCAGCCCTCAGAGTACGCCAAGATCGCCCTCATCCTGCTGCTGGGCAAAGAACTGCGTGAGGCCCACCGGGGCGAGTTCCACACCCTCACCAGCATCTGGAAGATCTTCCTGTACATCCTCCTGCCCTGCCTGCTGGTGATCCTCGAGCCGGACCTGGGCACGGCCATCCTCATTGGCCTGGTGGGCTTCTCCATGGTGCTCTACGAGGGCCTGAAGCTGCGCAGTGTGCTGGTGCTCTTGGCGGCCCTGGCCTTCGTCTTCCCCGTGGCCTGGCAGTTTGACCTCATCCACGACTACCAGAAGAACCGCTTCCGCCTCTGGATGAACCCCGAGCAGTTCAAGTGGGACCCCGAGGCCAAACAGATCCTGGACAGGAACATGCAGCCTGAGCAAGCCGTCTGGGCCATCGGGGCCGGTGGCTTCCTGGGCAAGGGCTCCCATCAGGGCTCCAAGGCCCGGCTCAAGTACCTGCCGGAGATGCAGACTGACTTCGTGATCACGGTGTTCAGTGAGGAGAACGGCTTCGTGGGCTGCGCTTCGCTGGTGCTGGCGTTCCTGAGCCTCTTCGCCTGGGGGTTGTATGTAGCCAGACAGGCCAGGGACCGTTTCGGCGTGCTGGTGGCTGCAGGAGTGACCTCCTACTTCGCCTGGCAATCCTTCATGAACATCGGGATGGTGTCGGGACTGCTGCCGGTGGTGGGCATCACGCTGCCCTTCTTCAGCTATGGCGGGTCTTCGTTGCTGTCAGTGATGATTGGCATCGGCCTGCTGTGCAACATCGCCTTCTTCAAAGGCCGCGCCTAGAGGTGCTTCTTCACGAAGTTTTCGAAGTCGGCCTTGGGGCGGGACCCGATGGTGGTGTCCTGGAGCTTGCCGTTCTTGAACAGCAGCACCGCCGGAATCGAGGTGACGCTGTATTTCATGGCCAGGCCCGGTTCTTTGTCCACATTGACCTTGCCCACCTTCAGGCGGCCGGCGTACTCCTCGGCCAGCTTGATCATGGTGGGGCCAATGGCCATGCAGGGACCGCACCAGGTGGCCCAGAAGTCCACCAGCACGGGAAGGTCGCTGTCCAGGACCTCGGCCTTGAAGTTGCTTTCGTTCAGTTCGACGGTGTTGCCAGCCATGGAGAGCCTCCTTCGGGGTGCCCCGAGTTTGTGACCGCCATAATATAGGCAAGAGCCTCACCTCGGCAAGGGGGCTTGGGGGGCGCTGCGGATTCTTTCTTGAAACCTAGGCTGAAGGGTAATAGGGTGCCTTCGCATCTGGTGAGAGAGGCTGCCTCAGGCAGGTGGCCAAGGGAGGATTCCATGAGACTTCAGGTAGACCCCCAGGACCCCGAACACTGGCTGCTGTCCCAGGCGGTCAAGCTGTTGCAGGGGGGTGGGGTGTTGGCCCTGCCTACGGATACCGTGTATGGCGTGGCCTGCGATGTGGAAAGCGAGGCCGGGGCGGAGCGGATCTACGCGCTGAAGGGCATGGACAAGAAGAAGATGCTGTCCATCCTGTGCTCGGACCTGGGCATGGCAGCCAACTATGTGACGGGGATCCCCAACAACTGGTTTCGCATCCTCAAACGCGAGCTGCCCGGCCCCTACACCTTCATCCTGCCGGCCTCCAAGGAGTTGCCTCGGGTCATGCTAAAGGCCCGCAAGACGGTGGGCATCAGGGTGCCCGATTGCCCCATCACCCAGGAGATCATCAGGCAACTGGGGCGGCCCCTGCTGACCACCTCCATTCGCCTGACCGAGGGCCAGTGGATCAATGATCCTGAGGAGATTGAAGCGGAGTATCGTGGGCAGCTTGATCTGGTGGTGGATGGAGGCCTGCTCCTCCCCGAGCCCTCCACCGTGATAGACCTGTCCGGCCGCACGCCCGAGTTGCTTCGCCTTGGCAAAGGTCGGGGCGCATTCCTGGATGATCTCCGCGAAGAGTGATCAGTTCACCGTAGCTGGAATCACGAAGGGGTTCGGCGTCCGCGCTTCTTGTCCTGGAAGGCCTTGAGAGCGTCCGCGAGGCTGCCAAACTTCTCGTCGTCCTGAGTACCCCGCTGGGGCCTGGGGCCTCTCTCCACGGGCATGCCGCCGGCGTCGCGCCCGGTGGAGCCTGACATCCTGGCAGACCGGAGGCGGCGCAGGAAGTCGAAGATGGCCGTCTCCTCGGGGCTGCGCTGGTTTCTGCCATTGCGGCAGGTGCCAAAGCAGCGGCAGGGGCGGGGCCAATGGAACAGGCGAGAATAGAAATTGAGCTCGCGGGGGAAGACGAAGGAACGGTTGCAGTCAATACAGGTGACTGACTCGTCCTGGACGCCTTCCCGGAGGGCGCGGCAGCGGGGGCATTCGGAAGGGGATTCCTTACCCTTGCCAGCCAGCCACTCTGCCTCTTCGGGTTCCACGGTGAAGGTGGAGCCGCAGTCAGAACAGTTCATTGCACTCCTCTCGAATGATTGATGGGTTGTGGCGAAAAGCTATTCACTCTGAACTGGCCATATTCATCGGAAAGACTTGGATGGCGACGCCCAGGAATGAGTTCTGATAGTTACCCAATTCCACCGAGTAGGCCAGCTCGAAGCCGACCCCCTTGGGGACCACGAAGCCCAGGCCCGCGGCAAGCTGGGATTGCTCTTGGAGGGCGTCAAAGGAGTAGCCCGTCCGCAGCATGAAGCCGGTGGTGGGGACAAACATCATGGTGCCCATGTACTTCATGCCAAACTGCAGCTTGTCGGCCATGAGGTCGGGGGACATGGTCCCGCCGGCGGCCTGGAAGAGGGCGGTGTCCTTGTCCCGGACGGCGCCGAAGTCGGCCACCAGGTCAGCGGCCATGCCGAAGCTGGCCCACCAAACCGAGAAGCCGGCACCGATGGCGGGCTTGTAGTAGGAGTCCAGGGAGCTCAGGAGGTTGTAGCCCACGATGCCCAGGCGGGCGTTCTCGCCGACCACCAGGAGGGCGCCAATGTCCCCCGTGAGCACATCCCGATCCGCCAGGCCCTCGGCGGACCATTGCTGCAGGAAGTAGCGGCCCGCCAGACCCAGATGGAGGGAGGAGTCGCCGCTCATGAGGGGGAAGGAGATGGCGCCGTCAAAGCTGTGGCCAGCCCCGTCAACCACCCCGCCGTTGTAGTAGTTGTAGCCAAAGCCCGCGGCGAAGGAGCGGTTGATGTAGGAGTCAATCCAGTTGACGCCCACCACATTGAGGTCGTCCTCCACCCCGTAGGTGTAGTTGCCTTCGACCATGTATTGCACCGAGGAGGTCATGGCGGCCGGG
This sequence comes from uncultured Myxococcales bacterium, assembly GCA_964565265.1. Taxonomy (GTDB): domain Bacteria; phylum Myxococcota_A; class UBA9042; order CAIXZC01; family CAIXZC01; genus CAIXZC01. Next base: position 16,443 of record CAZMEC010000033.1, read on the forward strand.
TTCAGGTAGAGAGAGCCACTGCCAGCCGCGAAGGAGCGCCCTGTCCCTGCCGTGGACCGAACCCTTGCGGGATAGCGCCACTGGGTCTCTGGCGTCTGGGCCAGAGCGTGGGCCTCCAGGGCCAGCAGGGCAAGAACAATCAGGGCTTTCTTCATCCAATCCTCCGGGAACAGTTGCGAAGTCTAAACAAATCGCTGCGGCGGTCAACTATCTATTGAGGGTGTCGGGGTTTCGGGTGGCCCGAAAGCCCCTGTAGAACAGATAGACGATGTTCAGGATCAGCATGGCCGTGGTGAAGCTCAAGAGGATCCCCCGGGCCAGGTCCACGCTGGGGAGGTTGCGGGGGTACATCATGGCACCCCCCAGGGTGGCCAGAGCCAATACCGTTGCGCGGCCAATGACCGTGGGCTCGATGCGCATGGCGGCCTCCCGCAGGAACAGCCAACTGCCCCCGAGGGGCGGCAGGGCGAAGCGCAACAGGACCAGGAGGCAGAACCAGGTGGGCAGCAGGCCCGCGATCCACATGAACAGGGCCGCGATTCCCCCGAACAGGACATCCGTGAGGTGGTCTCCCATGCGTCCCCAGTCGGTGCGCAGGCGCAGGCGGCGGGCCAGGAAGCCGTCCAGCACATCGGTGGCCGCCAGGGCCAGGAAGAAATGGAACCAGATCATGGCCAGGTCAGGGCTTCGATCCTTGACCAGGATGCCCGAGGCCAGGAGGGGCAGCAGCAGCAGGCGGCCCAAGGTCAGGGCGTTGGGCAGGTGGAAGTGCTGCAAAGGCGTGCGGGACCCGGTGGGCTTGACCAGCGACAACTGGGAGGCGCAGTAGCGGGCCACCACCGAGAACCAGACCAGGGACCCCAGCACCAGCAACAAGGAGAGGTGGCTGCGGGAGAGCTCGATCAGCAGGTAGGACAGCAGCACGAAGGGCAGCAGCAGGAGGATGACCCAATGTCGGAAGGAACGGCGCAGGCGCGTCAGACCCTTGCAGCGACGCAGGCCCTCCCGCTGGGTGTCCAGCAGCACCGTCACCCAGGCCAGCGGGGAGAAGCGGTTGTTCTGGAGGTACTTGATCCAGCGCGGCAGGTGGGCCCGGATGCCCAGCCGTCGGCGGCGTTGCTTGACCCCACTGATCCAGGCCAGCCCCGGATTCCGGTGGGCAAGTTTCTTCTTCTTTGTGGAAACCATGGGCGCGATTGTACAGGCCTTTGGTCAGGCCATAAAGGGGATTTTTACTATAAAAAGCGCGCCCTCGCCGGGGAGAGACTGGAGCTGGATGTCGCCCCCGTGGACCCGGGCGGCGGAGGCGGCGATGGCAAGCCCCAAGCCCGTGCCCCCTGGCTTGTTGGTGAAGAAGGGGTCGAAGACCCGGGCCTGGATGTCCTGGGGGATGCCGGGGCCTCGGTCTTGAACTTCAATTGTCACGGCGTCGGTGGTGCGGCTGGTGGTGATCCGGATGAGGCCGCCGGTGGGCTGGGCGTCCAGGGCGTTGGTCAGCAGATTCATCATGAGTTGATTGAGGGGCCCGGGGTGGCAGGGGATGGGGGCGCCGGCGGCCAGGGAGGTCTCAAGCTGGACGCCCTGCTGGCGGAAGCGGTGCTCCAGGAGGCGCACAGTGGAGAGGATGCCCTCGTCCACCGAGGCGTCCTTGAGGCGGGCCTCGTCCTTGCGGGCGAAGGTCTTGAGGTCACTGACAATCTGGAGGGCGCGGCTGCTGGCCTCGGACATGACGGCGATGATCTCGGCAAGCTCGCCCACGGTGTCGGGGTGGGGGTTGCCGGCCTTGAGTTCGTCGATGCGTTCGGCCAGGGGGCCCAGGTTGTTCACCACCGCATTCAGGGGGTTGTTGATCTCGTGGGCCACGCCGGCCACCAGGGTACCGAGGGCCGCCAGTTTTTCGGTCTGGATCAGGCCCGCCTGGGTTTCCTTGAGGCGCTGCATGGCCTCCGATAGCTTGAGATTGGCGTCCTCCAGGGCGGCGGTGCGGTCCTGGACTCGGGATTCCAGGGTGGCGTTCAGTTCGGTGATCTCGCCGATGTAGTGGGCCAGGCGCTGGCGGGTGGACTCCATGTCCTCAGCCAGGCGTCCAAACTCGTCCGGGGTGAGGGGCAGCACGGGCTGGTCGAACTGGCCCGCACCCAGGCGCCGCACCTGCCCCGCCAGACTCCGCAGGGGTAGGGAGAACTCGCGGCCCGCCTGGGCGGCGATGAGGGCCGACAGCAGGAACATGATGGTGTAGATGGCCAGGGTGACCTCCAGGCCCCGCTCAGCCCAAAGGGGGGTGGGCATGTAGGCGGCCAGGGTCCAGGGGCCAAGCACCGTGGCCACGGCCTCCAGTTCCTGACCCTCCAGGCGTAGGACCTCACCGGCCCGGGCGGCCAGCAATTCGGGGCCGCTGGGGGGAAACTGGACGGCCTGGCGGGTGCCGCTGCAGCAGGGACCCTTGGGGGTGACGCAGAGGGTCAGCAGGCCACCCTCGGGGGCCAGTTCCCGCAGGGAGGAGCAGGGCAGTTCGCCCCCGGGGGCGGGGGGCTGGGCCTGGAGGCGCTCGAGGATGGAACTGGTCTCCCGCTGGACGAAGAAGCGCACCATGGTTTTTTGTTGGGTGAAGGACACCGCCAGGCTGACCCCGCAGGCGAAGAAGACCAGGCCACCCAGCACCAGGGAGAGGCGGTTCTGAAGGGTCCAGAAGGGGCCGGCCTCGGCCACGGAGACACTGCGGGCGTCAGCCAGGGCACGCCAGTAGTCAATGGAAAGGGGACGCAGGAAGCCAATCTGGAACAGACCCAGCCCAACGCCCGCCAGGCCCATGAGGAGGATGCCCATGTAGGTCTGGAACTGGGAGGGGGGGCGATCCTGCAACACCTGCAAGAGATGGCCCAGGACCACCCACAGCCCGACCTGCATGGCGGCGGCAGCATAGTCGGACCAGTGGACGCGGAGGAACAGCTTCTCCAAGGGGGCGGCCTCGGGGCGGCAGCGGCCGGAGACCAGAAAGAGGGCCAGGGCATAGATGCCCGCCAGGGCCAAAGGAACCAGCATCCGGGCACCGGCCAAAGCCTCGACATAGCTTCGCAGGGCCTCCGGCAGCACCAGCAGGACCGCCAGCCACAGCAGCCCCGCCCCAGCCAACGAAAGCCCCAGCGAGCGCAGCAGCCGCCGTCGTCGCCAGACCCGAAAGGCTTGGGTGCAGTCCATGGAACCTCCAACCTGAGAAGCC
>CAZMEC010000034.1:0-19522 GCA_964565265.1 uncultured Myxococcales bacterium
CTGTCGCGGTTCGGAAGGTGCTGGGGGCTGGGGACGGGGGCCTAGAATTCAATGTGCAGACCGATGCCGCCGAAGTCGTCGCCGCCGATGGGGGTCAGGTTCCAGGCGGCCTCCGCGGGGGAGTCCTGCATGGAGTGGAGCAGGAAGAAGAGGCCCGAGGCGGCGGTGGCCACGCCCATGGTGACGAAGGAGGCGGTGGCCATGGTGGCGTAGAGGGCGCCGTCGTCCTCAATGGACTTCATCTGGGCGTCAAAGTCCGCCTTGGTGACCTTCACCCCGGTGGTGGGGTTGGTGCAGACCGCGGAGGAGCCACAGATGGACTGGGCCCGCTTGGTGTAGTCGTCCTCGGCGCCCTTGAGCTTGAAGCCGTAGAAGGCGCCCACGCCCAGAGCGGCCACGGCCAGGCCGGCGCTGGACCAGGCCAGGATCTTGTAGGTCTTGGTGGGCTTGGCAGGGGGCCTGGGGATCTCCTGCTGGGGCTGGGCGACGGCCATGGGGGCCTTTTCCAGTTCCAGGTCCAGGCGGCAGGTGGCGCCCTGGCCGCAGGTGAGGGTCTTGGTAAGGTTCTTGTAGTCGGGGGCCATCAACTCCAGGGTGTGGGCCCCGGACTTGATCTCCACGGGCTGATTCTGCACCACCCGCAGGGGCTGGCCGTCCAGCTTGACCTGGGCATTGTTGGGCAGGATGCGCAGGACCAGGAAGGCGGGCTCGGGCTGGAGGATCCAGGTGGCCGCAGCCTCAACTTCCATGATGAGGCCGGTGACATCGCTGTCCACGACCTTGCGCTCGGTGCGATCCTTGCCGCCATCCAGGGAGACCCGGGTGATCTCCAGGCGGTGGCCTGTGGCGGTGCGGGCGACCTCGCCGGTGACCAGGAGGGAGTAGGACTTTTCGCGGGCGAAGGAGCGCAGGCACTCCAGGGAGTCCTTGCAGGCCCCCCCGGTGGTTGACCGGCGGCCCTCAAGTTCGGCCCCCAGGGCCTCCTTGCCAACGAAGTTGTAGGTCTCCTTGCTACCCTGAAGCAGGGCCGAGACCAGGACCTCGCTGAGGTCGGCGACCAGTTCCGTGTCCACCCCACCGCCGGCGCGAAGCAGTACCGCAGCACCGCCCTCCGCCCTGGCGCTAGAGACAGGCAGAACCACGGCCAGGAATAACGCCATTGCCAGCAATCTGAACATGCCCTCAGTACCTCCAGTGGGCTGAGCATAGGTGCCCATCGGGGCCTTGTCAATTATAAGGAAGTCAGTCCTTCCGAAGGACTTTCCAGGGGCGCCGCTTGATCTCCAGGACCAGCTCCCGCAGGTCGTCGTAGAGGGTGCGGTCCATGAGCAGCGCTCCCAGGGAGCCTTGGCCCGATTCCAGGGCTGCCAGCAGGCGCAGGGCTGAGGCGGAGACCCGGGGGAGGTCCTGACTGAAGCCCGCCAGGGCCGGGGCCGCGGCCTCCAGGGTGCCCAAGGCCCGGTCCAGTTTCTCCACCAGTTGGGGGGTGCCCCGGGCGGCCGAGCCCAGGGGCTCCAGGGTCTGCCGCAGGTCCTGCACGGCCCCCCGGCTTTCCATCAAGAGGACCCGCAGCTCCCGGGCGGAGCCCAGGAGATCCTCCCGGGACCCGTCCAGCAGGTCCTGGGCGGAGGCCAGGGTGGCGGAGGCCTGGGTGCCAAGTTCGGCGCTGCTCTGTTCCAGGTTCAGGAGGGTCGCCAGGGCGCTGTCCTTGAGCTGGGCCAGCTCGCTGCCGTCGCCCAGGGCCTGGCCCAGGCTGGCTTCCAGTTCCACGGCCCCTTCGAGGGCCAGGCTGGCGCTGTCCAGGGCCCGATTGGCCTTCTCCAGGGTGCCGGGCAGATCCCGCCGCAGGTCCGCCGAGATGACGGCGGCGTTCTCCAGCAGGTCCGCTGAGGCCGTGATGGCCCGCTGGATGTCCTGGCGCTTCTCCTGGCTGATCAGGCGCAGCTCCTTGAGGACAGACCCCGCGTTGGAGAACACGGCCGTCTGGGAGAAGGCCTCCTGGCCAGCCAGCACGGCGCCTTCCGCGATGGCAGCGCCATCTCCCAGGCCCGGGTCAATCTCCACATAGGGCTCCCCGAGCATGCCCTTGGTGGTGATGGCGAACTGGGCGCTGGCGGCGCGGATGGAGCCCGCCAGGGTGGGATCCAGGGCCAGTTCCACCCGGGCATAGGCGGCCCGGCCCACCCCGGCCACCGTGGCGGGGGGATGGAAGACTATGTTCTGCACCTTGCCGCAGGGAATGCCGCTGAGCCGGATGGCCGCCCCCGCCCTCATGCCCATGGTGTTGTTGAAGTCCACAAAGACCTGGAAGTCCCGGGACAGGCGCACATTGCCCAGGATGAGGAAGAACGCCACCACCAGGGCCACGGAGAGAAGCACCATGAGCCCAACCTTGAACGAAGAAGCGGGCCCATGGCCACCAGCCTTGAGCCCCATGTCAGGGCTCCTGGGGGGGGGCCAGGGGGGCCCCAGAGGGCAGCACGAAGAACCTCAGATAGGGGGGAACCCAAGGGGTCTCCACGGCGCCATCGCCGACCTGGTCCTCGAGCTGGTAGGGGACCTGACCCGTGAACAGCACCGGGGCGCCCTCCACGACCTGCAGCAGCCGAAGCTGCAGGCTGCCCTCCCGTGGAACCTGGCAGTCGGGCCGCAGCCTGGGGCGCTGAAGGGCCAAGAAGGCCTGGAGATCCAACAGCAAGGAGACCTCCTGCTCGGTGAGGGGGGCCTGCTGGAGCTGGCGCTCCGAGATCCCCCCCAGGGTGGTGAAGAGGGTGGCCAGCCGGGCCAACCACTCGGAAGGGTCCTGGCAGGGGGACCAGAGGTCCTCCCCGCAGCTCTCCGAGGAAACCTGGGTGGTGTCCAGGCGCTGGCGCAGATCCAGGGCCAGGGCGGCGGCCTCCAGGTAGAACCCGGGCAGGGCTTCAATCATCGGGGTGGGGCTGGTCCAGGCCGGCGCCAGGGCCAGGTCGGTCTGGTCCGAGGGGCAGGCGGGAGTGGCCTGGGGTTTGGCCTCCAGGGGGCGCGGCAGGGCTGGAGCCAGGAGCCCCAGCCGCTGCTGACCGTAGACGGCGGCGGCGAGGCGGCGGCTGGCGTAGGCCTGGCTTGGGGTCCAGGTGGCCCCGGTTCCGGCAAGCTCTGGCAGGGGGTCGAGGAGCCGCCCCAGGAGGGCGATCCAGCGGGTCTCCAGGTCTGGCGTCCGGTCCTTGAGGGAGTCCTCAAACAGGTCCACCGCTTTGGCCAGGGCGGCCCGGAAGGAGTCCTCAGACCAGAGGTCGTCGGCCTCCGGGACGGCCGCCCCCTGGATGGCCAGGGGATGCCCCAGGAGGGCCAAAAGATCCAGGGCTCGGGTTCCCCGGCGCCCCTCCACCTGAGGATGCAGGAGCAGCTCTGCGAAGCGGCGAAGGAGGGGAGTTCGGGCAGTCAGGAGGGTGCCCTGGGGGGGGCCCGCGGGGGGCAGGACCCCGGCGCGCTGGGAGACCCGGGCGTCCAGGAAGGCCTGCCATTGGTCCAGCACCAGGCGATCCCTCCAGTGGGGGTGCTCGGCGAAGGAGGCCTCGTAGTCAATGAGAGTGGGATTGGTGCCGCTGCCATAGGCAAACTCGGCCCAGCTCTCCAGGTCGTTCCAGGCGGCCCAAAGCTGGGGATCGTCGTGGATGGCCAGGGGGATGGAGGTGGCCTGGAGCCCCAGGGGCAGGGGCATGCTGCGGTACCAGACCAGGGCCATGCGGTACCAGCGCAGGCGATCCTCGCCCTGACCGGCGGCCAGGAGGAGGTCCCCCCTCAGGGTGCGGGGGAAGGGATAGCCCAGGAAGCCGCCGGGCAGCTCCACGAGGCGGCCTGCGGCGATGTGGTCAAGGAGCAGCGCAAGGTCAGCCTTGAGGGACTCGGGGACCTCCAGGGGGAGATCCTCGGCGAGGGTTGGGGTGGCGGTGGGGCCGGAAGTGCCCAAGGGGGGGACCTCGGCGCCTGGTCTCGGGCGCCTGGGGCCTCCTGGGGGCGGAGGCAGGCCGGGGCTGGGGGCGCGGGGACCTTGGGGTGGCGTGGCGGGGGGCGCAACCTGTGGTCCAGGGCTTGGCATCCACTCCCGGCGGAAGAGCATGGGGACGGCGGCCCAGAGGAGGGCATAGTGGGTGTCGGGGGAGCCCTGCAGGGCGGTGTGGGCTTCCAGGGAGCGCTTCCAGAGGGCATCGGTGAGGCGCCAAAGGGTCCGGGACTGTTCCTCCTCGATGGCCTGGATGGCCGCTGCCAGGACCCCCACGAAGGTGTCCAGGAGGGGCTCAATGGTGAGGATTTTGGCACTGTCCTGGGTGGAGACTGGATCCGCCAGGGGGGCGGCCAGGGGGAACTCAAGGTACATGCCGTCCTGGCGCAGGGCCCCCAGCCGCAGGGGATCGGAGAGGAGGCCAAAGACCGGGGGGCTGGCGCTGAAATCGCAGGTGAAGCCAACGCTGCGGGTGATGACCGCGGCCCCCTCCCGGCGAGAATACAAGAGGCCCCCGTCGGCGGGGGAGGCGGCCAAGGAAACCAGGGTCTCCCCGAGGGGCAGGGGCTCCCACTGGCCCTGGAAGACGGGCCGGGCCAGGAGGCGCCAGGGGGCGTTGGCCTCCATGGCGACCACATGGGTCCCGCTGGGCAGAAGGACGGCCCCCAGGAGCTCCCGGTCAGGGAACTCAACCAAACGGGAGAGGGCCAGGCGCCAGGCGCCCTGGAAGGTGGGGAAGTCCAGGCGGAAGACCACGAAGCGATCTCCGCAGTGGGCCAGCAACAGGCTGCCGTCAGCGGACCAGGCGGGCTCGGCGCAGGCGCTGGCCAGGAGTCCCCCCCGGGTGCCCGTGTCATCCACCCAGCGCAGGTCGCTGCGGTCCGCCACGCGGTGCTCAAAGACCAGGATGGAGGGGCTCAGGGACTCCTGCTGACAGGTCCCCTCAGGACTGATCACGCGGAAGGTCCTGGGGTTGGGGGTGGGGTTGCGCTCGTCCCCGTCCAGGTTGGTCAGGGGCTGGGGTTCGCCACCCGCGGTGGGCACCACAAAGAGGTCGAAGGAGCCCCTGCGGTTGGAGGAGAAGAAGACCCTGTCGCCGTCCGCAGAGGGGGCCGGGTCCAGGTTGTCGCTGAGCTCCTCCACCAGGGTCCGGGTCTTGCTGGCGGAGAGCTCCAGGAGGCGCAGCACCCGGCGCCCCGCGGGGCCCTCGGTGAAGGCCACCAGCCCACCCTTGGCGTTGGGCCGGGCGTCCTCGCCTTGCAGCACGGTGACGGGCTCCTGGAGGCAGCCTGACAGGGCCCCGGGGGTCCAGGTCTTCCAGGGGGCGAGGGGGCCCAGGCCGCCATAGGCGACCGCCGGGTCCACTGCCGGGGGGGCGGTCACCCCCGGGGCCTGGGTGAGAGAGAACAGCAGGAAGGAAAGCAGGAAACCGATCATGGGAACCTCCGCTGGCGTCAACGGGGGCTATTGTTCGGCAAGCGCCGGCAGGTGTCAATGCAAGCTGTTCGTGCTATGGTGCGCGCCTGGACGGGCGGGGTGAGCCGAACATGGCGGGGTACAAGTACATCATTCCACTGGTGGGTCGAAGTGACCGGGATCCGGCCCTGCTTGGCGGCAAGGCCTGGAACCTGGATCGGCTGGTGGCGGCGGGCTTCGAGGTCCCCTCCGCCTTCTGTATCAGCACCCGCGCCTTCCAGGACTGCCTGCGGCATTGGGTTCGCCGGCTGGAAGGGGTGAGCCTCCCCCAGTTGATCCGCAGCGAACCCCTGCCCCGGGCCCTGGAGCTTGAGATCCGGGAGGCCGCCGCCAGGCTTCGTTCCCTGGGGGGCGGGCCCCTGGTGGTGCGCTCCTCCGCCACGGGGGAGGATGGCAGCCAACAGTCCATGGCGGGGCAGGCCAAGAGCTTCTTGAACCTGTTGGACGACGGCGCCCTGCTGGAGGCCGTGCGGGAGTGCTGGGCCTCGTCCTACACCCCCGAGGCCCTCATCTACGGCCGGGGATCCCTGCTGGGCGGGGAGGAGTCCGCCATGGCCGTGGTGGTGCAGGAGTTGGTCGTCCCGGACTGTGCGGGGGTGCTGTTCACCCGGGACCCCCGGGGGCCCCAGGGCGAGGAGATGCTGCTCTGCGCCAGCCCAGGCTTTGGCGAGACGGTGGTCTCGGGGCGGGAGTCGGACACCTTCAAGCTGTCCCGGGATGGCAGCGTGCTGGAGTCCCGGGTGGTCCCCCGGGAGGAGCTCCTCGAGGCCGCTCCCCAGGGTGGGCTTCGGCGGCGGCCCCTGGGCAACGCTGCCCGCAGGGAGGCCGTGGTCAGCCCCGAGCTGGCCCAGACCCTGGCTGGCCTTGGTCGGGCGGTGGAGGAGGCCCTGGGCGGGCCCCAGGATATCGAATGGGCCCTGGCGGGGGGGCGGGTGCGACTGCTCCAGGCCCGGCCCGTCACCGGCCTGGGGGCAAGACCACGCTCGGTGTGGACCCGGGCCAATGTGGGGGAGGCCCTGCCGGGCACCGCCACGCCCTTCACCTGGTCCATCATCCACGGCTTCTCCCGCATGGGGCTGGTCCACGCCTTCAAGGCGGCGGGCTGCACCGTCCCCCGGGAGCTGGCCATCGTGGGGGAGATCCACGGGCGGGTCTATCTGAACCTCTCGGAGTTCATGGAGGTCTTCTCTCAGATCCCCCTCATGTCGCCCGAGTTGCTGTTCCGCCTGGGGGGCGGCGGGGGCCTCTCCGAGCTGCCCGGCACCTACCGCCCCATGTCCTCCTTTGATTTCCTGCGGCGCCTGCCCCTGTCCGCCACCCGGCTGCTGGGCTCACTGGTGGCCACGGTGGGACGCATTGCGGCCTTCCGTCAGGGCTTCGACGAGTTCCGCCGGGAGTTCCACGCCACCGAGCTTCAGGCCCTGGACGACGCCGAACTGCTGAAGCTCTACGGCCGCCTCTCGGAGGTCTTCGACCGCACCGGGACCCTCCTGATGGAGGTCAGCACCCAGTTCCTTTTGTCCTTCATGCTGCTGTCCAGCAGCCTGCGGCTGGTGCTGGGGGGCGAGCAGGACGAGCAGCTCGACAAGGAGCTGCTGTCGGGACTTTCGGGGCTTCGCAGCGCCGAGCCCGGCCTGGATCTGCTGCGGCTGGCCCGGGCCCTGGAGCAGCGGCCCGCCCTGGCGGAGCGGGTGGCGAGGGCGAAGGACGGGGAGTTGGTGGAACTGGTGGCCTCGGACCCGGAGCTCTCCGGGGCCTTTGGCGCCTTCCTTGCGGCCCATGGGCATCGGGCCGTCCGGGAGGCGGAGTTGTCCGAGCGGCGCTGGCGGGAGGATCCCTTCCAGCCCCTGGCCATGCTGCGTTCCTACCTGAGGGCCGGGGCCATGCAGGACCCCGAGGCCCTGCTGGGTGAACGGCTGGAGGCCCGGCGCAGCGCCACGGAGGCCGTGATGGAGCGCTTTCCCCGGACCCTTCGGGGGCTCTTCTCCCGGATCCTGCAAAGCTCCCAGCAGGCCGCCCGGGTCCGGGAGGAGATCCGCAGCAATGTGGTCCACACCATGGACTTCCATCGCGTGCTGGCCCTGGAGACGGGGCGGCGTTTGGTGGCGGCGGGGCTGGTGGAGGCTGGGTCGGAGGTCTTCTTCTTCAAGCTCGACGAGTTGCTGGCCTTCCTGGGGGGGCACAGGGACGAGGATCTGCTGTGGCGGGTGGCCGTCCGCAGGCTTCGCTTCGAGGCCTTCCGGGCGCTGCCCGAGCCCCCCGAGTGGCTGGTGATGGAGGGCCGGATTCCCAGGCCCGGGAAGATCCAGGGGCAGGTTCTGGAGGGGGTCGGGGGGAGGGCCCTGGTGGGGCTCGCGGCCAGCCCCGGGGTGGCGGTGGGGCCGGCCCGGGTCCTCAAGGGGCCGGAGGACTTCGGGCGCCTTTGCCGGGGAGACATCATCGTGGCGCCCTACGCCGATGTGGGCTGGACCCCCTTGTTCCTGCTGGCGGCGGGGGTGGTGACGGAGCTGGGCGGACCTTTGTCCCACTCCTGCGTGGTGGCCCGGGAGTATGGCGTGCCGGCGGTGGTGAACCTGGCGGGGGCCACCAGCAGCATCCCGGATGGTGCCCGGGTGAGGGTGGACGGAGGCCGGGGCGAGGTCACCCTGGTGGAGTGAAGCTCACTCGGTGAGGTTGGCGCCGTTCCCGGTGCTGCTGTCCCGCAGGACCTGCCGGGAGAGCTGGCCCATGAAGCCCCAGGCCAGGATCAGCCGAAAGACGATGAAGCCGAAGATGGCGGTGGTGGAGTAGGCGTCCACCACGGCCTCCGGGGGCAGCCCCGGGGTGGTGACGAAGGGGGCGTAGAACTCCCGCATGGCCAACTGGGTGGTCCCCAGGCCCCCCACCGAGATGGGGATGATCTGAATCAGCGTCGTCACCGGCACATAGACCAGCAACAGCAGGATGGGCACCTTGATGGAGAAGAGGCCCATGAACAGGAACTGAGCCAGGAGATACTCCAACAAAAGGACCCCGCGGAGGCCAAAGAAGCGGGCCCAGCCCCGGGGCGTGGTGTCCAGCAAGGGGCGCAACAGGGCCTTCTTGCGCAGGGCCGCCAGGGGCCCGAAGGCCAGCCCCCCCCGAAGGAGCAGGAGCCCCAGGATAAAGCCCCCCACGCCCCCCAAGGCGAGCAGCAACAGGAAGCCCCGGAAGTGGGGATCCAAGGCGGGGTGCTGCCAGTTCAGCGCCAGGCCCAGGGCCAGCACCAGGAACAGCACCACGGCGTCCGCCAGGTTCATGGCGAAGAGGGCCCCCAGGGAGTGCCAGAAGGAGATCTGCCGGCTGCGCTTGAAGAACAGGGCCATGCCTGCCAGGGCCGCATTGTAGTTCAGGATGTTCAGCAGGTAGGAGGTGGCCTTGGCCGTCAGGGTGTCCCGGAAGCTCAGGTCCGGGGCGGCCCCCTTCATGGCCTGCCGGACCCCCAGCGCGTCGGTGAAGAAGGTCAGCAGGGTGGCGCCCAGGGCGACTGCCAGAAAGGCCGGCAGGCTCACCGAGCCCAGGGCCTTCCAGATGGAGTCCAGGTCAGTGGTGTGGACCATGTAGGACAGCAGCACCACGCTGCCCACCCAGGGGAGGGACTGCCGGGCGAGGCGGCGAAGATCCATGATCAGTCCGTCAACCGAAGGGCGACCTTGCGGAAATCGTCGGCGACCTCCAGGAGCAGGTCCACGATGTCGGGGTCGAACTTCTTGCCCGCCAGGCCCCTGATCATCTCGAGGATCTCGGCATGGGGGACGGCCGTGGGACGGTAGATGCGGGGGAAGGCGAGGGCGTCATAGAAGTCCGCCACGGAGAGGATCCGGGCGGCCAGGGGGATCTCGTGGCCCTTGAGCCCCTCGGGGTAGCCCGAGCCGTCGAAGTTCTCGTGGTGATAGCGGGTCACCAGGAACCCCATCTGGAGGAACCCGGCGGTCTCCGGGGGCACCTGATCGATGGCCTCGGAGAGGCAGTTGGAGCCCATGGTGGTGTGGCCCTTCATGGTCTCGAACTCCTCGGGGGTGAGCTTGGCGGGCTTGAGGAGGATGGCGTCGGGGATGCCCACCTTGCCTATGTCATGCAGGGGGCTGGCCCGGAACAGGGAGAGGATGAACTCCTCGTCAATCTCCGGGTACCCCGCCTTGGCCATGCGCTTGGCCAGGACATTGGTGTAGAAGCGCATGCGCTCCAGGTGGAGGCCCGTCTCGTCATCCCGGGACTGGGCCAGCTTGGCCATGAGGAACACCGTGGTGTCCTGGACGGTCTCTATCTGCCGGGTCCGGTCGGTGACGGTCCGCTCCAGCACCTGCTGATGGTTCTGGGCGCGGGTGCGTAGCTGCCAGCGCTCCTCGGCGCCCTTGACCGCCAGTAGACAGGTCTGGAGGGAGTAGGGTTTGACGATGTAATCGAAGGCCCCCAGCTTCATGGCGCGGACCACGGTGCTGGTCTCGTCCTCGGCGCTGGAGATGAGCACGCCAAGTTGGGGATAGGAGGGGTTCACCCGCTCCAGGAAGTCGATGCCGCTCTCCCCGGGCATGCGGATGTCCAGCATCATGAGCTGGGGGTTGGCCATCTCCAGGACCCGCTCGGCCTCGGTGGTGTCGGCGGCCACGAATACCCGGTAGCCGTTCTTGCCAAGCCAGGTCTCCAGCATGCCCCGAAGCACGGGCTCATCCTCGACCACCAGCACTGAGATGGGTTCGCTGTTCATCCTGGTCGCACCCTCAACCGAAAGGGGACGGCGGCCATCCCGAGTCTTCCGTCAGAAATCCTTTGGGAATCCTAAACCCGAGGTGGGGAGACTACCAATTATTTGCCCGTTTTTCTGAGCATGGCCCGGAAAAGGCGCCGCCCCTCAGGGCCCGCCAGGAGGGCGAAGGTGAGGGCAAAGGCCGCCAGCCCCGCCAGCCCCGTCAGGACCAGAGAGAGGGCCAGGGCTGGGACCCCGGCATGGAAGGGGAGGGTCTCCCGGAGGGTCAGGAGGACCAGGGTCATGGCGGCGGAGGCCACCAGGGCCTTGAGCAGGAACAGGGAGTGGCGCAGGAGGGGGAGGCGGGTGCCGCAGCGGCTCTTGAGGAACCAGAGGAGCAGGATGGTGGAGACGGCAGCGGAGGCGGAGTTGGCCAGGGCGATGCCGCCGTTGCTGAGGGGCACGGACAGCAGCAGGCACAGGACGATGTTGGCAATCATGGAGGCCAGGGCGGTCCAGGTGGGGGTGCGCAGATCCTTGTTGGCGTAGAACACCTGGGAGAGGGTGCGGGAGGCGCTGATGAAGTAGATGCCCAGGGCATGAAAGGAGATGGCGCGGACCGTGAGGCGCACGCTCTCGGCGTCGAAGGAGCCGTAGCCGAAGAGGAGGCGCACGATGGGCTCGCCCAGGAACAGCAGGCCCAGGGTGGAGGGCAGGGCGGCCAGGGCGCAGAGCTTCAAGGCGAAGTCCAGGGTGTCCTCCACGGCGGCCCCGTCCCGGTCCGCCACCTGCTTGGCCAGCATGGGCAGGACCACGGTGGTGACGGAGGCCACGAAGACCCCCAGGACCAGCTCCTGGAGGCGGGTGGAGTACTGCAGCGAGGCGATGGAGCCGGGCTCCAGGCCGGAGGCGATTATCTGGGCCACGGTCACATTGATCTGGTAGATGCCCGCGGAGAAGACCCCGGGGATGAAGGTCCTCACCAGGGTCTTGAGAGCCGGATGGGAGGTGGAGAAGAGGGGGCGCAGGCTGTGCCCCAGGCGGCGCAGGTGGGGGAGTTGGTAGACAAGCTGGGCCACCCCCCCAAGGAGGAAGCCCACCGCCAGGGCGTAGGCCGCGTTGGGGAACCAGGAGTGGAGCAGCACGGCGCTGCCGATGATGAACAGATTCAGCAGCACGGGGGTGAAGGCGGAGGGCATGAAGACCTTGTGGCTGTTCAGGACCCCCTGCACCACCGCGGCGAGGCTGACGAAGAAGAGGTAGGGGAACATGATGAGGGTCAGGTCCGTGGTCATGGCGGTCTTGCCGGGGACGGCGTCGAAGCCCTCCCCGAAGAAGGCCGGAATGAAGACCGGCGTGAGGACCATCATGAGGACCGTGAAGGCCAGCATGAAGACGGCAAAGAGGGTCATGAAGGAGGCCAGGAAGCGGTGCAGGTTCTCCCGGTCCCCCTTCTTGAGCTCGGAGATGTAGACGGGCACCAGGGCCGCGGTCATGGCCCCCTCGGCGAAGAGCCGGCGAAAGAGGTTGGGGATGGTGGAGGCCAGCCCAAAGGCATCGGAGGCCGCGCCGGTCCCCAGGTAGTAGCCCCGGACCTGCTCGCGCACCAGGCCAAGGACCCGGGAGAGGATGGTCATGCTGGTCATGCCGGCGGCGGATCCAAGGAGGGATCGGCGGTGTTCCTGGGGGTTGGGGGGGGCCTCGGGGGCGGGCCCGCCTGGGCCTTCGTTGGCCATGCCTACTCCCGGGCCTTCTCGGCCGCCTTGGCCTGATCCCACAGGGCATCAAGCTGGGTGAGGGTGCAGTGCTGGGTCTCCAGACCCTGCTGCCGGGCCGTCTCCTCCACCACGCCGAAGCGCGCGGTGAAGCGGTCGTTGGTGTTCTGAAGGGCCTCCTCGGGGTCGCAGCCCAGGTGCCGGGCCACATTCACCAAGGCGAAGAGCAGGTCCCCCAGTTCCCTGTCAGGGGCCTTCCCGGCGGCCTGATCAGCCACCAGTTCCTGGGCCTCCTCCGCCACCTTGTCCAGGGCCCCCTTGGGGTCCGGCCAGTCGAAGCCCACCCGGGCGGCCCGCTCTCCCAGGCGATAGGCCCGGGCCAGGGCCGGGAGGCTCTTGGGGACGCCGCTCAAGGTGCCCGCCTGCCCCTGGCGTTCCTTCTTCTTGGCCTGCTCCCAGGCGGCCTCCACGGCCTCCGGGGTTTGGGCCACGACGGCCCCGAAGACATGCTCGTGGCGGCTCCAGAGTTTGCGGGCCATGCCCTCCGCCACGGCGTCAAAGTCAAACAGCCCGGCCTCCCACCCAAGCTGGGCATGGAACACCACCTGCAAGAGCAGATCCCCCAGTTCCTCCCGGATCTTGGCCGGGTCGCCGCCATCCACGGCCTCGCCCAGTTCGTGGGCCTCCTCCACCGCGTAGCGCTTCAGGCTCTGGTGGGTCTGCTTGCGATCCCAGGCGCAGCCCCCAGGGCTTCGCAGCCACTCCAGGGTGCGCAGCAGGCGGCCAAGCCCGTCGGGGGCGGCCTTGATCCAATCCAGCGCTTGTTCGGGCTCGGGGAGATCCTGGAAGGCAGTGGGTCTGTTCATGGGGCGGGCCTGTCTTCGGCTATTCGGCCAGGGTCAACAGACCCCCGGCCAGGAGGTTGTGGTAGTCACCCCCGGCGGGGTTCCAGCAGGCGGGGATCTCGGGGCCGTTGGAGAGCCGAAAGAGGTTGGCCCGGAAGGTGGCGCCCAGGGTCGGGAGGTCCGTGATGCCGGGCAGTTCGGAGAGGGGAATGGCCACCTCCAGGCTGTAGCCGCGGTCCTCCTTGGGGTCGTTCAGGGTGCCGTCCACGAAGACCGCCTTCTCCAGGGAGAAGGTCAGGTTGGCGGCGGCCTCCTGCCACTCAGGGGCCCGGTGGCCGGTGAAGAGGGCGTCGAAGACCACGCCCGCGGGGGACACCTGGAGTTCGAAGTAGGAGCCGCCCACCTCGGGGTCCGTGCTGAGGAACAACTCGACCACATCCATGCGGCCCCGCTTGCCGTTGGTCCACAGGGTCGAGTCCCGGTCGGTGTAGGGGGAGCGTACATCGTTGTCCTCCACCTGGACCCCCAGGTAGAGATAGCGCTCGTCCCACAGGAAGCCGGCCCTGGCGGCCTGCCCCCCGGGGAGGGGCTTGCCGTTGCGCTCGTCCACAAAGCCGCCGACCTCGCCCAGGGCCTTGGCCCACAGGGCCTCGTCCAGCTTGCCATCCATGGTGGGGGGCGTGGGGGTCTTCCAGGCCTTGGCCCGCTTCTCGTTCTTCTCGCCAATCCACAGCTTGGCGGCCAGGAGCCGGTCCTTGGCGTCCTTGGTGCCCTTGCCGGGGTCCTTCACGGCCAGGCGCAGATCCTTGTGCTTCTGCTTCCAGGCCGTGGAGTCAAAGAGTCCCACCCACAGGCGGGCCGCGCCGGGGGGATAGCTGGAGGGGATCTCCACCTGATGGCTGTCCTGGATGATCTGGCCGGGCTTCCAGGCGGAGACCGGCAGCAGCCCCGCCACCGCGTAGTGATCCAGGGTCAGGCGCCGGGCGCCGTCCAGGTGCACGAAGATCTTGTAGTCCCCGTCCAGGGCCGCCAGGGACTGCCAGTACCAGGTGATGGTCACGGTGGTGCCGGGCATGAGGTTGCCCGCGGGGAGGGCGTAGCCCAGGAGCTTGACCTTGCCGCCGAAGTCAGCGTCCAGCCGGACCAGGTTGGGGTCCTCGGGGAGGGCCGCCAGGATGCTCTTGTCCACCTCGTTCTTCTGCTGGGTGGTGAGGACGGTCTTGGGCCTGCTGCAGCCCGCCAGGGCCAGGGCCAACACCACCAGGACAAGGGGCAGGGAGCAAGACAGTGGACGCCTCATGGATTCCTCCTGGAACTGGCTGCCGGGGCGTAATCACGCTTCCGGAAGTCCTCGCCGTCGATCTGCTGAATAGTACACATTTCAAAAATGCGCGAAAGGATTCTGTTGCCGATGCGGGCCTCAAGTCCCTCCCCGCCGGAGGCGAGCTGGGCCTGCCGGGCCATGGGGGAGTAGGTGCTGTCGGGTTCCCGCTGGTAGGGCGAGTAGTTGCTGGTGAAGACGGTGCTGCGGCTGCTGTTGTAGCGGTGGTTGATGAGCTGGTCCAGGACGCCCAGTTCCCACTCCGAGCCCCGGCCCTTGCCCAGCTCGTCCACCACCAGGAGGTCGCAGGCCTGGAGGGGGGCGATGATGTCCGCCTCCCCGCGGCCCTCCGAGTAGGCCCGCTTGAGGTCCGCCAGGAGTTGGAAGAACTCCACGAAGCGGCAGGAGATGCCCCGCTCCAAGGTGAGGCGGCGCAGCAGGGCGCAGACCAGGTGGGTCTTGCCCACGCCGGGGGGCCCGTAGAGCAGCCAACCCTTGTCGCCGGCCTTGAAGCTCTTGGCGAAGCCCAGCAGCATGGTGGCGGCCTGGCCCTGGGTGGGGGAGCCCACCTGGAAGGCCTCGAAGGTGCAGTTCCGGTACTTGGCGGGGAGGCCCGCGTTGTTGAAGGCCGCGGCCCGGCGGCGGGTGGCCTGGCAGTCGCAGGGGAAGCCCATCAGGCCCTGGTCCGTCTGGCGAACCTGGAAGCCCGTATCCTCGCAGGCCGGGCAGGGGACTCGGCAGGCGCACAGCTCGGCGACGGTGCCCCCGGGCCCTTCCTTGAGGGTCAAGCCCGTCCCTTTGCAGCGGGCACAAGCCTGGTTAGCTTGGGACATGTCGCCTCCCTTGGTCTGGCCCCATCAGGGCACGGGAACTTGCAGGCGAAGACGGAGCTCCTCCGAGGAGGGACCGGCGTTGGCCTGCAGCTCGCCCGCTTCCACAAGGCCGCGATGATAGAAGTCCAGCATCTCGGCGTCAAGCCGCACAAGGGCCTGGGCTGGCCCGCCATCCGGGGTTGGCCCGGCGGCCAGGGCCTGGAGCCGGGTCAGCCAGTTGGTCTTGACGAGCTTCTCCAGGGGGCGCTCCTCGCAGAGAGCCAGGAACTCCATGCGGGCCAGCTCCGTGGGCAGGTTCCGGGTGGTCAAGGGCGCCCCCCCCGGTCCCCCCCCAAGCACCGGGGGGGCTGGGCGGAAGGTCTGGATGTGGGTCTTGATGAAGCTGCGATAGGCCGCCAGGCGCCGGGGGGGGCGGGACCCCGGGGCGGCGTTGTGGAGGAAGGCCCGAACGCCCTCGCTGAGGCCCCCCAGCAGGACCTCCAGGGGGACGCCTTTGCGGAAGGACTCCTCCACCTGGATCAGGTCGTCGTGGGACAGGGCAAAGCCCCCCAGGCGCAGGATGGAGAAGAAGCGCTCGGCTTCCTGGATGTATTGGCGTCGATCCAAGGGCTAGATGTCCAGATTGGAGGCCCGCAGGGCGTTCTCCATGATGAAGTCGCGGCGGGGTTCCACCTCGTCCCCCATGAGCAGGGAGAACATCTGATCCGCGAGGACGGCGTCTTCAATGCGCACCTGCAGCATGGAGCGGGTCTCGGGGTTCATGGTGGTGTCCCAGAGCTGCTCGGGGTTCATTTCGCCAAGACCTTTGTAGCGCTGGATGCCCACGCCCTTGCGGCCCCGCTGAACCACGGCCTCGAGGCAGGCCTCCAGGGTGCCCAGGTCGCCCTCCAGATCCTTGTCGCCCCGGAGAGTGTAGGGGGCGCCGCCCAGGGCCTTGAGTTCGGTGGCCAGGGCGTGGAGGCGCCGGAAGAGTGGGGAGCTGAAGAGGTCCTGATCCAGGTTGGTCACCCGGGCGATGCCGTTCAGGGTGCTGTGGACCGTGACCCGCAGGCAGTTGTGCTCGGCGTCCTCGGAGATGGAGAAGTTGATGGGGAAGGCGTCGGGGCTGTGGCGGCGCAGGTAGGCCTCCATGTTGGAGATGGCCTCCTTCACGGTGGTCTCCTCCTTGAGGGCGTCCTTGGTCAGGTCGCAGGAGGACAGGAAGGCATCCAGGATCCGCACATCGGCGGTGAACTCGAACTTGCCGATCTGCTTGCGGTACTGGATGACCCGCTCCAGGATTCCCCGCAGGGCTTCGCCCTGGAAGGGCTCGGCCTGCTTGGCGGTGCCGAGGCTCAGGCCCTCGGTGCCACCCTCCAGGAGGAATTCCTGCATGGCCTTCTCGTCCTTGAGGTACTTCTCCTTCTTCTCCTTCTTGACCTTGTAGAGGGGGGGCTGGGCGATGAAGAGGTGGCCCCGCTCAAGGATCTCGGGCATCTGGCGGTAGAAGAAGGTCAGCAGCAGGGTGCGGATATGGTGCCCGTCCACATCCGCATCGGTCATGATGACGATGTTGTGGTAGCGCAGCTTGGTGATGTCGAAGGAGTCGGGGCCGATGCCCGTGCCCAGGGCCGTCACCATCACGACGATCTCTTCGGTCTTGAGGATGCGGTCGAAGCGGGCCTTCTCCACATTCAGGATCTTGCCTCGGAGGGGCAGGATGGCCTGGTAGCGGCGGTCCCGACCCTGCTTGGCGGAGCCCCCTGCGGAGTCACCCTCGACGAGGTACAGTTCGGCCCGGACGGGGTCCCGCTCCTGGCAGTCCGCCAGCTTGCCCGGCAAGGACGCGCTGTCCAGGGCGCCCTTGCGGCGGACCATGTCCCGGGCCTTGCGGGCGGCTTCCCGGGCCCGGGAGGCCTCCACGCACTTGCCCACGATCTCGCGGGCCACGCTGGGGTTCTCGTCGAAGAAGGTGGCCAGGGAGTCACCCACGCCGCTCTCCACCAAGGTCTTCATCTCGCTGGAGACCAGCTTGTCCTTGGTCTGGGAGGAGAACTTGGGGTCGGGCATCTTGACGGACAGGACGGCCACCATGCCCTCCCGGACATCCTCGCCGGTGAGGGCCACATCACCCTTGCCCAGCAGCTTCTGGGCGGTGGCGTAGTTGTTGATGGTCCTGGTGAGGGCGCCCTTGAGGCCCACCACATGGGTGCCACCGTCGCGGTTCTTGATGTTGTTGGTGAAGGCGAAGATGGTCTCCTGGAAGGAGGTGGTCCACTGAAGGGCCAGGTCCACCGTCATGGCCTCCTTGGAGGCCTTCACCATGATGGGCTCGGGGTGGATGTTCTGGCGGCCCCGGGTGATGTGGTCCACATAGGACTTGATGCCGCCCTCGTAGCAGAAGGTCTCCTTCTTGCCCGAGCGATCATCCTGGATGGTGATGGTCAGGCCGCTGTTCAGGAAGGCCAGCTCGCGGAGGCGCTGGCTGATGATGTCGAAGGAGAACTCGGTGACCCCCTTGAAGATCTCCAGGTCGGGCAGGAAGGTGACCTTGGTGCCCCGCTTGGTGGTGCTACCCACGACCTTGAGCTCGTAGACGGGGGCGCCCCGGAGGTACTCCTGATGGTGGACCTCGCCGTTCTGGTAGATCTCCAGGTGGAGGGTCTCGGAGAGGCCGTTGACCACCGACACGCCCACGCCGTGGAGGCCGCCGGAGACCTTGTAGGAGCTGGCGTCGAACTTGCCACCCGCGTGGAGTTCAGTCATGACCAGTTCGGCGGCGCTGCGGCCCGTCTCGTGGTGGATGCCCACGGGGATGCCGCGGCCATTGTCCTCCACCGAGCAGAAGCCGTCCGCCCGGAGGACGACCTCGATGCGGTCGCACCAGCCGCCCAGGGCCTCGTCCACGGAGTTGTCCACCACCTCGAAGACCAGGTGATGCAGGCCGGAGCCATCGTCGGTGTCACCGATGTACATGCCGGGGCGCTTGCGGACCGCCTCCAGGCCTTTGAGCACCTTGATGCTGTCTTCGTTGTAGTCGGAGGCCGGACCCTGGCCCTCAAAGCCTTCATTTTTTTCTTTGATATCAGACATCTGCACACCTTTCGAAGACTATTCAATCGCCCCCCCGCGGCAACGGCCGGCGGCGGGCAGGAAAATGCACCGCGCTTATAACAGAAAAGGGCGATCGGGTAAAGGGTCGTCGTTACCGGCAGGCGACCAGATCGGCGCAGGGGAGTTTCTTGGGGCTGAGGGGCGTGAAGGTGGCCAGGGCGGCGGCAGCGGGGGCCTTGGGGGGCAGCCAGCGGCGCTCCTCCTTGGCCACATCCTTGAAGGGGGCATCCTCGACCCGGTAGCCGGTGCCCTCCAACAGCTTCTGGATCTGGGGCTGGGAGAGGCCCGTGAGGGTGCGGGGCGCCACATCGGGGCGGCGGAGCTGCCAGGGGCTGGCCTCGTACTTGTCCTGGCCCAGGAAGCGGCGCTCGCTGCGGCTGCCAAAGGCCCAGGTGCGGGTCAACTCCCGGCGGATATGGAGGGAGGGGCGCCCGTAGAACTCCACGGGATCGGAGTGGTGGCTGGTGAGGATGCGGACCTTGTCACTGGGCAGGGTCTCCAGGATGCGATAGCGGTAGAGGCTGCTCTGGAGGCTGTAGGGAGCGGAGATGGTGAACAGCAGGCCCCCCTTCCCGTTGCTGGCGGTGCCCACCCGGACGGGGAAGGGATAGGGGTTCTGCAGGCGCAGATCCTTGCGGCCAAAGTCCACTGTGGCGTCCAGCCCCGGGGGGACATACTTGACCCGGAAGCGATGGGGGTGGCGCTCCAGCACCGTGAGGCCCGCGTAGAGGGCCGCAGTGTGGAGCATGGAGGCAGCCTGGCAGACGCCCCCGCCGACGCCGTCGGTGTAGCCCTCGGGGGAGATGATCTTGGCCCGGCGGAAGCCCCGACTGCGGCTGCGTTCGCCAATCACGGCGTTGAAGGAGAGCTCGGCGCCGGGGGCCAGCACCAGGCCGTCCAAAAGGGTGGCAGCCCGCTCCAGGTTGTTGGACCGGGGACGATTCCACCAGGAGTAGGTGGACTGGGAACTGCCCAGGGTGTGGAGGGACAGCTCCTCCTCGCTGAAGGGGCATTGGCCGTCGGTCCGGGGGACGGTGCCGTGGAGCAATCCGAGGACCAGGCAGCGGGGGCTGCGCTCCAGTCCGGCCACGGGGTCAGCCAGGAGGACGGATCCGGCAAGCAGCAGGGTACTAACAACAACAGCCAGCAAAGCACACCTCCCGGGGCGCTTGGCCCCTCACCGGTAAACTTGCTGACTCGAACCCCCCACTGCAAGGTAGCAGGGGCAGGGGCCAAGGCAAATTTCCCCCCAATGCCGCACTGCGTCATGGCCCCATTGCGCCGCCGCCCGGTCCGGGCTAGACTGCCCGGACCTAAAAGGGGAGGGATGACATGCGCTTGTGGATCATGCTTGGGGTGCTGGCGTTGCTGGGGGCCTGTGCGGGCAGTGAGGACAAGGAGCCGGGCGGTCAGGATGTGCTGCTCGAGGACTCCGCCGGCCAGGATGCCGAGGCCCTGACGGTGGATCTCACCGGCAAGGTCTTCTTCATCACCGTGCTGGAGGCCACCGCCCCCACCAAGGAGCTGAACAAGGTCTGGGCCAAGGCCATTG
>CAZMEC010000035.1:0-19371 GCA_964565265.1 uncultured Myxococcales bacterium
GTGCACTCGCGGGGCAAGGTCTCCGGCAGCGTGCGCCCCACCAAGTACTACACCTTCTCGGGCCTGGGAAAGAAGGAGACCAAGCGGGTCGAGGCCGGGGATCTTTTCTCGGTGGAGGGCATCAGCGATATCGACATTGGCGACGGCCTTTGCCTGCCGGACCAGCCCGTGGCCTTTCCCACCCTGCCCGTGGAGCAGCCCACCCTGCACATGAGCTTCCGCATCAACGACGGCCCCTTCAGCGGCCGGGACGGCAAGTTCATGACCAGCCGCCAGATCTGGGACCGCCTGTCCCGGGAGTTGAAGCGCAATGTGTCCCTGCGAGTGGAGAAGCGGGAGGACGATTTCTTCGTGTCCGGCCGCGGCCTGCTGCACCTGGGCGTGCTGCTGGAGAACATGCGCCGGGAGGGCTATGAGCTGACCGTGGGCAAGCCCCGGGTGCTGTTCAAGGAAGAGAACGGCGTCAAACTGGAGCCCATGGAGCAGGTGGTCATCGACATCCCCGCTGAGATGCAGGGTGTGGCCATGGAACTCATGGGAGACCGCAAGGCCGAGTTGACTGTCTGTCGCATGAAGGACGCCACTGCTCACCTGGAGTTCGTGGCTCCCACCCGTGGCCTCATCGGGCTCACGAGGAAGCTGCTGTTCGCCACCCACGGCGAGGCCATCATCAACCACCGTTTCCTGGAATACGGCCCCCATCGCGGCCCCATCAGTGGGCGGCCCAATGGCGTCATGGTGGCCACGGAGATGGGCCGGGTCACGGCCTACGCGCTGGACGGCCTGTCGGACCGCGGCATCATGTTCGTGGAGCCCGGCGACGATGTCTACGAGGGCCAGATCGTGGGCGAGCACAACAAGCCCAACGATATTGATGTCAATGTGGTGCGCCTCAAGAAGCTCACCAATGTGCGCTCGGCCACCAAGGAGATGACCGTGGTCCTCAAGGTCGCCCGCAAGCTGACCCTGGAGACCGCCCTGGAGTACATCGAGCGGGACGAGGCCGCGGAGATCACCCCCGGCGCCATCCGCATCCGCAAGCTGTTCCTCAAAGAGTGCGACCGCCGCCGTTTCAGCCGCCAGGAAGCCGAAGAGCAGGGCTGATCACGCCCTTGAACCTGTCTGTAGCAGTCCCCTGATGGCGCTGGCCAGATCCCTCATGGCGAAGGGTTTGGCCAGGTACTCGTCCACCCCCGCCAGCCGAGCCGCGTTCTTGGAGATGTTGTCACTGAAGCCGGAGAACAGGATGGTGGGCAGGTCCCTCCGCAGCAGGCGGACCTGGGTGATCAGCTCCACCCCTGTCATCCTGGGCATGTGGTAGTCACTCAGCAGGATGTCAAAGCCCCCCGGGGCCTTGCGAAACTCCTCCAGGGCGGCCACAGGGGACCGGAAGGCGCTGACAGTGTAGCCCAGTCTGGTCAGATAGCGGGTCATGCCGTCGGCCACTGCCGGCTCATCCTCCACCAGCAGAACCCGCTCCCGGCCTTGCAGGTGGGCGGCGTCGGCGCTGGGGAGCGGCTCTTGGTGGTCCGCGGCGGCCAGGGCCGGCAGATAGACCTTGAAGCAGCTCCCCTCGCCCAGGTTACTGTCCAGCTCCACCGCGCCACCGTGGGCCAGCGCAATGGAATGCACGATGGCCAGTCCAAGCCCCGTGCCCTTGCCCTTGGGCTTGGTCGTGAAGTAGGGGTCGAAGACCTTGTCCCGGATGCTCTCCTCGATGCCTGGCCCCGAGTCAGACACGGACAGCATCACGAAGCGGCCCTCGGGCAGCCCGTGGCGGCCGGCCTTGGAGCCCTCCAGCACCACATCGTCCAGGCCAATGTCCAACACCGCCTCCCGGCGCCCCGCCTCGCCGCTGCCCATGGCGTCCAGCATGGCCTGATAGGCGTTGGTGCAGAGGTTCATGATGACCTGATGGAACTGCCCCGGGTCGGCCTTGACCAGGGAGCAATCCTGGTTCACATGAGTGCGGATTTCTATGGAGGAGGGGATGGAACCACGCAGCAGCTTCACGGCCTCCTTGACGATGGTCTGGGGCCGCAGCATCCGGCGCTCGGTCTCGGTCTGGCGGCTGAAGGCCAGGATCTGGCCGGTGAGGTCCCGGGCCCTCTTCGCCGCACCGATGATCTGGTCCAGGCTTTGGTTGGCGGGGGAGTCCTCGGGCAGGTCCATCCGCGCCAACTCAGCGTAGCCCAGCACGGCGCTGAGCAGGTTGTTGAAGTCGTGGGCAATGCCTCCAGCCAGGGTGCCGATGGCCTCCATCTTCTGGGTCTGGATGAGCTTGTTCTCCAGGGAGACCTTCTCCTGACGGTAGGCCTCCTCGGAGGCCCTGGCGGCCAGCACCGGCGCCATCTTGTCGCAGATCCTGACCAGGAGGTTGGCCAGTTCGGCCTTGGCCAGGTTGCGGCTGGGACCCACCGCCAGGAAGCCCAGGATCACGCCCTTGCTTCGGATGGGCACCAGGGTGGCGTCCAGAAGGGGCGGCTGGTCCGCCGCAAGCCTGAGTTCCGCCACGGCTGTGGAGTCCAGGCTGGCCCCCAGGTCCCGAAGGACCGTGGACTGGGCCCAGGCCTCCGGGGTCAGCACCTGCGAGGCGGCGCCCTGTCCCGTCTGGACATGCACCGCCAGAGCGCCCAGGTGATCCACCCGGCCAATCGCCCCCGTGCTGGCCGAGGCGGCCTCCATGAGATACTGGAGGATGTCGCCCAGGACCGTGGTCTCCTGGCCCGTCAGGAAGATGTCCGCCACCCGGTTGTGGATGGCAAGCTCCTTGCGGGACTGAAGCAGGGCGTCCTGGCGCCGGGCCCTGGCCACTGCCACGCCGATGCTGGAGCCCAGGTTCTCCAGGAAGGCGATGGTCTCGTCGTTGAAGACCCCTTTGGTGCCCGCGCAAAGGTGCAGCAGGCCCACCGTCTCGCCCTCGGAGCGCAGGGGAATGAAGGCGAAGGACTTGAAGCGGGGCTCCTGGCAGCGGCCCCGCATCACAATGCCGCTGAGCTCTGCGGAGCGGCGAAGGTCCGAGGTCCAGAAGCTGCCCCCAGGGCTTTGGTGCCCACCCTTGCTGGGGGGAGTGCCCTCCAACACCAGGCGGCAGACGCAGGGATCTCCCGAGAAGGAGTCTTCATGCTCCCCCACCCGCTCCTCCTGGGCCCCCAGGCCGATGGAATCAAAGAAGGGATAGCTGCCGCTGTCAGCCAGCCTGATGCCGACCCCAACGAAGTCGCCAAACTCCTTGATGAGATTCAGGATTTCGTGAATGGCGCCGCTGTAGGAGAGGGGGCTGTTGAGGATGTCCAGGACCCTGTTCTGCAGCCTCAACTGCCGGGTCATGGTCCGGGTTTCGCTCAAGTCCCGAAGGACCATCTGATACAGCTTGTCTCCCCCAATCTGCACACTGCCGGCGCTGATCTCTGCAAAGAAGCCGCTGCCATCCACGCGCTGCACCCGTAGCTCCGGGATGCGGCCATGGGGCATGCAGGTCCAGGTCTCCGGGTCCAGGCCGGGGATGAGGGTGGTCAGGTCCACGCCCAGCAGTTCCTTGGGGACCTTGGCCCCCAGCAGGAGCATGGCGCTGCGGTTGGCAAAGACCACCTCCCGTCCCTGCAACAACAGCGTGCCGTCGGGGGCAGCCTCCAAGAGGGTCCGGTAGCGGGTCTCCGACTCCTCCAGGCGGGCGATGGTCTGCTCCAGGTCCAACAGCCCGTCCAGGAGCCGCTCCACCTGGATACTTGCCCTGTTGACCGAGGTCATCTCCAGGGGTCCAAGATTGTAGGGGTTGCGGCACCAGATCCCCCGATAGACCACCGTGGGGTGGAGCATGAGGGCCGTGCGGAGGCACTCCGGGGTCAACAGGTCCGGGTCAAACAGGCACAACCTGGAGAACCCGCGCAGGCCCCTGGAGAGCAGCGCCGCCTCGTATTCCACGAGCCTCTCGCCGGCGCCCTCTCCGGTAAGCCAGGTCAGGTCCAGGCACAGGGACAGGGGGCCTGGGTGGGAGCCCACCAAGTCTGCCAACAGGGTCACGGATTCCTGAACCGAGGGCGCCGTGGACCAGGGGCGCAGCACCTCCACCTGCCCCAGGCGCTCCCTGGCCCCCTGGCAAGAGGAGGCCGCCAGGAGGCCCCGTTGGACCTCTTCCGGGCTGTGCCCGAAGGTCAGAAAGACCAGTTTATGGCCCGCCAGCCCAGCGGCGCAGAGGAAATCCGAAGGGGGGCCAAACCAGTCCCGGCCTGCCTTGCTGACCATGCAGGCGGTCTGATTCGAGGAAAAGTCTCCGGGCGGGGTCATTGCGAGCCTCCAAGCTGACACAGTTGGCCTGGAGGATTCTACGCCGGCTCCAGGAAACGGCAAAGTTGTTGCCCGGGGCCATCTCTGTTAGCATCATTGGGCTGCTGCTCCTGGGGAGGAAACGCATGCTTGATTCCAGCGTCCGATCGGCCTTGTCGGCCCTCATCGTGGCCTCAGAGGATTATCTCATGGGGCGCATCCTGGCCTACGCCAAGGAGCAGGGCTACACCAAATACACCTCCACCCTCAAGGAGGCCTGGCGGCTGTCCATCCAAGGTCTCAGTGCCTCTGTGGTGGGGGCTCTGGGGGCCGGCAGCCTGCGGCTTGAGCTGTCTCCTGAGGACAACTTCGTGGGGGATCCCATCTGTGATTTCGCTGTGGCAGAGGCGGTGGCCCACAGGAAGCGCGGGGTCACCTTGCCCATGTTCCTGGGGCTGTTCAAATACTATCGGCAGGTCTATCTGGACCTGGTGCTGGAGCACCACCCCACCTCAACCCCTGACAAGATGGCCATGATCCGCTTCCTGGACAGGGCCTTCGATCGCATGGAGATAGCCTACTGCCAGGAGTGGAGCTCCCATGGCGAGGGCCGCCTCCTGGAAGAGCTCCAGGTCACGAATCGGGAGGTAACCAACGAGAAGAATGCCTATCTGACGGTCTTTGAGAGCCTGTCAGACCCCGTGGTCCTCATCGACGGGGAGCGCCGCATCCAGAACCTCAACCTGGCGGCCGCCCGGCTGCTGGATCCCCTGGCCCGGCCCGGACAGATCTACTACAACCCGGCGGCCCAGTAGGTGGCGTTTGGACCAAGCCTGCCCCCGGTGGTCCCCAGGCCCGGAAGCGGCCTGGCCCTTGGGGAGGCCTTCCCCTGGCTGGAAGTCAGGCTGGAGCAGGGCGAGCAGGACGGCGGCGTGGAGTTGACAGCGGAGCTTGGCGGCCGGTCCCGCTTCTTCCACCTCAAGGTCTCCAAGATGCTGGATGTGAGCGGCAAGTACACCGCCACGGTGCTGCTGTTGCAGGATGTGGGGGCACTTAGGGAGGCCCAGGACCTGCGGCGCAGCGTGGAGGTTCGGATGCTGGAGCTGCGGCGCCAGGAGGGGATGGCCTCCATGGCGGGCGGCATCGCCCACGACTTCAACAACATGCTGGCGGCCATTGTGGGAAATGTGGGCCTGATGCAGGAACAGTTGGACGGCGACTCGCCGGTCCAGGAGCAGGTCCGGCAGATCCAGAGGACGGCCCTGGCGGCCTCCGACCTGGCCTCCCAGATGTTGGCCTTCTCGGGCAAGGGGCACTTCCGCCTGGGGGCCCTGGACCTGAACGAGGAGGTGGACCGGACGGGCCGCCTGATCCAAAGCACCCTGACCGCCAGGTATCCCCTGGAACTGGACCTGGACAGGGGCCTGCCTCTGGTCCTCGGGGAGGGGCGGCAGCTTCGGCAGCTCCTGATGGAGCTGTGCGTCAATGCCCAGGAAGCCTACAGCGGGCTGGAGGGCCCCATCCAGGTCCGGACCTACCTCACGGACCTCAGCCAAGGGGACCTGGAGTCCATGCGGCTTGGGGCCGAGCGGAGGCCCGGGGCCTTTGTGGCGCTGGAGGTTCGGGACCACGGCGAGGGCATGAGCCCGGAGGTGCTGGCCCGGGCCTTTGACCCCTTCTTCACCACCAGGATGACGGGCCGAGGCCTGGGGCTGGCGGCGGTGTTCGGGATCATCCGGGGACACTCCGGGGCCCTGCGGGTGGTAAGCGCCCCGGGGCAGGGCAGCACCTTCACGGTCTTCCTCCAGGTGGCCCCGGCCCCAGCGCCTGCCGACCCCATGCCCGCCCCTTCCAGGGACGAAGCCCCAGGGCCCCGGGGGACCAGGATGCTGCTGGTGGATGATGAACAGGCGGTGGCCTATGTGTTCTCCAGGCTGCTGGCCCTCAAGGGCTTCAGCGTGGTGGTGGCCAAGGACGGGCAGGAGGCCCTGGGGCGGATCAAGACCCAGGGGCCCTTCGACCTGGTGCTCACCGACTGGACCATGCCGGGGCTCTCAGGGAAGGCCTTCCTGGAGGCCCTTTGGGAGGCGCTGCCAGGGGTGCCGGTGGTGGTCATGAGCGGCTTCGCCCAGGACTCTTTGGACATTGGAGACCGGGAGGTTCCCTTCATTCATAAGCCCTTCTCCCTTGGGGATCTGCTGGCCTTCCTGGAGCGCCAGGGCCTCTACGGCAGCAAGGACTGAGGGCTTGCCTGGGGAAGGTCGGAAAAACCCTATTGTCGCTTTCTCCGCGTCAAAGTAGTATCGGCACCCATTTTGCGGGCGCCCGAAGGGGCGAGCCATTTCAAGGAGTCTGAATGTTCGCCCATAGCATTGGCAACCCACTTCTGTGGGCCGGTTTCCTCGTCTTCGTGCTGGCCATGCTGGCCCTGGATCTGGGGGTCTTCAACCGCAAGGTCCATGTCATCAGTTTCAAGGAATCTTTGGTTTGGTCGGTGGTCTGGGTGGTCATCGCCGGCATCTTCGCCGCCGGGGTCTATCGGTTCTTCGGCAAGCAGGCGGGCCTGGAGTTCGTCACGGGCTATGTCATCGAGCGGGCCCTGTCGGTGGACAACCTGTTCGTCTTCCTGGTGATCTTCCAGTACTTCGCGGTGAAGCAGGAGTTGCAGCACCGGGTGCTGTTCTGGGGCATCCTCGGTGCGCTGGTCATGCGGGCCATCTTCATCCTGGCGGGGGGGGCCATCCTGGAGGCCGTGTCCTGGGCCATCTATGTGTTTGGCGGCATCCTGGTGGTCACCGGCGTGAAGCTGTTTGTTCAGCGCAACGAGGAGACCCACCCGGAGCGAAACCCCGTGGTGCGGCTCATCGCCAAGGTGTTGCCCCTGGATCCCAACTACCACGGCCGGCACTTCGTCAAGCGTCTGGACGGCCGCTTGGTCTTCACGCCCTTGTTTCTCGCCCTGGTCACCGTGGAGATCTCGGATGTGGTGTTTGCCGTGGACTCCATCCCGGCGGTCTTCGCCGTGACCCGGGACCCCTTCATCGTGTTCACCTCCAACATCTTCGCCATCCTGGGCCTGCGGGCCATGTACTTCATGCTGGCCGGGATCATGGACAGCTTCCGCTTCCTGCGCATCGGCCTCGCGGCGGTGCTGGTCTTCGTGGGCGTGAAGATGCTGGTGGCGGAGTTTGTCCACATCCCCATTGGCCTCTCCCTGGGCGCGGTGGGAGGGCTTATCGGGCTATCCATTCTGGCCTCTGTGGTGATCCCCAAGCCTGTCCCCAAGTCCTGAGACAAATCCAAGTGCTGCCTGGCTGAAGGAGTCTTCGGGCGGGGGCTTCGTGGGGTCTAACGGTTGACCATGCGGCGGCGCGTGTGGCGGGAGCGATCCTTCCACTGGAAGGCCTTGGCCAGGGGGGCCGGGAGGGTCTCGGCGGGGGCCTCTCCTGCGGGGAGCGCGCCGGCGGTGATGCGCTGCTGGCCGCTGCCCTCTTCGCTGCCCTCCACCACCAGGCGGAGGTGCTCGTCGGGCTTGCGGTCGGGGTAGTAGAACTGCTCGCCGCGGAAGTTCTGCAGCATGATGCCGTTCTCGCTGCGGCAGCTATATTCTTCGGGGAGCAGGGGGATCTTCCCACCGCCACCGGGGGCGTCGATGACGAACTGGGGCACGGCCATGCCGGAGGTGTGCCCCCGCAGCCCCCGCACCACATTGAGGCCATCGTCGATGCTGCAGCGGAAGTGGCCCGTGCCCTCGACGAGGTCGGCCTGATAGATGTAGTAGGGGCGCACGCGGTTGGCCAGCAGCTTGCGGTTGAGTTCCTTGAAGACCTCGGGCTTCTCGTTCACGCCGCGCAGCATCACGGACTGGTTGCCCAGGGGGATGCCGGCGTCGGCCAGACGGGACAGGGCCTCGGCGGCGTCGTCGGTGAGCTCGCTGGGGTGCTCAAAGTGAGTGTTCAGGTACAGGGGATGGTACTTCTTGAGCATGTTCACCAGCTTGCGGGTGATGCGCTGGGGAAGTACGCAGGGCATGCGGCTGCCGATGCGGATCATCTCCACATGGGGGATGGCGCGGAGGCGGGCCAGCAGGTCCTCAAGGATGCTGTCGGTGAGCATCAGGGGGTCGCCGCCGGACATGATGACATCGCGGATCTCGGGGTGGGCGGCGATGTAGTCGATGGCGCGGGTGTGGTCGCCGGTGGTGACACCGCCGGCCTGGTCCTTGCCGACCTTGCGCTTGCGGGTGCAGAAGCGGCAGTACATGGCGCAGGAGGTGGTGACCTGGAAGAGGACGCGGTCGGGGTAGCGGTGCACGAGGAAGGGGACGGGGCTCATGCTCTCTTCGGAGAGGGGGTCCTCGTAGAGTCCGGGTTCGAGCTCGGCCCTGTCGGGAATGCACTGACGCCAGATGGGGTCGCCCTCATACTGCGCCAGGTTCAGGTAGTAGGGGTTGATGGACATGGGGTAGACCTCGGCCACCTTTTCGATCTCGGTGGTGTTGAGGCCCGGGAAGAAGCGTGAAAGATCGGCGCCGCTGCGGATCGAGGCAGCCAGGATCTTTTGCCAGAGTTCCATTTTGGGGGGTTCTCCTTGCGCCATGGCGTCACAGCTTCTTGGTGAAGATGACTTTGCCTTCACCTTCGCGGTAGAAATCCTTGATGGTAGCGGCCTCCGTGTAACCGCTGGACAGGTACAGCGTTCGGGCAGCGGCGTAGGGCTCGTTGTCGGCGGTCTCGATGATGACCAGCTTGCCCCCGCGGGCGGCGATGTGGGCTTCAAGGTGGGCCATGAGGGCCCGGGCGACGCCGGTGCGGCGGGCGCGGGCGTGGGTACCCATCCAGTAGAAGTCCCAGGTGTGCTCGGTGCAGGGGTTGTGCCCCCAGCAGGAGAAGGCGATGGGGCCTTCGTCATCGCGGGCGACCTCAAAGAAGTAGCCCGAGGCTTCTTCACCCTCGGCGATGGCCTTGTCCATCAACTCGGCGGCGACTTCAAGCTCGCCGGGGCGGAAGGTGGGCGTGGAGGTGAGAACCTCAATCAGCTTGGGGGTGTCACCGGCCATGATAGGCGTGAAGATCAATTTCCGTTCCATGCTTGCTCCACCAGTGTGTGAACGAAGTCCTCGTAGGATCTGCCCGAAGCCCGGACAGCCCTGGCCAGCCCGGCGGACGCGCTGATGTCCGGGTTGGGGTTGATGTCTATGACCATGGGATTGCCGGCCCCATCCAGGCGCAGGTCCACCCGGGCGTAGTGGCGGCAGCCAAGGGCGCGGAAGGCGGCCTGGGCAGTCTGCGTCATGGCGTCGCGGAGTTGGTCATCAACGACCGCGGGGCAGACCGGGACACTTTGGCCGTACTCAGGGGCGTCAGTGATCCACTTGGCCCGATGGGTGAGGATTGGGTGTTTGCCGGGGGCGTAGGTGTAGATGAGCTCGGCGGCGGGGAGGGCGCGGGGACCGTCGGGGGTCTCCAGCACGCCGATGTTGAACTCGCGGCCGGGCAGGTAGGCTTCGGCGATGGCGGACCCGAAGGCAGCCAGGATGCGCCCCACGGCGGCCAGGAGAGCGTCCGCATCCCCCACCACCGAGTCGTCGTCAATGCCCAGACTGCCATCTTCCCGGGCAGGCTTGACGATCATGGGGTAGGGCAGGTCGGCCACGGCGTCGGCGTCGGGCAGGGCCTCGAAGACGCGGTAGGCCGGGGTGGGCACTCCGGCATTGGCCAGCACAGACTTGCACAGGCCCTTGTCCAGACAAAGGCGCATGGCGCCGTGACGGTTGCCGGTGAAGGGCACGCCCAAATCTTCAAGGAAGGCGGCGTAGAGGGGTTCCTTGCCGGAGTCCCCGTCCAGCCCTTCGCAGAGATTGAAGACAGCCAGCCGGCGGCCATTCTGCTGAAGGCGGAGGCCCAACCGGGGCAGGTCCGAGCTGTCCACCGCCAGGGTCTCCACGGCGAAGCCCTTGGAGCTAAGCGCCAGGGCCACATCGCGGGCTTCCTCAAGCACGGAGTCTTCGGAGATCTCTCCGCGGCCGGAGGAGCGATTGTAGGTGACCAGGACGGCGTTACGCATGTTCACAGCCCAAGCCTTTCCCGGGCAGCGTCGGCCACTGCCAGAATAAGGTCCTGGTACTGCATTCCCACGGCCCGGGCGGCCTTGGGGAAGCAGGAGTTCATCTCCGGGGCGGGGAGCACGCCCGGCAGGGGATTGATTTCAATGATGTTGGGCACCCCGGCGGCATCCATGCGCAGGTCAATGCGGGCCCAGTCACGGACGCGGAGGACGCGCACGGTGTCGGCGCAGACCTTCTGGATGGCGGCCAGGTCCTGGGGGTTCAGGTCCGCGGGGCACTTGAAGACCTCCAGGGGGTTCTCGGGGCGGTCCCAGATCCACTTGGCCTCCCAGGAGTAGATGGGGTTGGCGCCCTCGGGGAAGACCCCAAAGAGGATCTCCACGGGGGGCAGGATGCGCAGGCCCGCGCCGTTGCCCAATACCGCCACGGTGAACTCGCGGCCGGGGAGGAAGCTTTCCACGATGACGCCCTGGTGGTAGTCCCGGGCCACGCGGCGGATGCGGTCCTCCATTTCGGCGCGGGTGCGCACCAACTGGTCGTCCTTCACGCCCTTGCTGGAGCCTTCGTGGACGGGCTTGACCAGGGCGGGCAGGGGGAAGTTGTCGGGGATATGGGGTTCGGCGCCTTCTTCAACCAGGAAGAAGGGAGCGTTGGGCACGCCATGGTGGGTCAGCATGACCTTGGTCCAGGCCTTGTCCAGGCACAGCGCCAGGGTCAACGGGTCGGAGCCCGTGTAGGGCACGCCCAGCAGTTCAAGGATGGCGGGCACCAGGGCCTCGCGGCTGACGCCCTCCAGGCCTTCGGACATGTTGAAGACCAGGTCCGGGCGGGTCGCCAGAATCCCCTGGGCAAAGCGAGGCCCGGCCTCCACAAGGCGCACCTCGTACTTGGACGCCAGGGCATCTGCAACGGCTATGATGGTTTCGTGGTCGTCCCATTCGGCGTAGCGGTCATCATCTTCCGCCGCGCCCGGGACAGTGGGTGGAGGCTCGGCCTCTTCGTCGGGGACAAACTGGGGCCTCTCGGCGCGAATCTGCGACCGAGCAGCGGGCTTGGCATTGTAGGCCAGAACAACACGCATCTTTTGGATGCCTCCCTAACCATCTACGACTCGAAAACTAGCACCTGCTGTTCGGCCGTCAATGGGTAATCTGGCTGCCACCAAAAAAAGTAGGGGTTTGGCTGTCCCATGGCAAAAAAAAGACTCGGCCCAAAGCGGGGACGGAGCCCCTGCCCTGTGGATATCCTGTTGAAAAAAACCCTGGATTCACAAAGGGATGTGCCCGGATTTCAAGGCTGTTTGACGAGTTTTTTCCAAACGAAATGCCAGGCCATTGCGGGCCGATCTTTTGGCAAAAAAAAAGTACCAGAAAAAACGCCCTTACCCCCCGTTGGCCGACAAAACTGATCAACCGGCCTCCGTCCCTGACCCCGCAGGTCAAGCATTCATGCGGTCAAAACGCCTGTAATGCTGGCAGGTTGGCTTGTCTGGGGGGGTGGAAAACTGGGGGGCTGGGGGGCCGTAAGAGTTCTGGCGGCCGGCCTGATTTTGGCTATATTGACAAAAGTCAGCCAGGAGGCTGGGCCCGGCGACGATGGAATGGGGTGAAAAATGCTGGAAGCAATAGGCAGCTTGACGCCTGCCGTTCAGGCCCTGATTGGCACGGGCTTCACTTACGCGCTCACGGCCCTGGGGGCCGGGATGGTGTTCTTCTTCAAGACCGTGAACAGGCGCTTGCTGGATGCCATGCTGGGGTTTGCGGCGGGGATCATGATGGCGGCCAGCTTCTGGTCCCTGCTGGCGCCGGCCATCTCCATGGCTGAAGGGAAGGCCCTGCCAGCCTGGGTTCCGGCGGCTGGCGGCTTCCTGCTGGGGGCCTTGACGCTGCGGCTGATGGATCGTCTGCTGCCCCACCTGCACTTCTTCGCCCGGGGGGAGGTCAAGGAGGGCGTCAAGACCTCCTGGAAGTCCAGCATCCTGTTGGTCCTGGCGATTACCATGCACAACATCCCCGAGGGGCTGGCTGTGGGCGTCGCCTTTGGGGCGGCGGCGGCGGGCATGCCGGAGGCTTCTCTGGCGGGGGCGCTGGCGCTGGCCCTGGGCATTGGCATCCAGAACTTCCCGGAGGGCGCAGCCGTGTCCGTGCCTCTGCGGCGCGAAGGGTTTTCCAGACGCAAGGCGTTCTTCTTCGGGCAAATGTCCGGGGTGGTCGAGCCCATCGCCGGGGTCCTGGGGGCGCTGGCTGTGACGCAGCTCACCTTCATTCTGCCCTGGGCCCTGTCCTACGCCGCCGGGGCCATGGTCTATGTGGTGGTGGAGGAGGTCATCCCCGAGGCCCAGCGGGAGGGCAACAACGACCTTGCCACCATGGGTGCCATCCTGGGGTTCACCGTGATGATGGTGCTTGATGTGGGACTGGGGTAGCGCCATGAACGAACCAAACAACTGGTCCAGGAGGCTGGGCCTGGCGGCGGGGCGCTTCTACAAACCAGCCTTTTCTGTGGCCGCAGTAGCGGCCTTGATCTGGGCCCTCCAACTCATTGGCTGGGACAAGGTGGGGCTGGCCTTCGCCAGCGTGGGGGTCGGGGGGGCGGCGCTGCTGCTGTTGACTGGTTTCCTGGAGAGCCTGTTCGATGCGGCGGCCTTGTCGGTGGGGCTGCGCGCCCGGGTGAGCTTCCTTCGCGTGCTGGCCATCAGTTGCACGGGGGCCCTGGTGAACATGCTGGCCTTGAGCGAGATGGGTGAGGTCACCAAGGGGGCCATGCTGCGGAAGCACACCGACACTACGGACGCCGTGACGGCGACGGTGGTGTGGAACTACGCGTTCAAGATCACCAGGCCCGGGGCGGCCCTGCTGGCGGTGGCCCTGGGCTTCGTGTTGCCCACGGTCATCCAGCGCCAGGAACTGTGGCTGGCCCTGCTGGCCTGCGTGCTGGCCTTCCTGCCCTTCGTCATCCTCTGGGTGCTGCTGCGCCGGGGCATGATGGAGTTGGGGGCCCGGTTCATCAAGCTCATCCGGCTGGCGGGGCAGTCCCCGGAGGCGCTGCTGGAGAAGGCCAAGGGGATGGACCACCAGATCCAGGTCTACTGGCGGGAGCGGCCGGGGGCCTTCGCGGCAGTGTTTGGGTACCAGTTCCTGGCTCGGCTGGCAAGCTGGGCTGGGGTCTGGGCGGCCTGCCTCCTGGTGGGGCTGCCCTATAGCTTCGCCACCTGTGCGGTGGTGTATGGCGCCACCAGCGTGGCGGCCATCGCGGTGATGATCTTCCCCACCCGCATCGGCGTCACGGAGGGCGCCGGAGCGCTGGTGTTCTCCCTGCTCGGCCTGGACGGGGGCATGGGGTTGGTGGTGAATATCCTGATGAGATTGAAGGCCGTGGCCGGCAACGCCCTGGGCCTGGTGTTCAGGCCCTAGCCAGCGGAACGGACCGTTGGTGCAAGGAGCAAATCATGGAACGCTTCCTTCCCGTTGTGCTGCTGCTGTTCTCCAATGTCTTCATGACCTATGCCTGGTACGGGCACCTCAAGGACCTGAAGAACAAGCCCCTCATCATCGCCATAGCTTTGTCCTGGCTGGTGGCCTTCTTCGAGTACTGCCTGCAGGTCCCCGCCAACCGCATCGGCTTTCGGTACTTCTCGCTGGGGCAGCTCAAGGTCATCCAGGAGGTCATCACCATGGTGGTCTTCGTGCTGTTTTCGACCTTCTACATGAAGGAGAAACCCACCCTGGACTTCTTGTGGGCGTCCCTGTGCCTGGTGGCGGCGGCCTACTTCATGTTCAGGAATCTTCCGGCGCCGGGTTGAGGTCGGGGGGCGGAGGGGGTCAGATTGCGGCCCGGAGGCTTTCGCGCTCCTGGGTGATCTCCTGGTAGAGCTGCTTGTGCCAGCGTACGGCGTCCTGGAGGTCCATGCCCAGGGCCCCAAGTACCGAGCAGTTGCAGGCGTCCAACAGGGCCTTGGGGCAGTAGGTCGGGTCCCCTTGGCGGAGGCTGCGGGCGGTGTAGATGAAGGGGTAGAGGCGGCACACCAGGGGGCGCTCCTCCAGCGAGAGCACGCAGCCCTTGGGGCCCAGCATGGAGCAGTCACCGTTCTCGCGGCGCTTGAGGATGCGGCGGGTGCCGTCCTCGCGGAAGACATTGGCGGTCCAGGCGGGGTCGCCCTCCAGGTCAAAGTAGGAGTCGTCGGGGGCCTTGGCGTAGTGGAAGAAGTCCACGCGTCCCAGGCGGGCGGTGATCCGCTGCACATCCCCCGGGGTCACATAGACCTCGCAGCGCTGGCAGCAGGTCTTGCCAAGCTGGCTACACCGAGCGCAAAGGGAAAGGGGGGTATCCATGGCCCAAGCCTCCCGCAAAGAAAACCCGAAGGCCATTATAGATCGGCTGGACAGGGTGGCCAATTTTGGGGAAACCATCGCCGTCCGTCCCAGAGAACCATCGGATTCCAGCTGGGGGTTACCCTCTTCACTTCACCATCACCAGCAGCATCTTGAAGGGCTGGTTGGCTTTCAGGGCGTGGGGGATGTCGGCGGGCATCAGCAGGGACTGGCCGGCGGCGACCTCAAGCTCGTCGCCTCCCACGGTGAAGTGACCCTGGCCTTCCAGCACCGTCACCAGCGCATCAAAGGGGGCGCTGTGGGTGGACAGGCCTTGGCCCGTGGCGAAGGAGAACACTGTGACGGTGCCCCCCGGGGTCTTCAGCAGTTCGCGGCTCACCACGCTGCCCTCCTGGGGACTGACCAGGGACCCAAGGGCCACAACGCTGGCCACAGGCATACCACGGAAACGGTCGGTAAGTTTATTGCAGCAACCCATATCAAACCTCCTGGCGGGGCAAAATCCTGATCCGCCACCGCAAGTAAAGGCAGCGGTGGGCAAAAGGTCAATGGGCAGGAGACCCAGGGGATTGGGACTTCCCAAACGGCGCGCGCGCACATATCTTAGGGCCCGTGCTGGATTCCCCGGAGGCCCCATGTTTCCCATGATTCGAGACTTCATTTTGTTGCCGGCGTTGTTGAACACGGTGCTGTTGCTGCCGGTGGCTCTGCTGGCCCCGCGGATGCCTTGCGTGGCCTGCTCTGGGGGGGCTTGCCTTCCACGGGGGAGGCTCTTCTGGCGTGGGCTGGTGCTGCCGGGACTGCTGGGTTCCCTGGTGGCCTTCCTGATCTTCCCCGCGGCCGCCGTGCTTTCCGGGCTTGAGTGGCTAAGAACGCTGGCCTTCGCCGGCGTCTTTGTGTCATTCTTCCTGGCGGTTCGTGGCAAGCAGGTGGGGGCGGCCGGTGTTGCCTTCAGCCTCCTGATGACCGCTGGGGCCTATCTGCTGGATTCCCTGGTCACCGCTGCCATCCTGTTTGAGTAGCGTCACTTTGGAGGTCCGGTTTGAAGCACCTGTTGACGCTTGCGGCGCTTGTTTCCTTGCTGTCCCTGACCCCCTTGTCCCACGCCCAGGCCGCCCAGCCCCAGTTGGTGCCAGAGTTCCAGGAGGTGCTTGCCGCCCAAGGCTGGACTGATCTGGTCGCCCGAGTGGACTTCCGGGTCCAGCGCGGCGACGGTCCTGAGTTGCCCAAGGAGATGCAGGTCTTTGTGACAGCCCACCCCCAGGGCCAGGACCTCTACGCCGAGTTCACGGGCCCCGCCAACATGAAGGGCACGGCCTTCCTGGCCAACACCCGCCGGGACCTGGACGATCAGGCCTTCCTGTATGTGCGCACCCTTCGCAAGGTCAAGCGCGTGGCCTCCTACACCGAAAACTTCATGCTGCGGGACTTCCTCTCGTTGTATCTCCTCAAGCCCCGGCCCGAGCTTTGGCGCTTCGGCCCGGGGGCCTGCATCCAGGTCGACGGCAAGACCCTCTGGCGCTTCGAGGCCACCCCCGCAGCCCCCGACACCGAGGCCCGGACGGGTTATGCCCGATTGGTTCACTTCGTGGACCCATTGGATCGGGTGATCCGCAGGACCGAGTTTTTTGACGGCGCGGGCAAGCTCATCCGCCGGCAGTGGGTCACCGCCGTGCAGTCCCTCGGCGACCGGGTGCTGGCCACGGAGTTCCAGACCGAGGACTTCTCGGAGGGCGTGGGGGCCAAGGTGAAGCTGCTGGAGCCCAAGTTGGACCAAAAACCCCCGGCGGACCTTTTCTCGGTGCGCCGCTTGAAGGCGTTGTAGATGAAGACAATGCACGCAGCGCAGCGAAGCAAGCGCCAGGGTGTTGGGGTGTTTGGGTGTCTGGGTGTTGGGGTGTTTGGGTGTCTGGGTGTTGGGGTGATGGTGATGGTGATGGTATTGGGGGCGGGCAAGGCGGCCTTTGCTGCCGAGAAGAGCCCCTTCTCCGGCTACCTCATGTTCTACGACTACCTGGACCTCACCCATCCCCTGGAGGAGGCGGGCTTCCTGGCCCAGTCCCATCCCGACGCCAAGGGCCTGTCCACGGCCCGGGGAGGCCTGCGACTGCAGCTTCGGGCCGCCAATCAACTGCAGCCCGGCCTGCGCTACGATGCCACGGTGAACCTGGACTACGATGTGGCCCAGGACAGCCGCCAGCCTGATGGCGCACCTGGGGACGGAGTGTCCCTCGCCTTCAAGGAGGGCTGGATCGGCATTGACCGGATCCTGCCCCTGGTGGACCTGAAGTTGGGCCGCCAGTATGTCTTCTGGGGTCGCTTCGAGTGGGGCGGCGTGGTGGATGTGGTGTCCCCATGGGATTACGGCAACATGAGCGCCGAGAAGGAGAACTTCAGGCTGGCCGTGGATGCCTTGAGGACCTCCGTGTGGCTTGATCCTGTGAACATCGAGTTGCTTTACCTGCCCTGGTTCATCCCAAGTCGAATGCCCCTGGACCTGCCCGAGCAGGTTGGCCCCCTCAAGGTCCTTCAACAGCCCGCCGCCTTGCCCGGGCTTGGCGTCGAGGACGGCGAGGTGGGCGTCCGGGTCAGCGCCGAACTCCTCGACCGGGCCGAGGTGGCCGCCACCTGGTTCTGGGGCCATCAGCGCAGCTTCTGGCTGTCCCCCGTGGTGATCCCCGACGAGGTGACGGGTTTCCCCGCGGCCCTTGAGTTCACGCCGCGCTACTCCAGGCAGCACTTGCTGGCGCTGGATTTCGAGGTGGACCTGGGCTCCGTGATGCTCCTCGGAGAGGGCGCCGCCACCTTCACCGAGGACTCGGACGGCACCGATGTCTGGAAGAAGAATCCCTCCCTGGCCACCGTCTTGGGGGTTGAGTGGGATCCCATCTCCAGGCTGTCTTTGCAGGTCCAGGTGGCCTACACCCGGGTCCTCAACTGGGACCGGCAGTTCGAGTACGATACCCGCTCGGCCTTCGGCGAACCCGACCCCTTCATCCCCTCCCGGGACCAGTACCAGTTCACCTGGCGGGCCAAGACCCGGGTGGTCTCCGAGTTGTACTTCCAGGCCCTGCAGTTGGTGAACCGGCATGACCCGGAGACCTATGACTTCATGGCCCTGGGCTTCTTCTCCTGGGAGCCCCTGGAGGAGCTGAAGATCTACACAGGCGCGATTGTGTTCCGGGGGTCCGAGAGCATCGGCTTCGGGCGCCTGGAGAACCAGGCTCGGTATTTTCTCGAGTTGAGGCACTACTTCTGAGGCGGAGGCGTGACATGAACATTGTGTGGAAACCAATCGTGGTGATTCTGTCGCTTGTGGGGCTGGTGGCCTTGATGCCCCTGGCGGCCGGCTGCTCGTCTGACAAGCTGAACCGTCAGCAGGGCGGGGCAGGGACCATTTGGGGCAGTGTGGACTACGAGGGCAGCAAGGTGGTGCAGAAGGTGGGCGTGGCGGTGTTCGATTCTCCCACATTTCCGCCTGTGACGGCCCCCGTGACGGCCATCTCCTTGCAAAAAGAAGCGGTGCTGACGGGCGTGGACTTCCCCTTGGACTACAAGGTGGAGGGTCTGGCCCCTGGCCAGTACTGGCTGGTCATCTTCGGGGATACGGATGTGGCGGAGGGCTACCACATGCCCTCCGGGGACGACCCGGCCACGGGCATGGTGGGCCCCCTGGTGGTGCCCCTGGACGAGACGGGGCTGCGGCACGATGTGATCCTGCAGGACGGCGCCTGGAACCTGCCCGAGGAGGACACCCTGCCGGGGGACGGCAGCACCCTGGACGCCCTGGAGGGTGACCTGGCCCTGGATCTGGTGGAGGCGGACCTGGTGCCTGCCGAGGGCAAGGCGGCGCTGTTCGGGACCATCAGTTACGAGGGGGAGCTGCGGGGGAGGGTGTACATCGTGGGCTTTCCCGACCCGGAGCCCAGCATGCCAAGCATCTATTTTGCCTACGACAATCCCGGTACCTTCCCCTTTGAGTATCAGCAACTGGAGGTCAAGCCGGGCACCTATTACATGATGTCCTACATCAACATAGCCCCGCCCGGCATGGGCGTGGAGGAGGGTGACCCGCGCAGCTCCGACATCGTGGAGGTGAAGCTGGTGGAGGGCCAGGTCAAGCGCGTGGACTTCCTGCTGGAGGACCAATGATGGCGGTTGGCTCGCAGCCCAAGAACCCCCTCCACGGGGTGACCCTGGAGGCCATGCTGACCCGGTTGGTGGAGCACCACGGCTGGGAGCGGCTGGCGGGCTTCGTGAAGCTGCACTGCTTCCAGGAGAACCCGTCGATTTCTTCCAGCCTCAAGTTTCTGCGCCGGACCCCCTGGGCCCGGGACAAGCTGACCGAGTTCTATCTGAAGTACCAGGGCAACCCCTGGAACAAGCCCGGCTACGAGGCCCCCGCGCCCCCCGCCGGGGAAGAGCATTAGGGAGGGACGGGGCATGGAATCCAGACTGGTCTACTCCAGTGGGGACCCCAAGGTGGCCAGGGACACGCGGGGGCCCAAGCCCAAGCAGACGGGGGGCGCCCCGGCCCGGGTGCCGGCGGACGGCAAGGTGCGGGTGCGCCTGGAGACCAAGGGCCGCAAGGGCAAGGGCGTGACCCTCATCACGGGGTTGTCCCTGGAGGGCGAGGCGCTGGCCACCCTGGCCCGGGAGCTGAAGGTCTCGTGCGGCTGCGGCGGGACGGTGAAGGACGGCGTGGTG
>CAZMEC010000036.1:0-19260 GCA_964565265.1 uncultured Myxococcales bacterium
GCGAAGGACATGGGGTTGCGGCTTTGGATGAAGACGCGGCCGCGGCCTTGGAAGGAGGCCACCAGACCCTCGCCGCTGAGGAACAGGGACTTGAGGCCGCCAACCTTGGTGATGTGGTAGTCCAGGGTGGAGTCGAAGGCCACGATGTGGCCGGTGTCAACGATGTGGCTGTCTGCCACGGGCAATTCGCACAGGGCGCCAAAGGACGAAATCCAGACCGTGCCGGGGCCCCGGGCCAGCAGGAGGAAGAGGCCCACGCCGGAGAAGAAGCCGCGGGCGCCGCCCCAGCGGCTGTCGAGCTGGAGGTCGGGGGTGGAGGCCAGGTA
The DNA here is from genome assembly GCA_964565265.1 of uncultured Myxococcales bacterium. Classification (GTDB taxonomy): domain Bacteria; phylum Myxococcota_A; class UBA9042; order CAIXZC01; family CAIXZC01; genus CAIXZC01. Next base: position 327 of record CAZMEC010000036.1, read on the forward strand.
GCAGGAGGACTGGATGAGGAGCTCCTGGCCGGGGGCCAGGGTGAGGGTGGTGATGTCGCCGGGGGAGCCGGGGGCGAGGCGGGCGGTGCCGCCCATTGTGGCGCCGTCGATGGTGGTCTGGAAGAAGCTTTCCCCGCCGAAGACCCGGCGCTTGAGGCTGCCCAGGAGGCCGCCTCGGGCGGCAGCGGTGATCTTGAGGGAGGGGTCGTAGGCCACCAGGGCGCCGCTCTCCGCGACGAGGCGTTCACCGGGGGCGAGGTGGACCGTCAATAGGGCATATTCGGGGCCGTGTTTGATGTCTTGTTCCATGGTTGCTCAGCCTTGCCTGGGGGGGAGGACGGGGCCCACGCGGCCACCGAACTCGCCCGGGTTGCGGGTCTGGATGAAGAGGCGGCCGTGGCCGGAGAAGCGACAGACGAAGCCCTCGCCGCTGAAGAAGGTGGAGAACCAGGAGCCGGCGCGGCGGATGTGGAAGTCCAGGGTGGGGTCGAAGGCGACGATGTGGCCCGTGTCCACGGTGAACTGGCCGTTGACCGGGACCTCGTGGATGGCGCCGAAGGCGGAGATGAGCAGGGGGCCCTGGCCGCTGGCCTTCAGCATGAAGAGACCCTTGCCGCCGAACCAGTTCTTGAAGCCGCCCAGCTTGGTGCTCAGATCGATGGACTCGGCGGAGGCGACGAAGCAGGAGGACTGGATGAACAGCTCTCCAGACAGGTCCAGGAGGCGCAGGTCGCCCACATTGCCCGGGGCGAGGCGCACGGTGCCGGGGCCGTTGGTCGCCCGGAAGGTGTTCTGGAAGAAGGACTCTCCGCCCAACATGCTGCGGGCGATGCCCTTGAGGATGCCGCCCTTGCCGGCGCGAAAGCCCGTTTCCATGGACAGGTTGGAGTCCATGTCCACCATGGCGCCGCTCTCGACGCGGAGGGCCTCGCCAGGCTGAAGCTGACACACTGCCAAGGTGTATGCTGGGGCAAACTTTGTTTCAATATTCATTGGTTATACCTCAATAACTAAACCGGAAGAGATGGGGCGATCCAGCGCACCAGGCCGGGCAGATTCCGGGTCTGGAGGAGGAGTTTGCCGTGGCCCGTGAACTCGAAGACCAGGCCCTCGCCGGACTTGAAGGCGGTCCAGAGGCCACCACCGGCCAGGCGCAGGCGGAAGTTCAGGGAGTCGGTGAAGGCCACCAGATGGCCCGTGTCCACTACCAGGGCGCCGTGAACCTCGAGTTCCTCGATGGCGCCGTAGCTGTTGATGAAGACGGTGCCGGCGCCCGAGGCCTCCAGCAGGAAGGCGCCCTCCCGACCCAGGATGGAGCGCAGGCCACCCCAACGGATGCGCAGGGTGACGCCGGGGGTGGAGGCGAGGTAGGAGCCGGACTGGATGAGGAGGCGGCTGCCGGGGCTGACCTCCAGGGCGCGCAGGTCACCCACCATGGTGGGGGCCAGGAAGACGCGGGCTTCCCGGGTGGCGGTGAAGGTATTGACGAAGAAGCTCTCGCCGCCGAAGAGGCGCCGGAGCAGGGCCATGAAGAAGGTGGTGAGGGAGGCCAGGAAGCCGCCACCGGTACCGCCAAGGGAGGTGCCCAGGGAGACGCCATCCTCCATGGCAACCATGGAGCCGGCCTCCGCCTTGAGGCTGTCGCCCGGGGAGAGGGTGACGGCCAGCATTCCAAACGAAGGGGTGTAGAGGATTTCGTGTTTCATGGGCGCTTGGGACCTCCTGTGACCGAGGGAGTGTAGCGCGGGGGGGCGGAGAAGGGCTAGCGATATGTGATAGGTCCTGACCCCTTTGGGGCTACCTTCGCTTGGCGACGCCGGTCTTTGGGCACTGGGTGGTGATGGGGCACTGGCTGCAGAGGGGGGAGAGGGGTTTGCAGAGGTTCTGGCCAAAGAGGACCAGCAGCTCATTTATGGAGTGCCAGTGGTGTGGGGGGAGCTTGGCGCGGAGGGCCTGTTCGGTCTCCTCGGGGGTCTGGGTGGTGACATAGCCCAGGCGGTTGGAGATGCGATGGACATGGGTGTCCACGCAGATGGCCGGGATGCCGAAGCCCTCGGAGAGGACCAGGTTGGCGGTCTTGCGGCCCACCCCGGGGAGGGCCAGGAGGGCTTCCATGGTGGCGGGCACCAGGCCCCGGTGTTCGTCCAGAAGGAGTTGGGAGACCTGGACCAGGGTGGCAGCCTTGTTGTTGTAGAAGCCCACGGGGTAGATGAGGCGGGCGATGGCCTCCGTCCCCAGGGCCACCATGGCGGCGGGGTGGCTGGCCTGGGCCCAGAGGCGGGGTAGGGCGACGGCGGTGGTTTCATCCTTGGTGCGCAGGCTCAGGAGGGTGCCCACCAGCACCAGGTAGGGGTCCCGGCCGTGGGCCTTCACGGCGTCCCCGATGAGGGGGCCGTGCCAGGCGCCCGCCAATTCGCGAAGGCGGGGCAGCAGCAGGTCCATGATATCGGGCCTGCTCATGTCAACCTCCTTGGGGGTTGACCAGGGTTGAACAGACCCTGGAGGGCGAACTCTCCCCGGGGGCCCCGGGCCAGCTCGAGGATTCCCCCGGGGGCCAGGAAGATGGACCGAAAGGCGGCGGGGGGCAGCCCCACCAGGACACAGGCCCCGAAGAGATGGGCGAAGAGGTGGCCCACCAGAATCTGGTCTCGGTCCCCCGGCAGCCCCCGCACGAACCCGGCCACGCGGCGCCCCAGGTCGGTGATGGACTCCCCGCCGGGGGGTGCGAAGGCCTCGGGGTTGGATTTCCAGATCTGGGCTTGCTCGGGCCAATGGCTGAGGTCCTGGCCCTCCAGGTCGCCAAAGTCCAGTTCCATCAAGGCCGGCACTACCTGCACGGGGACCTTGAGGGCCCCGCCGATGAGGTCTGCGGTCTGGCTTGCCCGCAGGAGGGGGCTGGAGTGGATGGCGTCCACAGCAGGGCCCAGGGCGGCCAGGAGGGTGGCGGGGACCAGGGCGTCCTGGTGGCCCTGGGCAGACAGCCTGGCGTCGGTCCGGCCCAGGAGCCGAACGCCGTCGTTCAGGTCCGTGCGGCCGTGGCGCACCAAGAAGAGCCTTGAAGGTCTTGACACGGCCTCTTTCCCTCCCCGCCAAAAGCGTTGACAGGGGGCATCGTAAAGTGTTGAATCGGCCGGTGTCAATGAATGGAAACCCGGTTGAAAAAGGAGCCCTCAAGGTGTTCTGGAAAAAAGCAATGGTTCCCGTCCTCGCCGTCGCCCTGTTTGGTAGCCCCAATGCCGCCCTGGCCGCCAACAAGAAGGCCCCTGAAAAGAAGGCCGCCGAGAAAAAACCCACCAAGGAAGACAAGGCCGCAGCGCTGCGTCGGGCCCAGCTCAGCCCGGACCTGCTCAATGAGGTCTTTGTGGTCCTGGAGAAGGGCACCCGTAGCCCCGAGATGCGCACCCGGGCCTTGGCCGTGGCGAACATCGCCGTCGTCAAGCCCGAGACCATGAAGGACTATGTGGAGGATGCCCTCAAGGATCCCCAGTGGATAGTCCGGCGCAGCGCCATAGAAACCCTGGTGCGCCTGGGGAACCCCGTGTATCGCACGGCCCTGGCTCGGGCCATTGCGGACTCGGCCCTCTACGAAGGGGACCTCAGCCCCCTGCCCATTCTGAGCCTGCTGCCAAGGCAGGAGGCCGTGGAGTTGCTGCTGGAGGTGGTGGGCAAGACCCCCGACAACACCCCCGCTGTGGTGAACCATCTGCTGGCCAACGACGCCGAACTGGCGGCCCTGTTCTTTGGCGCGGCCAGGGGACTTGGCGCCCTCCAGGAGTACACGCTCAAGAACCTGGAGGCCATGGTCAAACCCAACCGGGTGGCCCTGTTGGACACCATGGTTGACGGGCTCTCCAAGGACCAGTTGTTCACCCTGCTGCAGTTCTACCGCGAGCAGGAGGCCAATGTGCCGGCGCCCTTCCTGGGCCGCCTGCTGAAGAACAAGGACAGCGAGCTTGTGGACGCGGCCTCCGAACTGGCAGCCATCCGCGGCGACCGGTCGGTGGTGAAGCGTATCCTGCCCTGGTGCGAGACCAAGGATGTGCAGCGCCAGCTTCGTTGCCTGCGGGCCCTGCGGAATCTGGGCACCGAGAAGGCCGTGGCGGACAAGGCCAAGGTCTTCCTTTATGGAGACCCCGCCCCCGAGGTTCTGCGGGCCTCCTACGACCTGCTGACCAAGGCCGGCGTGGAGGAGATCTACGACCGCGTCTACCGCCAGATCAACAGCACCGACACCCAGGTGCGGGCCGTGGCCGTGCACTTCCTGCCTCGGGCCCAGGGCAACCGCGCCCTGCCCAAGCTCCACGAACTGCTGACCGACGGCAACCGGGAGGTCAAGCTGGGTGCCGTCATCGGCCTTGGCGAGCTGCGCCAGGTTGAGTCCGTGCCCATCATCGAGGCCGCCCTGTTTGACGAGACCGACCCCGAGGTGCGCCGCGAGATGGTCAAGGCCCTGGGCAACATCGCGGACCACTCGATCATCCGCGTGGTCTCCTTCCTCATCACCGACCCGAGCGTGAAGCACGAGGCCGTGGTGGCCCTGTCCAAGGTGCCCCACCGGGATGCCCTGGTGACTCTGGAGAACATCCTGAACAGCACCTATTCCAAGGAGGAGCGGGTCCTGGCCCTGGCCACCATCGTCAGGATCAGTCCCGCCGAAGCGGCGCCCGTACTCCAGCGCTCCCTGGGCTGGCTGCCCGAAGACTATGTCAGCAAGCTGGCCGAGGAGCTCAAGGCCGAGGCCCTGCCCCTGGTGGTGGCCGCCCTGGAAAGCGTCAACCCCCGGGCCCGCCTGGAGGCCGTCAAGGCCCTGCGTTTCATGGACCAGGCCAAGGAGATGGAGATCCTCGAGCGGGAGCTGTTCTCCACCAAGTACGCCGACACCAAGGTCTACATCCTCACCCGCCTGTGCGAGCTCAAGGGCGCCGAGATGCTGCCCATCCTGCAGAGCTTCTTCAAAGACTCCGACGGCGAGGTGCGCAACACCGCCGTGGGCCGCGCCGCCCTCTATGTCACCCCCGGCACCTCCGACGAGGACAAGCTCAAGGATCTGCTGATGGACACCAACGAGGGCGCCCGCGTGGCTGCCTCCGTGGCCATCATGAAGATCTACGGCTTCTGAGAGCAAGGGTCCTGCCTGTGCGTTATCCAATCGTTCTCTTCGACATTGATGGCACCCTCCTGGACACCTCTGGCACGGGCATCAAGGCCCTGAATCGCATGGTCCTGGAGTTGTTCGGCCTGAAGGATGCCTTCGCTGGCTACAACTTCGCGGGCCGCACCGACCTGGGGATCATCCGGGACGCCTTCCAAGCCAACTTCAAGCGCCACTACACGCCCGAAGAGTTGGACACCTGCCTGGGTACCTACCTGCGCTACCTGGAGGAGGAACTGGGACGCCCGGGCCATCGGGTGAAGGTCCTGCCCGGGGTGCCCCAGGCCCTGGAGTTGCTGACCCGCACCGGGGTTCATGTTGGGCTGGCCACGGGTAACCTGCAGCGGGGTGCCGCGCTGAAGCTCAAGGCCGCCGGGCTGGATCATTTCTTCGCCTTTGGGGGCTTTGGCTCGGACCACGAGGACCGGGCCCTCCTGACGGCCCTTGCTGCCCAGCGGGGCCGAGAGCGGGCGGGCCTGGCGGAGCTACCCGGAGATTCCATCCTGGTGGTGGGGGACAGCCCCCTGGATATCAAGGCTGCCCACGGGGCGAGGCTCCATGTGTTGTCCGTCTGCACCGGTTGGAACAGCCCCGAAGAGTTGGGCGCCCTGGGCCCCGAACACCTGTTGCCCGATCTCTCAGATGCCCAGGCTTTGCTGGCCATCGTCAACGGGTGACAGCCCGGGTCACCGGCCCCCTTGCCCTGTGGTTTCAGGCTGCTATACTGGCACGCCTGGGAAATCGATGGACTCAACCAAGACAGGAGCCTGCCATGGTCAGTGAACGCTTCAACATCGCGGCCCTGAGGGCCATTCCGTTGTTTGCCCCGCTGAACGACGAGGAGTTGGAACTCCTTCGCCCCGGGATCAAGGTCCTCTCCATGGCCAAGGGGGACCTGATCATCCGCGAGGGGGACAGCGCCGACCGCCTGTTCTGCCTGGTGGAGGGCGAGGTCCAGGTGGTGAAGAACTACCTGTCCGAAGGCGCCCAGACCATTGATCTGCTGGGCCCCGGCCGCTACTTCGGCGACATGGCGGTGCTGAGTTCGGACACCAAACGCTCGGCCACCGTGGTGGCCAGCGAGAAGTCCACCTTCCTGACCATTGACCGGGAGTCCTTCAAGAAGATCGTCCTTGGAAACTCCCGCATCGCCTACACCATGTTGGTCGAGTCCTACCGCCGCCTGCGTCAGGCCAACGAGATCATCTCTGCGTCGAGAGAGGTATGCTGATGAAGTCAGTCAGTCGTCTGGTTCTTGGCACCCTCCTGGCTTTCACCGCCGCCTGTTCAGGCGGTGGGGGGGCTTCGGGGGGCGATGATGTGGCCCAGGATACGGTTGGTGGAGAGGTCCAGACCTGCCAAAAACCAGAAGACTGTGATGACGGGAACGCCTGCTCCAAGGAGGAATGCCTTGAGGGCCTCTGCGTCTGGACGGATCTCCTGGAGGGGGCCTGTGACGATGGGAAGCTCTGCACCGAAGGGGACTCCTGCGTGGCGGGAGTCTGCCAGGGCCTCCTCAAACAATGCGACGACGGCCAGCCCTGCAACGGCCTGGAGTCCTGCGACACCAAGACGGGCGAGTGTGTGGTGAAGTTCCCGGTGGTGTTGGACGACGGGGTGGCCTGCACCGTGGACGAGTGCGACCCCGAGTCGGGCACCCTGTCCCACAGCCCCGACCACGCCGCCTGCGACGATGACAACGCCTGCACGGAGGACCTCTGCGACCTCCTTGAGGGCTGCGCCCAGACCCCCTTGAGCGAAGTGACCTGCGATGACCTGAACCTCTGCACCACTGAGGACCTCTGCACCGAGGGTTTCTGTGCGGGCACGCCTGTCGTTTGTGAGGACGGCCTCTTCTGCAACGGCGTGGCCACCTGTTCAGCGGAGGATGGTGAGTGCCTGCCCGGGACCCCTCCGGCGACTGACGACGGCATTTCCTGCACCCTGGATAGCTGCGATGAGGAACAAGATCTGGTGGTGAACGAGCCGGACCACGGGCTCTGCGACGACCTGAACCAGTGCACCGAGGACAGCTGCGGGCTGACAGGCTGCGAGAACCCCGACCGGGAAGGCACCTGCGATGACGACGACGCCTGCACCCAGGGGGATCTGTGCGAGGCCGGTCAGTGTCTTTCGGGGCTGTTTGTCTGTGTAGAGGACTGCCTGCTGGAGGGTGACGAGGACCGGGATGGGGCCGCCGACTGCGCGGACGAGGACTGCGCCCTTACCTGGATCTGCATGCCCAGCCTGGGCACCTGCGCCAACCCCCACGCGCTGCCCCTGGCGGAGGAGGCCGGCGCCCTGGGTCAGACCCTGGTGTTCACCGGGGAGAGCGCCACAGCCCAGCACCTTCGCACCAGTTCCTGTGGCCCCGAGGGAACCCCTCAGGTGGTCCACGGCTTCACTCTGGCTGTCCCCACGGGCCTGGAGATCAGGCTCCTGGAGGGCGCCGCCGGGGCGGCCCTGTCCCTGCTGGCGGAGGACTGCGCCACGGAGTTGGCCTGCGGCCCCCTGACCCTGGGCGGCCAGGCCTTCAAGGCCGTGCTGTTGGCCGGCACCTACTTCCTGGTGCTGGAGGACGGCGCCGCGGAGGGTAGCAATCCCTACCGCATCTCCGTCACGGCTTACGCCCCGGACGCCGAGGAGACCCGCTGCCTGGATGGCCTGGATGATGATGCCGATGGCCTGACCGACTGCGACGACGAGTCCTGCAAATACCTTGATCTGTGCCGTCGAGGGGAGGATTGCCAGGGGGCCTTCTACCTCCGGGTACCGCCCATCAGCCATGCCGACGCGGGCCTCAAAATTGAGCTGAACGCCAACCAGCTTGATACCCACTACAGCACGGTGGGCTTCGCCAACGACCTGGCGGGAAGTTGTGCGGCGGCCACTGGGGCTTCGCCCGATGCGGTGTATCGCTTCGAACTGGCCCAGCCCATGAAGGTCAAAGCCCGCCTGGACTTTGCCCAGAGCGCCTACCCCGCCGTCTATGTGCTGGGCGAGGCCTGCGGCGCCGGCCCCGAACGAGGCTGCGCGTCCGCCAGTTCCGGTCCCGCGTTGTTGTACACGGCCCTGCCTGCGGGCGTTTGGTACTTGGTGGTGGATGGGGCCTGGGCGGGGGATCAGGAGACCTACAGTCTGTCCGTGGAGTTCTCCATCCCGCCCGGTCTTGAGAGCGATTGCTCCGACTTCGTGGACGAGGATGTGGACGGCCTCACCGACTGTGAGGACTCGGACTGCGCGGCCACGGTGGCTTGTCTGGGCATGCCCGGGGACCGCTGCTCCAGCCCCCTGCGCCCCCTCAATCATCCCATCACCACTGCCGACTTCGGCGCTGAGATTGCCCTGGCCGGGGACAGCAGTGTAGGCATGAACGACGACTTCAGTGCTGCCTGCGCCGGGGGCTCCGGGGGTTCGGCTGATGTGGTCTACCACTTGGAGGTCCAGGATCCGGTGCTGGTGGACTTCGGCTTCACCTTCACCAAGAGTGGCTTCGTTCTTTACCCGGCGGTCTACCTGTTGGACGGGACCTGCCGCAATGCGGAAGGGCCGGCCACCTGCTACTCGGGCAAGAACAATGCCCTCAGCGGGCGCCTGTACCTGCCCGCGGGGACCTGGCATGTGGTGGTGGATGGCAACTATGTGGCCCTGGGAGGCGGCGGCGACGCCGGGCCTTTCACCCTGGCCCTGAAGTTGCTGGCGCCGGAGGCTGCCGAGACCCTGTGCCTCAACGGGCTGGACGACGATCTGGACGGCACCGTGGACTGCCATGACGGGGACTGCGCCGCGAACCTGCTGTGCCGGGACCCCTATGAAAAGAACGACAGCTTCGCCACCGCGGCGGAACTGGGGAACCTGACCGATGAGACCGTTGAGTCGTCGGACCCAAGCATCTATCCCGCGGGCGACAAGGACTATCTGGCCTTTCAGATCGGGGCCTACCAGCGACTTGATCTGGAGTTGGTGCCCGCCTTGACCCTGGACCTGCGCTTCGAACTCCTGCGGGCTGATGGCTCCCTCGTGAAGGCCGTGGACGCGGGCAAGGTAGGGGCTCCTGAGGTGCTGTTGGAGTACGGCCTGGCGGCGGGCAACTATGTCCTGCTGGTGGCGCCCTACAGCCAGGGCACCGAGGGCTACACCTTGAGCCTCACCCTGGGGTCCATTCCCATGACTGAGTTGTCCTGCACGGACGGGTTGGATGAAGATCTGGACCTGGCGGCGGACTGCTGCGACGAGGACTGCGCCGGGGACCCGGCCTGTCTGGCTGAAGGGGTCTGCGGCGATGGGCTGGACAACGACTGCGACCAGGCTGGCGACTGCGCCGACTCGGACTGCGCCGAGGCCGCCTTCTGCGGTAACGGCGACGGGTGCGCGGAGGCGGTGGCCCTGGGGGCCGGCGGCTTCGGGGCCGATGGCAAGGCCGTGCATCTGGTGGAGTACGGGAACACCACTGGCTTCAAGGACGACTTCAGCCTGGGCTGTGCTGCTGCCAGTACGGGCAGTCCGGATGGCGTTTGGAGCCTGAATCTGGCTGAGCGGATGCTGGCCACCGTGGCCATGGACTACCTGGCAGACGCCTGGCCCTCCGTGGGGCTGGGGGGCGGCAACTGCGGCAGCACGGGCGTCCTGAAGGCCTGCGCCAAGGCCATGAGTGGGGCGGCGGCAACCAAGAAGGTGCTGCTGGAGGCGGGCACCTGGTGGATCTACGCCGATGGCGCCTTTGTGGGCGAACGGGGGCCCTATCGTCTGGAGGTCTGGTTGGACCCCATTCCTGTTGAGGAGACCGCCTGCGGAGACGGCAAGGACGAGGACTGGGACGGGCTGACGGACTGCTGCGATACCGACTGTCAGGCCGACGAACTCTGCCAGGAGAACTGCGAAGACCGGTTGGACAATGACTGTGACCAGCAGCTTGACTGCTGTGATGAGGATTGCAGTGAGGCCTTGTTCTGCGCCGTCGAAAAGAGTTGCGGCGATGGGCTCGATAACGACTGCAACGGGAACACGGACTGCCTGGATGAGGGGTGCTTTGGGGACCTGGGCGAGTGCCAGGGCGAGACCTGCTCGACGGCCCTCCAGACGGGTGCCATGGACCCCGTGGTGCTTCCGGCCCGCTTTGAGTTCTTCGGGGACACCAGCGGCATGGGAGCCGAGCAGACCATGGCCTGCATTCCCGGCTCCGCCGAGGCGGCAGACGCCGTCTATCGCCTGGAATTGACCGAGGAGGCGACCCTGGACCTGGAGCTCCTGGCCGACGAATCCCTGAACCTTGGGCTCGCCGTCATGCCGGAGGATTGCTCCCAGCCCATGGTGGCCTGCGGGCTGGCCCAGGAGGGCAAGTTGACCCTGACCAAGGTGATCCTCGGGGCGGGCGTGTACCACTTCGTTATTGATGGGGCCGGACTGAACCAGGATGGGGCGTATGCGCTGACCCTGGATCTCAAGGTGCATGTGGTCGAGCAGAACTGCAGCGACGGTCTGGACGGAGATGGGGACGAACTCATCGACTGTTGCGACGACGACTGCGTGGGCGAGCCCGAGTGCGTGGAGATCTGCGGCGACAACCGGGACGGCGACTGCGATGGCAAGCGGGACTGCTTTGAGGAAGAATGTCTGGCTCTGTTGGACTGCAGTGACAGCGACGAGGACGGGGTGCCCAATGTGGAGGATCAGTGTCCTCTGGGCCACGACGGGGTGGACCTCGATGGGGATGATCTGCCCGACGCCTGCGAGATAGTCTTCGCCGGGAACGCGCAGCCCCTGTCTGGATCCAGGTTGGACGAGGATGTCTCCCTGAAGGTGTCCCTGGAGGTCGGGTTGACCGGTGTCACCAACTTCTCGGGGCAGGGCCCCGGACTGACCGTGACGGCCAAGTACCGCACCGGGGGGGCCAAGCCCTGGGAGCCCTTGGCCATGACCTACGACGGCGACTCGGGCAGCGCGGATCGCTACCTGGCCACCATTCCAGAGGCTGCCTATTCCGGTGGCGAAAAGCTGGAACTGACCTATTCGGCGTCGTATAGCCCTGGCCCAGGCAAGTTGGCGTACCTCTACAATAACGATCCCATCACTGATGCCGGAAGCCCCCCTGTGGCGGTGCCCCTGGCCTACCAGGTCTCCCAGTCTGCCGCCAGGCCCGGCCCCGGGGAAATCATGATCTCGGAAATTCATTTCCATCCCAAGGCCGTGGATGACTCCGTGGGCGAGTGGTTTGAAGTGATCAACCTCAGCGCCCGGGACCTGGAGCTTGAAGGCCTGACCATCAGCAACGGGACTGGGGACAGCTTCCGCGTCAGTCACTTCGCCACGCTGCCCATCGGGGGGGTGCAGGTCTTTGGGGCCGAGGGTGATGGCTTCGCCAGCGGCGGCATAATTCCCGATCTGGTCTACGACGATGTGCCCCTGGGCAACAACGGGGAGACCCTGACTCTCCACCGCTGGGACCTCGTGGTGGATGAAGTTCACTGGACGCCTGGGGTAGGTGGGTGGCCGGTGGTGGACGGGGCCTCCATGGTGCTGGACCTGGCGGTGGCCTCGGATGTCCAGGGCAACGACCTGGCCTCCAACTGGTGCGTCTCCCGGAGCGCCTTCGGGGCGGGCGACCTTGGCACCCCCGCGGGCCCCAACGATCCGTGCAGCGAGGTGGAATGCGACAACCTGACGGACGATGACGACGATGGGAAGGCCGACTGCGCGGATGCAGATTGCCAAGGCCTGGACGGCTGCGGCGAGTTGCTGTGCCTGGACGACCTGGACAACGACGACGACGGGGAGGCCGATTGCCTCGATGCCGACTGCTTGGGAGAGCCCCTCTGTGGGGACGATGACTCCGACGGCACCTTGAACCGGGATGACCTCTGCCCCCAAGGGGATGACTCCGAGGACGCCGACGACAATGGCCTCCCGGACCCCTGCGAGGTGGACTCCGTGGCAGCCTTCTCGCCCCCCGGCGGGACCAACCTGGACAAGGCCTACGATGTGCTGGTGCTGGTGCAGGTTGACATGGCGGGCGTCACGGAGGTCTCTGGGGAGGCCGCCGAGTTGCTGGTGACCCTGAAGTACCGGCGGGTTGGAGATCCGGTGGTTCGCAGCACCCTGATGCAGTATGACGCCGACCTGGGGGGGGCCGATGAATACATCGGAGTGATCCCCTGGCAGTACTTGAGAAATGGCAGCCAACTCCAACTGGAGATGGAGGTCGAGTATCTGGCTGGGGTTCCGGGTGTGGACTACATCTATGCCGGGCCTGTCTCCGATGCCCTTGGGGGCCTGTCGCCCTTCCTCTTCACTCTCTCCGGGACCTCCCCGGCCTCGGACGACTCCAACTGGGGCTTCGAGGAGGAGCATGACCTGGGCTGGGATCCCTTGGATTTCCAGTTGATGGGCGGGGCCATCACTGCGGAGAAGGACACTGTGCAGGCAGCGGCCGGAACAGCTTCCTGCAAGCTGACCTGGACCTCCACGGAGAACCAGGACATCTGGCAGTCTGCCTATTCGGCGGTGGAGCCAGGCAAACAGGCCGCGTTCTCCCTGAAGGCCCTGGACAACGATGCCAGTGGTTGGGCCAGGCCCTTCCTGCAGTTCTATGGGCCCACCAAGGCGGCTGTGGGAGGGGTGGTGTTTGGCAGTGCCTACTCTGCAGACGGCGCGGCGTGGCAGGTCCTCTCGCACTCCGCCACCGTGCCCGTGGGGGCTTCCTTCGTCCGGGCTGGCGTTCGCTTCAGCGACATCGTGGGTTCCTGGGACGGCCAAGCCACCATCAATCTGGATTCCTGGGCCGTGCAGGTTCAATAGCAGAAAGATCAGGGTGACCCCATGCGCTTGTGGATGCTGGTTGTGGCTGGGTTTCTGGTGGGTTGCGGAGCGGGGGGCGGCGAGGGTTCCGACGCCGGGGCCTTGGACGGCCCGCCGGTGGACACTCAGCAGCAGTTGGATTTGACCCCCCTGCCTGACACCAGGGACTCGGGGCCTGCCGATCTTGGCCAGCCAGACAGCCTGGACCAGGTGGAGGTTGCCGGGGACGCGGCGGACTCCAGGGATATCCCCGGTCAATGCCAGGACCACCACGACTGCCTTTACCTTGAGAAGGACGGAAACCTGTGTGATGGGGGCTGGTTCTGCGAGTTTGGCACCTGTGTGGAGCGCAAGACCCCTGTGTATTGCAACGAGAACACCCTGAGTGCGGAAGAACGACGCTGCAATACCCTGCGCTGTGACCCCGAGGCGGGGGTCTGCAAGAAGTCCTTCAAACCCGCCGGGACGGAGTGTGACGACAAGAACGAGTGCAGCTCCTGGGATACCTGCGTTGAGGGGGTCTGCGTGGGGGAGGCCAAGGAATGCCAGACCACCAAACCCTGCTACCCTGCCGCCTGTGACCCCAAGACCGGCTCCTGCGTGGAGACCTACCTGGGGGAGGGCCAGCCCTGCGATGACCTGAGCCTCTGCACCCAGAACGACCAGTGCAGCAGCGGCCAGTGTCAGGGTGTGGCCAAGGAATGCCCGGCTCCGCCTCAGTGCCGCAAGGCCCAGTGTGACGAGGAGACGGGCGAGTGCGTGTTCCTGCCCAAGGGCGACGCCCTGCCCTGCAACGACGGCGACAAGTGTACCCAGATCGACCTTTGCAAGCAGGGCGAATGCCAGGGCATCCCGGTGGAGTGCCTTCCGTCGGGGCTGTGCATGGTTGCCGCTTGCGATGGCGAGACCGGCGAGTGTGCCGAGCATCCGGCCGAGGTGGGCAGCCCCTGTGAGGACGGCCTCTTCTGCACCCAGGATGATAGCTGCAATGCGGACGGTGACTGCCTCAGCGGCGCACCCCGAAACTGCGGCACCGGTGAGGTCTGCAGGCTGGGAGAGTGCGACGACACCCAGGACAAGTGCGTGATCACCAACGCGACGCCTGGGACACCCTGCAGCGACTTTGATCTTTGCACCGTGGGCGACAACTGCCAGGCGGGGCTGTGCACGGCCGCTGCCAAGAACTGCCCAGTGACCGATGCGCGCTGCCAGCGGGGCCTGTGCAACCCCTATGATGGGAACTGTGTGGTGGAGAACTTCACCAATGGTACAGGCTGCAACGACGGCAACAACTGCACCAACGACGGCTGCCAGAACGGGGCCTGCGTGGGCACCCAGAAGGTCTGCAACTACAGCGGGAACCAGTGCAAGAAGTTGCCCTACTGCAACGCCTCCAATGGGGCCTGTGTGGAGGACAACAAGAACAACGGTACCCCCTGCAACGACGGCAACGGAGATACCGAGAACGACAACTGCCAGAATGGCGTCTGCAAGGGCACTCCCAAGGACTGAACCGGGGGAACCGGGGCAGGGGTTTTGGGCCATAAACTTGCGGGTGCCCCCACAACTGGGCAACATGTCAGACATTGATCCAAAAGCAAACGCTGGGGGAATCCATGCGAATCAGATGCTCCGTGACCCTGTTGGCGATGGCCGCCCTGTTGATCCTGGCGCCGGCCTGCGCCTTCTCCCCTGAGATTGGTATCGCGGACCCAGTGGACACTCTGGCTGGCCAGGACCTGGGCTTGGACACGGCCATTCCGGGTGACGCAGTGGACGCCACGGATCAACAGCAGCCCAAGGATGGCGCCGAGGTGGCTAACCCGGATGCCGGAGGGGACTTCGTCGACGGCAACGAAGACACCGCCGCTCTGGACACGGAGGCCGCCGACCTCCTGAAACCCGACACGCTCCAGGATGTGCCCGTTGACAGCGCCCCGGACACCGGGGAGGACACCCTCGCCGACACCCTCCCGGACACCCTTCTGGACACTCTGCCGGATACCCAGGAGGACACCCTCCAGGACACCCTGCCCCACGAATGCCAGGTCCACGGCGACTGCCTTGGGGACCCCGGCATCTGCAAGGTCAACCGCTGCCTGAAGGACGAATTCCAGATCTTCCGCTGCGTGCAGATGAATGCCGAGGAAGACAGCCTTTGCAACACGGACTCCGACCTTTGTACCAAAGAGCGCTGCCGGACCGGGAACTGCAAGTTCGTTGAAGAGGTGGTCTGTGAGCAGCCTGTGGAGTGCGAACTCGTGTCCTGCAATCCCTTGACCGCGGTGTGCGACCAGGTGGAGAAACTCAGCGGCGTGGCTTGCGGGTCCGGCGATGTCTGCGTCGAGGGGGTCTGCAAGTCCTGCGGCAATGGTAACTGCGAGGGGGCGCGGGGGGAGACTGCCTGCAACTGCCCTGAAGACTGCGGGGACCCCTGCCTGAACCGGGACTGCGGGACTGACGGCTGCGGCGGCGTGTGCGGCACCTGCGGGGGCAAGACCTACTGCGACACCTTGGTGGGCCTTTGCAAGCCCAAGTGCGGTGACGGCACCTGCAAGGGCACGGACGGCGAGTCCAAGTGCACCTGCATCGCTGACTGCGGCGACCCCTGCTTGAACAAGGAATGCGGCAACAACGGTTGCGGCGGCGTTTGCGGCACCTGCCCCGCCGACATGTACTGCAGCAATTCAACCTACAAGTGTGTCCTCCGCTGCGGGAACGGCACCTGCGAGGCCTCCGCAGGGGAGACCAAGTGTACCTGCCCCGCGGACTGTGGAGACCCCTGCAAGAGCAAAAACTGTGGCCCCGACGGCTGCGGCGGCCAGTGCGGCGCCTGTGCCCCAGAGGACTACTGCACCGGCGCCGGCCTTTGTGAGCCCCGCTGCGGGGACGGCTTCTGCAATCCCCTGGAGAATGAGAACGCCTGCACCTGTGCCGATGATTGCGGGGACCCCTGCCAGGACCGGGAATGTGGCAATGACGGCTGCGGCGGCACCTGCGGAGTCTGCGATGCCAACCGTCTGTGCACCACCATCGGGGCCTGCGTGGCGGTGACGGGCACGGACTGGGAGTTGCTCCTGGCCGGGGAGTTCCAGATGGGGAGCCTGGAGACGGAGGCGGGCCGGGACACGGATGAGGTCCGGCATGTGGTCAAGCTGACCCACGACTTCGAGATCATGACCCACGAGGTCACCCAGGGCGAATACAAGAACCTGGTGGGGAGCAACCCCAGCTATCTGAAGTCCTGCGGTATCACCTGCCCCGTCGAGAGCCTGACCTGGCATGACGCCCTGAACTACGCCAACCTGTTGTCCACCTCCAAGGGCCTGGACCCATGCTTCGACTGTGCCAGCCCTGGGGTGGACCTTGTGTGTTCCCTCAAGGAAAGGTACCCCACGGTCCAGGACTGTCCCGGCTACCGACTGCCTACGGAGGCCGAGTGGGAGTATGCTGCCCGCGCCGGCACCCAGCAGGCCTTCTTCAGCGGTCACTTGGTCAACCTTGGGACAACTCCCTTGGACCCGAACCTGAGCAAGATCGGTTGGTATGGTGGGAATGCCAGTGCGACCCATGCCGACGCGGTGAACTGTGAGGACCAGTTTCCAGGGGCCGTCAAGTGCAGCGCCCAGCCAATCCAGACGAAGGTCAAGAACGCCTGGAGGCTCTTTGATATGTCGGGGAATGTCTGGGAGTGGACCTGGGACCTCTACGGCGCCTATGTGATCACAGACGGCGGAAACGACCCCACGGGGCCCGGCGTCGGCACCGAGCAGGTCACCCGTGGTGGCTCCTGGCGCAGCCAGTCCGAGGACTGTCGCAGCGCCTCCCGGAAGGGTGCGCCCTCCACGGGCCGTGGCTTTGACCTGGGTTTCCGCCTGGTGCGAACCCTGGGGGGCCGCTGCGGCGATGGCATCTGTGAGGCAAGCGAGAAGTGCAGTTGCGCCGACTGCGAGGGAGAGGTCTGCAACGATGCCAACCCCTGCACCCTGGACGACAAGTGCTACAAGGGGGCCTGCACCGGGGAGCTCAACGCCGGGGGCGTCATCCACACGCGCCTCTGGGCCTTTGAGGATGGCACGATTCAAGGCTTCACCAGCAGCTTTGGGAGTGAATACTGCGACTGGTTCGTGACCTTGGACAAGAGCTTCTCGCCCAAGTATTCCGTACACATGGGCAACCCAAAGGGCGGCAACTTCCCGGATGACCTCCCGCTTCAGGCGAGGCTTGAGAGCCCGCCCTTCACGCCACGCCTTGGTGCCCAGGTCTCCCTTGCGGCCCTGGTGGACCTGGAGCCACTCCTGACCAGGGATCTGTTCTCGGTTTCCCTTGATTGCGGTGGGGTCCCCCGGTTGCTGTTCGACAAGAGCGACACCGGGACCAGTCCCACCAAGTGGATCTATCTGATCAAGCCCCTCATGGCCGCCGAGATTGGCGCCAAGTGCACCCTGGTCCTGTATTTCAACTCCGTTGACGGCGAGAACAACGCGCAGCACGCCGGCGTCTGGGTTGATGACATTGCCGTGCTGGAGTCCTGCCAGTGACCATTCCGCAGGGGCCCCGGCCCGGGGACCCTACTCAGTCCGACCGAGGGACAATCTCCAGGTAGCGATAGTCTCCCTTGAAGTCAGCCAGCGCCAGGAACAGGGGCAGGTAGGCCGCCTCCTGGGGCCGAAAGACCGAGAGGCCCAGGGCCGTCCCGTCACCCCGCACGCGGAAGTGGATGGCCATCTCGCCGAAGGCCCCGGGCTTGGCCCCAAGGGTCCTCAGGGCAGCCTCCTTCCAGAGGTTGGAGGCTTCGGCGGCGGTGGCTGGGCCGAAGAAGACGGCATTGAAGAACGAGTCCGTGAAACAAAGCAGGTCTCCCCGCCTGAGGGCATCGTCGGCGTCCGTGCCTTGGGGTAGGGCGGTGCAGCCGGTGGCGTTGGCGAAGGTGCCCACCTTCCAACCTCTGCCAGAAGGCAAGCGGGGGGTTGGGGCCTCGAAGGTGCCCAGCGCGGATTCAGGGGGCCCCGGGGGATTGATCAGGGTTTCGGCACTGAGCCTCAGGCTGCCCAGGGTCAGCAGGAGAGCGCCAAGGGCCAGGGCCGAAAGGGCGCCCTGGGGAAGGCGTTCGAGGGCGGCGGGAGTCAGTAAGGGGAACAGCAGCCCGAAGAGGCCAGCGGCCACATGCCCCGGGGCGTCCATCTGGTCGTGCCGCAGCGCCGAGATGACCAGCAGGCCCGCCAGGACCGCGAGGTGGATGAGGCCACCGGCGGCAGGGCCGTGGCGCCCCAACTGCCGGAGGGCCAGGCCGGCGGTGGCCCCGGACAGGGCCAGCATGAGGGTGGAGGCACCGGCGGCGGGCTGGTCGCTGAGGGCGGAGGAGACCAGGGAGGACAGCCCCACCGCCAGGACCAGGAAGACGGCGGTCAGGCGGCGGCCCAGAGCCTGCTCCACGAAGGCCGAGAAGATCAGAATGCCAAAGGCATTGAGGCCTAGGTGGATCCAGGAACCGTGGAAGAGAGCAGAGGCCCAAAGGCGATACCAGCCGTGATCCTCCAAAAGGGGGAGGCTTCGGGCGGCCCCCAGCACAAGGTAGCGGGTGAGGGCCTGGGGTTGGTCCCCGGCCAGGGCCAGCAAGGCCAGGTGCAGAGCCACCAGCAGGGCCACCAAGCCCAGGCCCAGCCAGGGGACACAGGGGCGAAGGCCAGGGGGAGACGAGCTGAGGGGCCGGCCCTCGTCGGGCGCGGTGAGGGCCAAGGCTGTTTGACAAAACCACATGGGCGGAAGCTAACCCAGGCGGGCCGGCCTTGTCCAGAGGGCCGGGGGTTGGTTCCCTCCCCCGGGGGGCTTGCTATTAGTCACATCTTCAAAGGTACTGCACGGGGGCCGCGCAAGGGGGAACAGGTAGGTGTTTGGTGTCGGGGTGTCGGAGTGTGAGGTGTTGGGGTGGAAGGTGTCGGGGTGGAAGGACTGAAGGCCGTAGGCACTGTCCGGCCGGCCGGACCC
>CAZMEC010000037.1:0-19096 GCA_964565265.1 uncultured Myxococcales bacterium
GTTGTGGATCAGCTCCATGATGACCACGGTCTTGCCCACGCCGGCGCCCCCAAAGAGCCCGATCTTGCCGCCCTTGGGGTAGGGGGCCAGGAGATCCACGACCTTGATGCCCGTCTCGAACATCTGGGATTCGGTGGAGAGCTCCAGGAAGGTTGGGGGCTCCCGGTGGATGGGCAGGAAGGCCTCGCACTTGACCTCACCAAGTTGGTCCACCGGGTCTCCCACCACATTCAGGATCCGTCCCAGGGTGGAGGGCCCCACGGGCATCATGATGGGGGCGCCCGTGTCTCGCACCGCCATGCCTCGCACCAGGCCGTCGGTGCTGTCCATGGCGATGGCCCGGACGGCATCCTCGCCGATGTGCTGGGCGACCTCCAACACCAGGTTCCAGGGCCTGGCGTCAATGCCCGGGTTGGTGACCTTGAGGGCGGTGTAGATCTCGGGCAGGTTGCCACCCTCAAACTCCACATCCACCACCGGCCCGATGACCTGCTTGACCTTGCCGAATCGTTCCGTCATTTGCTGCTCCGTCAACCGTGCAGGGCCTCGGCCCCGCCGACAATGTCGATCAACTCTCTGGTGATGGCCTCCTGCCGGGCCTTGTTGGCCGCCAGGGTCAGCTTCTCGATGAGCTCCTTGGCGTTCTTGGTGGCCGAATCCATGGCCGTCATGCGGGCCCCCATCTCGGAGGCCAGGGACTCCAAGAGGACCTGGTGCAGGGTCGCATGGAGGCGCAGGCCCAGCAGCCGCCCAAGGAGCGTCGCGGGGTCCGGCTCCTGCAGGTAGTCCACCGGCGCCAGGCCTTCCGGGGAGGGCAACTCCAAGGGGAGGAGCTGCTTCCAGGTGAGCCGCTGGATCATGGCCGAGCGGAACTCGTTGAAGACCAGGAAGACCCCGTCCACCAGGCCGGCCTCGTAGTCCTGAGTTGCGGCCCGGGCCAGGACCTCGGCGCTGACGGCGTCAGGGGAGCCGCTGCCCGCATACTGGACCGAGGGCTCAAAGCCCCGCTTGTGCAGGTACTCGGTGCCCTTGCGGCCAATCACGGCCAGCTCCACGGCCTCGAAGTCCCGGGCCTTTGTGTGGAGGTACTGCTCGGTGGCCCGGCACACATTGGCGTTGAAGGTGCCGCAGAGGCCCTTGTCCGAGGTGAAGACCAGGACTCGGACGCGGCGCAGGGGCCGGGCCTGCAGCAGGGGATGGTCCAGGTCCTGGACCTGGGCACAGAGCCTGGCCGTGAGCTCCTCCACCGCCTTGGTGTAGGGCCGGGCAGCCTCCACTGCCTCCTGGGCCCGCCGCAGCCTGGCCGCAGCCACCAGCTTCATGGCCCGGGTCAGTTGCTGCGTGTTTCGGATGCCGACGATGCGGCGCCGAAGCTGCTTGAGGTTGGCCATGGGCTAGGCCCCCGCCCGGAACAGCTTTTTGAACTCCAGCACGCAGGCCGAGATGGTCTCCTTGAGCTTATCGTCCAGGGCCAGCTTGGTGCGCAGGGTCTCCAGCACCTCGGGCTTCTGGGCCTCCAGGTAATCCAGCAGCTCTGCCAGGAAGCGCCGGAGGTCCCTGGTGCTGATGTCCATGAGGTGCCCGTCACTGGAGGTGCCCACCAGCAGCATCACCACCTGCCGCTCCACGGGGTGGGGGCTGTACTGGGGCTGCTTGAGCATCTCCATGAGGCGCTCGCCCCGGGCCAGTTGCCGCCGGGTGCTGTCGTCCAGGTCCGATCCAAACTGGGCAAACACCGCCAGCTCGCGGTATTGGGACAGCTCGATCCGAAGCGAGCCGGCCACCTGCTTCATGGCCTTGATCTGGGCGTTGCCACCCACGCGGGACACGGAGATGCCGGCGTTGATGGCGGGCCGAAAGCCCTTGTAGAAGAGGTCCGTCTCCAGGAAGATCTGGCCATCCGTGATGGAGATTACATTGGTGGGAATGTAGGCCGACACATCCCCGGCCTGGGTCTCAATGATGGGCAGGGCCGTGAGGGACCCTCCCCCCAGCCGGTCGTGCATCTTGGCGGCCCGTTCCAGCAGCCGGGAGTGCAGGTAGAACACATCCCCCGGGTAGGCCTCCCGCCCCGGGGGGCGACGCAGCAGCAGGGACATCTGGCGGTAGGCCACGGCGTGCTTGGACAGGTCGTCGTAGATGATGAGGGCGTGCTGGCCGTTGTCCCGGTAGTACTCGCCCATGGCGCAGCCGGCGAAGGGCGCCAGGAACTGCATGGGGGCAGGCTCGGAGGCCCCCGCCATGACCACCGTGGTGTAGGCCATGGCGTCGTGGCGCTTGAGGCGCTCAACCACCTGGGCCACCGTGGACTGCTTCTGCCCCACCGCCACATAGATGCAGCGGACCTCCTTGCCCCTCTGGTTGATGATGGTGTCCAGGGCGATGGCGGTCTTGCCCGTCTGGCGGTCCCCGATGATCAGCTCTCGCTGGCCGCGGCCAATGGGGGTGAGGGCGTCGATGGCCATGAGGCCCGTCTGGAGGGGCTCCTTCACGGGCTGACGGGCCACGATGCCCGGGGCCTTGAGGTCCACATGCCGGTGCTCAGTGGCCTGGATGGGGCCAAGGCCGTCCAGGGGTTCGCCCAGGGCGTTGACCACCCTGCCGGCCAGGCCCGGGCCCACGGGGACTTCGACGATCCTGCCCGTGCGGCGGACCTCGTCGCCCTCCCTGATCCTGGTGGCCTCGCCCAGCAGGGCGGTGCCCACGCTGTCCTCCTCCAGGTTCAGGACCATGCCCTTGACGCCGTGGGGAAACTCCAGGAGTTCGCCGGCCATGCAGGACTGCAGCCCATAGACCCTGGCGATGCCGTCGCCAGACATGAGGACCGTGCCCGTCTCGGCCAGATCCAGGCCCGACTCCTGATTCAGGATCTGCTGCTTCAAGATCCTGCTGATTTCTGAAACATTGACACCCATCTGACACCCCTTTGTTGGGCCTATCCCTCAACCTGATGATTCTCCAGAAGGCTTCTGCGCAGCCGCACCAGTCGGCCGCTGACGCTGCCATCCAGCACCAGATCCTCCATCCTGATCACGCAGCCCCCCAGGAGGGCGGCGTCGGTCTCGAACTGGCAGCAGACCGTGGCCCCGCGCAGGCGCCCCAGTTCCAGCTCCAGCTTGCGCTGTTGTTCGGGGGCCAGGGGGGCGGCGCTGACGACCCGGGCCCGGACCAGGCCCGCCTCGGCGTCCACCAGGTCTCGCCAGCTGGCCAGGATCCCGCGCAGGTGCTCCACCCGGCCCCGTTCCACCAGGAGCTCCAGGAATCTGCCCAGGTCGGGCCCCAGTTCCAGGCTGTCGGCCAGCGCCCTGGCCTGCTGGCGTCGGGCCGACTTGGGCAACAGGGGCGAGTCCAGGCGGCGCTCCAGTTCGGGCACCTCGTCCAGCACCTTCACCAGCCCATCCAGCTTCTCCCCAAGGGCACTGCGGTCCCCCTCCAGGCCCAGGAGGGCCTTGGCATAGCGATGGTGCAGCACATTGGTGCGTCGTCCGCTCATGGCTGTTCACCGGTCCTTGGGGTCACCTCCAGGCGTCCCGTTGGAAGCTGTGCCAGGTCGTTGAGGAAGGCCTGGTTCTGGCCCACCCGATCCACGGGGACCAGCCCAGCCTTCAGGAGCCTCTCGGTCTCGTCCAGGGTCTGCAAGGCCAGGCGCGCCCTGAGCCGCCGGGTCTGCTGCCGCCGTTCAAACTCCTGGCTGGCCCGGTGGGCGGCCTCCAGGCGCTGCTGCTCCTTGGCCAGGCGACGGGCGCTGACCTCCTCGATGGCGGCCAGTTCCCGGGTCTCCCTGGCCTGCCAGGAAGCCAGCTCCTCGGGGAGTTGGCGCTGCAGGCGCTGGGCCTCCTCTTCCCGCTGGTGGGCCTGGTCCAGGGTCAGGGCTGCCTGTTCCAGTTCGGTCTTGATGCCAGCTCGGCGGGTGGCCCAGGCGCCGGCCAGGCGGTCCTTGAGCAGCAGCCACAGGAGACCCGCGAACACCAGGAAATTGATGAGGTAATAGCCCTGCTCCTTGAGGCTGGCCCCATGGGCCTCAGCGGAGGCCAGGGCCAGGGAGGGCAGGGTCAGCAAGCCAAGGCTGGCCAGGATGGGAGTGAGTCGGCCCATGTCAGCTCCTGCCTGCAAGCCTGGAGGCAAGGCCCAAGGCCAGCTCCCGGGCCGCGCCGTCCAGTTCGTCCCCCAGAGCCCGCTCCTGGGCGGCCAGGTCTTCCTTTTCCTGGGTCAGGGCTGCTGCCGCCGTCTCTCGCTGGCTCCGCAGGGCCTCCTCGGCCTGGTTGGCCAGCTCCTCTCGGAGGGTCGTGGTGAGGAGCAGCTGTCGGCTGGCGGCGGCGGCCAGTTCCTGGTTCCTGCTCTCCTCCAGGCCAAGGGCCCGGGCAACCGTCGCCTCGGCCTGGGCCAGGGCCCCGAGGCTCCGGTTCCGGCGCTCCTGGAAGAGGCGCAGCAGGGGCCCAAAGGCCCACACCCTTGCCACCAGCGCAAACAGCCCAAAGAGGCCAAGCTGCACCACCAAGCTGAAATCGAGGTCAATCAAACCTGCTGGAACCAGTTCAGGCTGCACCAGGCCCTCCCGCGGCCAAGGATAGTCCCGACTGAATTACCTGATTGAAGTTCAGCGGTCAATTCAAATATAAAGGAACCTGTTCCCCAGGCCCCAGGGAGGCTTCGACCATGGTTGGAAGACCCATGCTGACGGTGCTGGTGCTGGCCTTGCTGGGCCAGGCCTGCGCCCACCGCCCCGGCCCCTCCCCGGTGGAGCTGGACTATCTTTGGGTGTCCCTCGAGCCGCCCCAGGGCGGCCTGGGCCATGGCACCGTGCGGGCCGAGCCCTCCGAGACCCCGGGCCTGCGGGTGGCGGTCTTCGAGGAGAGCGCGGGCTCCACCGGGCCGGCCTGGCGCTCCACCCTTTGGCTGGCGGCCTGGATGGGCACCGTGCTGGCGGACCGCTACTCCGAGGGCTGGCGCATCTCCTTCGAGGGGGAGCGGGGGACCCGGCGCGTGGAGGGCCCCTCCGCCGGGGCGGTCTTTGCGGTGTCCATCGCTGCCGCCATCCGGGGCGACCACCTGCGCCCAGACAGCGTGATGACGGGGACCCTCCTGCCCGATGGAGGCGTGGGGCCGGTGGATGGGATTCTGCAGAAGTTTCGGGCGGCGGCCCGCCAGGGGCGAAGTCGCCTGGGTTATCCCGCCGGGCAGTCCAGGGTGCTGGATCTGGAGACCCGCACCTGGGTCAAGCTGGCCGACGACCCTGCCCTCCAGGGCGTTGAATTGGTGGAACTGGCGGACCTCCATGACGCCTACGCCTTCCTCACGGGGGCCCGGCTGCCCCGGCTGCCCCCCCTGGCCTCCGAGTTGATGGTCCTGGGCGAGCCCAGCTCCCGGCTGTTCCGGGCCAAGGCCTCCCGGATGCTCACCGAGGCCCAGGCCCTGGCCGGCGCGCTCACCGCCCCAGCCCTGCCCGAGCGCCTGGCCCAGACCTTCGCCCGGGCCCGGACAGCGGGCCAGGGGCGGGACGCCGGGTTGGCCTACTTCACCGCTGGGGAGGCCCTGGGGGCGGCCCTGGCGGAGCGGGATCTGGAGACCCTGACGCAGCTTGCGACCTCCGAGCAATGGGCCCGGGGGCTTGGCCTGGCAAGGCAGTTGTTGGCGGGCTGCGAGGCCAAGCTCGACGAGATCACGGCGGGGGCTTCGGGGCTCCAGGCCTGCGATGGGGCGACCCTGGTGGAGCTGGCCGAGGCCATGGAGCCCATGCTGGGCGCCCTGGGTTCCATCGAACGGGTGGTCCACGGCGGCGGGCCCCTGTTGAGCCATCTGGAGAAGGGCACGGTGCCCAAGGGGACCCAGGCCGAGTTGGCCTCCCTGGCGGGGGACCTGCGAGAGGTGGTGCTGAAGCTGGAGAGCGCCTCCCTGCTGCTTGGGGTGGCCAGGGATCAGCTTGCCGCCGCCGACCCCTCCCTGCGGGGGGCCCAGGTCTGCGTCCCTGGGCGCTGGGATCAGGAGGTCTTCAGGTCCCTGGCGGAGAGCAACCTGGAGTACTTCGAGTCCGTCTTCCTTGGCCCCCAGGCAGCCCGGGACGGCAGAGGACTGGAGACCCTGCGGCAGGAACTGATGGACGCCGACCCGGACTTCCGCCGGGCCCGGTTCAACCTGGTGGTGCCCTCCAACGAGGAGATCTGGCGGGGGCGCTCCTCCGTCATCCGGGAGGCGGCCCGACTTGGGGGGGCCCTGTCCTCCCAGTTCGCCAGCAGCGCCCTGGTGATGCAGCGCATGGCCCCGGGCCTGGATCAACCCGGCTCGGCGGCGGCCCTCACGGCTCGGGCCCGGACCAATGCCCTGCGCTGGGCGGCGGTGGCCCGCAAGGACCTGGGGCGGGTGCCCATCCCGGCGGTGCTGGACTTCTCCTTGGGGGACCAGGAAAGCAGCCTGCCGGGACCCCAGGCCAGGCAGCGGGCCCTCGAACACTTCTGGAGATCCTCGGGGTGGTCCCTGGCGGCGGTGGCCCTGGGCCGCAGCCAACATTATTCGGCATTGCCGAGGCCCGGGAAATAGGCTATCGTCCCGCCAAGCTACGGAGTACGGTGATGAACAGGTCCGTTACCCTCACAATCCTTGGTCTCCTTCTGCCCGCTGGGTCGGCCCTGGCGCAGGACGCTCCGGCGTCCCCTCCTGCCACCCGGAATGCGGCCCCCGCAGCCCCCCAGGATCCCTACTCCATCTACAACGGAGGCATCCAGGAGGTGGTCATCGACGAGGGCGGGAATCTCTACAAGCAGCGGGTCTATCAAGGGGTGGTGCCGGGCCGCAAGGATGCCCTGCCGGTGGTACCGGCGGAGGGCAAGATCATCGTCAGCCGTATCGGTTTCGAACAAATGGAGTTGTTCTCCCGGATCTTTGTGGTCACCTCCAAACCGGTGACGCCCTGGATCTTTGACAACTTCATTGAAGCGGATGCGAAGCCCGGGTCGGTCTACCGGATCACCGTGGAGATCCCCGGCGCCGACATCCCCAACAAGAACGACCGACACCCCTTGGTCACCAGTGCGTTCAACACGCCGGTGATGCAGGTTGACAACGAGGTCACCAAGGGCTCCGTCAAGGTAGTCATCAGCCTGAAGAGGAAGGCCGGCTACCTGCCCGTCCAGGGCGAAGGTGTGGTTTACATCGATGTGGAGCGCTAGGCTCCAAGAGGCAGGCCTGCGGGCCCCAGCAAAAGATTGAAGGAAGAATGACAAACGAATCCAGTGGTAATGACAAACCTGTCAAGGTGGCTCGAACCAGCTACAGTGTGCTCCGCGGAAGGCTCAAGAAACGCGTCAAGTGGGTCTACTCCACCCGCAAGGTAGAGGACAAGCCCCTGGCCCAGCGGTCCGCCCCTTCCCCCCGGCCCTCCCGGGATGGCGGCGGCAGGCCCCCCCGCCCTGACCGGGGTGATGGCCCCCGCTCGGATCGCCCCCGGGGTGATGGCCCCAGGGAGCGCTTCCCCCGGCCCGGCCGGGACGACCAGCGCCCCCGGGATAACGACCGCCCCCCCCGCAGTCCGGCCCCCCGCTTCGACGATCGGCCCTCCGTGTCGGCGGCCCCCAGGGTTTCCACCGAGCCCCGCAAGACCTCCGTCTCCGTGGTGGTGCGCACCTTCAATTCGGCCCCCCGGCTCCCCGAGTTGTTCACCCGCCTGTTCGAACAGGAGTGCCCCTACCGGGTGGAGTACATGGCCGTGGATGGAGGCTCCACCGATGGTGGCCCCGAATCCCTTGAGCGCCGCGGCTGCCGCCTGGTCCCGGTGCCCCTTGGTGAGCGCTTCATGGACACCGCCATGGCCGAGGCCACGGGGGACTTCGTGATCTTCCTGACGGACCGCATGTTGCCCCGCAGCAAGCAGTGGCTTGGGGCCATGATCATGCCCCTGGTGGCCTCCCCCAAGGTGGCCCTGGTCTGCGGGCGGCAGGTGCCCGGCCAGCAGCACACTCACTATGAAAAGGCCTCCATCCTCACCAACCCCTATCTCTCGGGTTTGAAGGGAATGTTGTTCGACGCCGACAGCAAGAGCCCCGGCGTGCAGGAATTCCCCGTCTTCAATACGGCCATCAGGCGCAGCGCCTGGAAGGCCCTCCCCATCGGCGAGCTGAACTCCTCCCAGTGGGCCGCCGAGGTGGTGGCCCGGGGTGGCGCCAAGGCCTTCGTGCCTGAGGCCGTGGTGGAGCTCTTCGGTGAGCCCCTCTTCCAGGCCATCCTGGCGGGAGCCTACCGCCGGGGTCAGTCCAGCAACGAGGGCGTGCTGGAGACCGTCAAGCACCTTGGCGGCGAGCTCTGGCGCGAGTGGCGCACCTTCCACGAGTCCGGGCTGCTGTCCGAGGGTGAGCGCGGCGAGGCCTATGCCCAGGCGCTGGCCCTGCGGGGTGCTGAATTGCTTGGTGTGGTGAAGAAGAAGACGGCCCTGTCAAAACTTGGGGCCAAGCTCTTCAAGAGCTGATCAACCCTAATTCCCCTGAATGCAGAAGCCATCCTTGCTGCAATGGCTGCCCTGGCGGCAGTCGTTGTTCGTCTGGCAGACCCGCAGCTCCACGCAGGCACCATCCATGCAGGACTCCACCAGGCCACAGTCCTGGTTGCCCAGGCAGGCCACCACGGGGCGGCAGTTGCCATCCACACCGCAGTTCAACCCCTTGGGGCAGTTGCGGCCGCCGTCGCAGGGCCTCCAGCCGCAGCTGCCGGTCTGGCAGATCATGCCCCCAAGGCAATCCCCGTCCCCCTCGCAGGTGCCGGTCTGGCAGCCCAGGTCCGTGCAGGCTCCACCCACGCCGCAGTCCAGGTCTTCCTGGCAGGTGTCCGGGCGGCAGCGCGCGTCGGCGTTGCATTGCTGGCCCACGGGGCAGCTGTCGTCCGTGGTGCAGGCCCAGGATTCCAGGTAGCAGGCGCCGTCCGTGGCGCAGCGAAAGCCCGTCTGGCAGGGGGTGCTGAAGCAGAAGTTGGCGCCGCAGTAGCCCGCCGGCGAGCAGCTCTGGCCGGGGGGGCACTGGGCGGACCAGGTACAGGCCGCCCCGAAGAGGCAGGTGCCGTCAGCGCCACAGTAGAAGGCCTGGGAGTTGGAGCAGAAGCCCGCGGGCAGGTTGCATACGGCGGTCTCCCCCACGCACTGGTCGTCACTGGTGCAGGGGATCCGGCAGTCCAGGTCGTCCTGGCAGCGGGTCTCAATGAGGAGGCCCCGGCAACGATCCGAGTCATCGCAGAAGCTGCCCTTGGCGCAGTCGCTGTCTGCGTGACAGGAGGCGGCGTAGTCGCAGCGGCCCTCCAGGCAGTTCATGGAGTGGGGCACCTGGGGACAGTCGGAGTCCACCAGGCAGAGGGTCTCCTGGAGGCAGGTCCCGGTGATGCTGCACACCAGGTCCTGGCCGCACTCCTGGTCCTCCACGCAGCCCAGGGCCGCGATGCACCAACCCCTGGGGCTGCAATAGCTGCTGCCACCGCAGTCCGGGCTGGCCAGGCAGGCCTTGGGGCTTTGCACGAAGTCCTTGCCCTCACCGTCCCCGCAAGCTGAAAGCAACAACAGACCCAGGATCAAAAGAAAGCGCCTCGGCATGGAAGCCTCCTGACAGGCTGGCCTGAATATTCCAGCAGCAAAGCTATTGCAAGGTAGAGGGTGTGTCAAAACATTCCAGGAAATGACCCTCTAGGCCAGGGCCACCAGCCGATGCCAGCGCCGCAGCAACTCCTCCTGTCCGGGGCCCCCGGGGGCCGGCTCGAAGAGGCGCTCCACCCGCCGGACCCCTTGGAGCTCGTCCAGGCTCGCCCAGATGCCCGCCCCCAGACCCGCCAGATAGGCGGCACCAAGGGCCGTGCTCTCCAGCTCCGCCGGGCGCTCCACGGTGACCCCCAGGAGGTCCGCATGGAGCTGCATCAGCAGAGAGTTGGCGCAGGCCCCGCCGTCCACCTTCAAGACCCTCATGGGCTGGCCCAGGTCCTCCTCCATGGCCCGCACCATGTCCCGGTTCTGGAGCGTGATGCCCTCCAGGACGGCCCGGCAGATGTGGGCCGCGGTGGTTCCCCGGGTGAGGCCCCAGAGGCTGCCCCGGGCCTCGCTTCGCCAATGGGGAGCCCCCAGCCCCGTGAGGGCTGGCACGAAGGTGAGTCCCCCGGAGTCGGGCACGGTGGCGGCCCTGGTCTCGACCTCCGCGGCCCGGGAGATGATGCCCAGGCCGTCCCGCAGCCACTGCACGGCCGCCCCCGCCACGAAGGCCGAGCCCTCCAGGGCATAGGTGGGCCGGCCGTCCAGGACCCAAGCCACGGTGCTCAGCAGGCCGTGTTTGGAGCTGGGCACGACGGCGCCGCTGTTCTGCAGCAGGAAGGCCCCCGTCCCCAGGGTGCACTTGGCGTCCCCCGGGTTGTGACAGCCCTGGCCAAAGAGGGCCGCCTGTTGGTCCCCCGCAAGTCCGGAGATGGGGATCCCGTCGGGGAGGAAGCCCAGGCCGCTGGTGCGCGCCAGGATCCCCGAGTTGGGCACCAGCCGAGGCAGCATGGCCAGGGGCACCGACAACAGGGCCAACAGCTCCTCATCCCAGCCCAGCCGGCGGATGTCCAGCATGAGGGTGCGGGAGGCATTGGAGTAGTCACTGAGGTGCTCGCGCCCCCCCGTGAGATGATGCACGAGGCGGCTCTCCACGGTGCCAAAGCAGGCCCTGCCGGCGGCCGCCGCGTCCGCCACAGCCCCGACATTTTCCAGCAGCCAGCGCAGCTTGGTCCCCGAGAAATAGGGGTCCAGCAGCAGGCCCGTGCGCCGCTGGAACAGGGGCTCCTGGCGGGCGGCCCGCAGGGACTCGCAGATGGCGGCACTGCGCCGGCACTGCCAGACCACCGCCGGGGACAGGCAGCGCCCCGAGTCCCGGTCCCAGACCATGCAGGTCTCCCGCTGGTTGGTGATGCCCAGGCAGGCCACCTGGCCCCCCCCCACGCCGGCGGAGCTCAGGGCCTCCTGGAGGGCCCGCACCACGGACTCCCAGAGTTCCTCCGGGCGCTGCTCCACCCAGGCCTCCGCAGGGAAGTAGAGGGGCACCTCGTGGTAGCCCCGCCCCCGGATGTGTCCGCTGGGATCCACCACCAGCACCGTGGTCCCTGTGGTCCCCTGATCGATGGAAACAATGAGCCTGCCCGTCATGCTGGGGTTCTCCTGCTGTTTACTAAGCCGACCCCGTGATGCTACACTGCCGCCCGCGCCACGGTAAAGCAGGAGGTTCTTTCATGGCTGACGAAAAACAGGACGCGGGATCCCGCACGGTCAATATCAAGATTGATGAGGCCAAGGCTGCCGGCGAATACGCCAATGTGTTCCTTTGCAACTACACCCCGACGGAGTTTGTCCTGGACGCGGTGGTCCTCATGCCCGGGCTGCCCAACGGCAAGCTCCTCCACCGGACCATCATGTCCCCGGCCAACGCCAAGCGCCTGGCCCTCATGCTGACGGACCAGGTCAAGCAGTACGAGAAGAACCTGGGGCCCCTCACGGCGCCCGCCGGTCCCAAGGTCTCCACCACCGTGAATTGAGGGTCCCCTTGAAGCGCTTGGGCAGGCTCCTGATGCTCCTTTGGCTGCTGCTGTGGTTGCCTCCCCAGGCCCGGGCCTGGGAGTCCACCTCGGAGCTGGTCATGGGCACCGCCCGCTGCCTGGAGCGGGGCGCCATGATGGTGGGGATCCTCACGCCCCTGGGCTACGGCATCACGGAGCGCGTGACCGTCTTCACCAGCCCCATCGTGGCCCTCCTGATGACCCCCAACGCCCAGCTTCGGGTGGGCGTCTGGCAAAGCCCCCAGACCGCCATCGCGGTGGAGCTTGGCTACCAGCAAAGCTTCCTGTCCATGCAGCAGGGCGATAAGGACTACCCGGGCTTCGTCCAGGTGGGGCTGGCCTGGTCCCGGACCCTGCGCCGGGATCTCCAGGCGACCCTTGGGGGGGGCTACGAGAGCCCCTTTGGCTCCGCCGGCGAGGAGTCCGAGAACCGGGTCTACTACCGGGCCGGCCTGGACTTCCTCATCAACCGTTCGGATCTGCTGATGCTGCGCCTCCATGGGGCCCTGGGCTTCTCCCCTTTCCTGCCCACCAGCCAGACCTTGATGGCCGTCTATGCCCACGAGTTTGGCCGCGCCCATATTGGGGTTGGCCTGGCGGCGGGCAGTTTTCCCATCTCCACCTCCCGGGACAGCCAGGGGGCGATTGACAAGAGCACCAGACTCCCGGTCTTTCCGTGGCTCGACTTCTGGTGGAGTTTTTAGCCAGCCCAAGGAGAAAAAATGTTCCAGGTGGCCCTGCTTGATCCCGAAATCCCCCAGAATACGGGTAACATTGTGCGCCTCTGTGCTGCCTGCGGGGCTGGGCTCCACCTGGTGGGCAAGCTGGGCTACACCCTGGACGATGCCAAGCTCAAGCGGGCCGGATTGGACTACTGGCGCAGCGTGGTGGTGGGGGTCCACAGGGACCTGGCCTCCCTGGCTGAGGCGGTCCCAGCGGACCGCTGGCTGCTGTTCTCCAAGAAGGGCAAAACCCGTTACGATTTGATAGGTTACGAAGACGACCACCTGCTCCTGTTTGGCCCCGAAAGTGTGGGTCTTTCGGAGGCCCTCCTGGAGACCCATCAGGACCAGACGGTCTTCATTCCCATCTCGGCCCAGGTCCGGAGCCTGAACCTGGCGGCCGCTGTCCATGTGGCGGTGTACGAGGGGCTGCGTCAAAAAAACTTTCAGAATTTCGCTTGACAGCCCTTATCTGGCCTAATACCGTGCTTTTCGTGGGCAGACAAGTTCACGGCCATTATGGCCAAGATCAACTAGCAAGGGAGGTTTTTGCTATGACGAAGGCTGAGTTCATTGGCAAGATCCAGGGTTCGGCGTCTGAGATCAGCAAGAAGGAAATCTCGCAGATCGTGGAAGCTGTGTTCGAGACCGTGGCTGAGGCCATCTCCAAGGATGAGCGCTTCTCCTACCCCGGCTTCGGCACCTTCACGGTTCGCAAGCGGGCCGCTCGCAAGGGTCGCAACCCCCGCACCCGCAAGGAGATCACCATCAAGGCTTCCAAGACCGTGGCTTTCAAGCCCGCTCCGGTCATGAAGGACAAGCTGTAAGACTCTCCTGGATTCCAAAAAAAGGGCGTTCGCTTTGGCGGGCGCTTTTTTTTTGCCCAAAGTTTCCCGCGGCGCAGCGCTTCGGCCCGCCGGTCCCGGGCCTAGCCCTGGGCCAGTTCCTCGCGGAGCCGGCCGAACTTCCCCCCCCGGGCGGGCCTGACCTCCACGCCGCAGCTCCGCAGCAGGGCCTCTGGAAACAGGGGGTCCACCTCTTCGGCAAGCTGCTCGAATTCAATCTCCAGTTGGGGGCCCCGGGGGAAGAAGCTCTCGTCCAGGGCCACCTCGAAGCCCTCCCTCTGCCAGGTCCGCCGGTCGTTCACCAGGTT
Organism: uncultured Myxococcales bacterium; assembly: GCA_964565265.1. Taxonomy (GTDB): domain Bacteria; phylum Myxococcota_A; class UBA9042; order CAIXZC01; family CAIXZC01; genus CAIXZC01. The sequence continues at coordinate 13,417 of CAZMEC010000037.1, forward strand.
CCCCGCGAAGACCAGGGGGAGCCCGGCTCCCAGGGCCTCCAGGGCCCCCCGCGCCCCCCCCTCATCCTGGTCCAGCAGCGCCCGGGCCTGGGTCTGATCAAGCTCCAGCTCAGACTCCCGGCGGCTGAACCGGGCCCCCTCTCTTGTGGAGGGACCCTTGAGGGTGAGGAAGCACCTGCCGCCCTCCTGCCGAAGGCGCAGCACCGCCAGCTCCGGGGAGGCGGGCAGCCAGTAGCTGTTGTGCTGCCGAGAGACGGGCACCTGGGGCCCCAGGGCCTCCAGCAGCCGCAGGTACTCGTCGCGGGTCTCCAGACGGTATTTCCACTCTCGTTCCTGATGGTGTTGGACGGGCGTTTTCATGCTTTTGGATTCTAGCCGCGGATGCTATCTTAGGGAAGCCTGTCTTGACCAAGGGCTCATTGTTGGAGGGTTCCATGCTTTCCAGACTGCCGGTGCTTGCCATTGCATTGGCCCTGTGGTTGCCCGCTGGGGCAGCCGCCCAGGACCTGCCTTCGGGGCTGCGCCTGGATGCCTCCCTGCTTCCCGAGGCGGGGGCCGCGGAGAGCAACGCCGCCCTCCTGGAGGAGGCCCTGGAGGAAGCGTCGTCCCCCCGCCTGGAGGCCCTCCTGGGGATGCACTACCTGGTGCTTCACCGCAGCGCCGACACGGCCCGCCTCTGCGGCAAGGCGCTCAAGAGCGCGGTGACGATGGAGCCCTTCTACTGCCTGGCCCTGGCGGCCTTCTACGCGGGGGATGACCAGGCGGGGGCCTCCTGGCTTGCGAAGGCCCGGAAGATGGACCCAAGCCGCAGGGAGACCTGGCTGCTGGAGGCCTACGCGGCCTCCCGCCGGGGCGAGCCCGGGGCCGTCATGGCCATCATGGAGGAGGGGCAGCGCAGGACCGGTGGAGACCAAGGCTTCTGGCAGTGGGAGCTTCTGCGTCTGCTGGACTCCATGAACGAGGTGGAGGGGGCCTTTCAGGTCGCCGGGAGGCTCATGCGGCTGGAGCCCCAGTCCGCCGAGCCCTTCCACCGCACGGCCCTGCTGTTTGGCAAGAAGGGGGACCTGGCCTCGGCTGTCAAGCTGGAACTGGCGGCCCTGGAGAGGGAGCCCTGGCATGAAGAGGCCGCCCGGACCCTCCTGGTCTTTCTGGAGCGGGACGGGCGCCTGGAAGAGGCCCTGACCTGGGTCAACCGCTTCCTGGTGCTACCCCAGCATCCCCAGCTACAGCCCTTCTTCGTGGCGGAACGGGATCGACTGGCGGCCCTGAAGGATCAGCGGGACTACGAGGTGATCTTCGCTGCCCACGGCTTGACCCTGGACGAGCGCGAACTGGAGCGCACGGACCCCGCCCGGGTGCGTGCCCTCCTGGCGGATCTGGGGCAGGCAAGCCTGCAGAATGGCCGGGCCGAGCGGGCCCTGGAGCTTATAGAAACGGCCCGCAAGACGGACCCCATGGACGGCCGGCTGCGGGTCGCCCAGGCCCAGGCCTTGCTGGCCCTGGGGCGCTATTCGGAGGCCCGGGGCTTCCTGGGACAGGCGGACCAGTCCGACCCTGGCGCCTATCTGGTGCTGGCGGCGGCCCTGCGCCAGGATGGAGACCCGGAGGGCTGCCTGGGGGCAGCGAAGAAGGGCCTCGCCATGAAGCCCGATGACCGGGATCTCCTTTGGAATGAGGCCCTTTGTCTGTTCGCCGTGAAGCGGGATCAGGATGCGCTGGAGCGCCTGGAGCGGCTGCTCTATGTGTCCCCGGGGGACCGGGAGGCCCAGTTGCTGCGGGCCGGGTGGTATGCCCGGAGGGATCCGAGGCTGGCCGCTGGGGTGCTGGAGGGCTTGTTCCTTCAGGAGCCCTGGGACTATCGAGTCTGCCTCAAGGGCGCCCGCTGGGCCTCCAGGGGCAAGGATCCCCTGGCCCAGGCCCGCTGGCTGGCGGCCTGCCACAAGGTCCTGCCCCCCTTTGAAGCCGCCCGGGGGAAGGCCCTGGTGGCCCGCCTGGTGGAACTGGATGGCAGCTCCAAGGCCGTGCGCAAGGCCGGCATCCTGGCGGCCTTCTGTGCCAGCCGGCAGGACCTCTGCGGGGAGGCCTCCAAGGTCAAGTCCGAGCCCCAGGCCCAGGCGGGGCCGGGCAGGCCCCCGGCGGAGCTGCGCTTCGGCACGGGTGACCAGAGTTTCGCGGAGGCACGCGTGGGGGCCGGGCGCTTTGCCAGGCTCCAGCCCAGGGAGCGCCTCAAGGCCTGGTACCTGGTGCGGGCCGTGGAGGCGGCGGATCCCATCCTGTATGTGTTGAATCATAGGCTGGCCCTGCCCCTGGTGACCCTGCTGGAGAAGGCGGTGGCTGCCGGGGCCTTCTCGGGGCCCAGGGAGAAGCAGGCCGCTGCCGATTACCTCAAGCTGCTGTGGGCCAATCACGGTCCCTATGACGCCCTCACGGGCGAAAAGATCGTCGCCCAGGGCTTTGGCGCGGCCCAACTCCTGGAGGCCATGAAGCGCCTGGAGCAGCAGGGCGAGAGGCTGGACTTCCTGCCCGGGAAGGATCTCCAGGAGCGCTTCGCCCAGCTTGAGGGGTTGGTGTTTGACCCCTCGGTGGAGCCTCGCAACCTGGGCCGGGCTTCCGCTGACCCCGTGAAGGACAGCGCGGACAATTTCTACGACCCCGAGCTGGGCCTGGCCGACCTGCCGGGGGACCACCTCCTGCGCTGGCCCAATGTCCGCTACGAGCTTGACCCGTCCACCCTCAAAGGCAAGGCCGCCCCCATGAATGCGGGCTGGCGTTGGGGGGCCCGGATCTCCGAGGTGGTGCATTTCCTGCGGCAGGCTGCGGCGCTGGCCGAGGAGGAGCAGGAGCGCCTGGCCCTGGAGGCCATCGCCAACACGCTGGAATCCGGCGGCTCCGATCCTGGGGCCCTGCCGAGGGCCCACTCTTTCACTGAGACGCTGGCCCTGCAGTTGGGGTTCCTCGACAACTCCCGGGACCCGCTGCACCTCTCCGGGGGCTTCCAAGGCCTGGTGGGTATTCCCGGGGCCGACACGGAGGCCTTTGCCCGGTTTCGCACCCTCTTTTTGGGCGCCAAGGCGGCCCAGGAGGCCCAGGCCCTGGAGGGCATGAGCGCCCATCCCCTGGTGGCCGTCTATGACGGAGCCCCAGCCTGTGCAGTTGCCACCGTGCCTGGGGCCTTCGGAGCCTCCGCCTGTGCCGCGGTCTTTCCCTCCCTGTTGTACCCGGCGGCGGCCTTTCAGGGTCCCGAGACAGAGCGCCGGCTGCTGCCCGAATACGGCCTCCTGGTGAAGACCTGGGGCCGGGTGGCGGGCCGTTGGATGGAGTATGCCCGGGCGGTCTTTGCGGCGGGCCTGGCGGTGGGTCCCCAGGAGGATGGCCTGAGCGGTGCCACCGGGACCCTGGTCACCGAGCTTGGCGCCCAGCTTGCCTCCCTGTACTACCTTGCGGACCCTCGCCTGGTTGAGGCGGGCGCCTTCCCGGCGGAGTTCCACGAGCAGGTTCTCAAGGCCGCCCATGTGGTGTACTACCACGACTGCGTGGGCACCCCCTTCCTGACCCTGCCCCTGGGCGGCACTCCCCGGGGCCAGGCCAAGGCCCTGATTTGCCGCCACATGTCAGAGGGCAAGGATCCCGCCCTGGCTTTCCTGGAGGCCGGCGCCGGGCCCACCGTGCGGCTGCCCAACACCTGGAAGCTTCGGGACCGCGAGGGGCAGTTGCTGGAGACCGTCCGGGGGGCCCTCGCAGGGGACCAGGCAGCCCGCAGGAAGATCCTGCGCCTCGTCAAGGCCCAGGCCCAAGCCAGCGCCCCGGTGCGGCCCGGCCTGCGGGTGGTGCCGGTGTTTCCAAGGCTTGGCCCAATGCTTGGCGCGGATGGCCAGCCCTTGGATGCCCAGGTGTTGGGAGTTGAGACCTTTGAAGAGCAGCGCTTTCGTCTCGCCCGGATCAGGGGCTCACTTATCAATCACTGAGCGGCGCTTGGGGGCCACCACCGGGCTGGTGTCCGGCGGGGCGTCAAAGGCATAGATGGTCTTGTTGCACTCCTGGGGCACGGAGGAGCTGATCATCCAGACCTTGCCGCTGGGCCGCCAGGTCTGCACCAACAGACACTCCTCGGTGCTGATGCTGTCCTTGGGGGTCCACAGGAACCTCACCATGGCAGTGACCCGGCCCTTGGGCTGGGGCAGGATACCCTCCACCTCGACCTCCAGCACGCGGACGCCTCGGCTCTTCAGGATGGCCTCCTGAAAGGCCGGCAGGGACTTCACATCAAGCCAGTTGGAGGCCTCCAGGGTGTTCCCCCAGTGCAGCGCCTCGTTGAACATGGTGACGGTCTGGGAGAGGGTCTCGAAGTGGGGCCGGGCGTCGTCCTCTTTGCCCTTGGACCCACTGCAGGCAGTCGCCAGCAGCAGGAAGGCGCAGGGCAAGGTGAACAGGGACTTCATGGGGACTACTGGGGCTTGGCCTGGGGGGCCGGGGCAGCTTCGGGGGCAGCCTTGGCGGCTTCCTCGGCCTTGGCGGCTTCCGCGGCCTTGGCGGCCTCTTCGGCCTCCATGGCCTTCCTGCGGGCGCCATCGAAGTTCATGACCATGACCTCGGTCATCATCTCCAGCACGGGCGCGTACTTGAGGTAGGCCTCCAGGGCCCCCTCGGAGATACCAGAGGCCGTCCGGGCGGCAGCCATGGCGGCGTCCCGGGCGCTGTTCAGGTCCGCCTGAACCCGGTTCCAGGTGGGCAGGTTCTCGCTGGCAAAGCCCCAGGAGCGGGCCGCCGCGTCCAGGCCTTCCATGGCCAAGGTGAAGGCGGCATAGGAGGCGTCAATGTCGTTCATGAAGAAGTCCAGCAGGGCCTTGTCGCTCCAGTAGCCCTCCCCAAAGCGCTTGGCGGCCTCGGCCTGGGCGTAGGACCAGGAGCGGTCGCCGCCATCGGGGCCCTTCTCGGCCCACTCCAGCTTCCAGTTGAGGGCGGCCATGGAGGCCAGCACATAGCCCTCGGCCACTTCCATGGTGGCGTATTCGTCGATGTCCGCCTGGGTCAGGCCGATGCGGCCCTTCTTGTCTTCTGGGGCGGAGGCGGCTGCATCCTTGGCCATCTTGAAGGCCTCGGAGACCACGCGGTCGATGATCTTGCGGATGGTGCCGTCTTCCAGCTTCCAGACCTTGGTCCGGGCCAGGGTGGCCTTTCCGGGGCCCGTCTCACTGAAGGCCTCGGTGGCAACCCGCAGGTAGGCCCGAACGCGCGCCCGCAGCCCACGCTTGCGGACTTCTTCCTTCTTCTTGATGGCCAGGACCACGGCGGCGCGGTAGTGCTCGCCGGAGAACTTGAAGAGGGTCAGCTTCTTCTCATTGAGGGCCGCCTTGGCTTCGCTCTCACACTGGGCCGCGACCTGGGCAATGAAGGCCTCGACGGCCGGGCCGTCGCTCAGGCTGGGGTATTCGGTGACCTGCTTGGAGCAGATGATCTTGATGTAGCGGTGGTACTTGTCGAGCTGCTCTTTGAACTGGTTCTTGTAGGCGTCGACCTTCTCTTTTTGCTTCTCGATCTTCTCGGTGAAGGTCTTGCGCAGCTCGTCCGGCGTAAGGCCCATGTCCGACATCATCTGGCGGCGGATGATGTCCAGGTGCTCGCCGGGGAGCTGCTGCTTCTCTTCCATCTCGGCCTTGAGGGCCAGGAACTCGCGGGCCAG
>CAZMEC010000038.1:0-19014 GCA_964565265.1 uncultured Myxococcales bacterium
GAGGGCTTCAAGGTGGTGGTGGAGTGCGAGGTGGGGGGTGGGCTCAATTCGTTTGAGGTGGTGGGGCTGCCGGAGACCTCGGTGAAGGAGTCCCGGGTGCGCATCCGGGCGGCCATGACCTCGGCGGGCCTGGACTTCCCCAGCCGGCGCATCATCGTGAACCTGGCCCCGGCGGACATCCCCAAGCGGGGCACCATCTATGACCTGCCCATGGCCCTGGCCATCGCGGCCGCGGCGGAGCTTGTCCCCGCCCAGCGGCTGGAGCGAATCCTGGTGCTTGGGGAGCTCAGCCTCTGCGGCACCCTGCGGCCCCTCCAGGGGGTGCTGCCCATGGCCCTGGCGGCCCGGGACATGGGCGTGCGGCGCATGTTGATTCCCAAGGACAACGCGGCGGAGGCGGCGGTGGTCGAGGGCCTGGAGGTCTTTGGCGTGGCCAACCTCGCTGAGGCCCTGGACTGGGTGGCGGGGCGGCTGGACCTGGAGCCCCACCAACCCGGCGAGGAGGCGCAGGAGCCGCCCCACTTCCCCGACATGGCCGAGGTGCGGGGGCAGGCCTTCGCCAAGGAGGCCCTGGCGGTGGCGGCGGCGGGGGGGCACAACATCCTGATGGTGGGGCCCCCCGGGTCGGGGAAGACCATGCTGGCCCGGCGCCTGCCCGGGATCCTGCCCGCCATGACCCGGGAGGAGCGCCTGGAGGCCACCCGGATCCACAGCGTCAGCGGGCTGCTGCCCAAGGGCTCGGGGCTGATCCGGCAGAGGCCCTTTCGGGCGCCCCACCACACCTTGAGCCACGCGGCCATGGTGGGGGGTGGCGGCATTCCCCGCCCCGGGGAGGTGTCCCTGGCCCACAACGGCGTGCTGTTCCTGGACGAGTTCCCCGAGTACCCCCGGCAGGTCCTGGAGGCCCTGCGACAGCCCCTGGAGGACGGCCACATCCTGGTCTCCCGGGCCAAGATGAGCTGCCGCTTCCCCAGCCGCCTCATGCTGGTGGCGGCCATGAACCCCTGCCCCTGCGGGTACCGGGGGTCCACCCAGCGGGAGTGCGTCTGCGGCGAGCTGTCGGTGCAGCGCTATCTGGCCCGCCTGTCGGGCCCCATCCTGGACCGAATAGACCTGCATGTGGTGCTGCAGGCGGTGGGCATCGAGCACCTGGAGAGCAACCGCAGCGACCTGGACAGCCGGACCCTTCAGGCCCGGGTGGAGGAAGCGCGGCTGCGGCAACAACGACGGCTTTGGGGCAGCCAGGCCACCTGCAACGCGGGCATGACCCCGGACCAGGTGCGGGCCCTGGCCCGACCCAATCGGGAGGCGCGGCTGCTGCTGCACGAGGTCTTCGTGCGGCGGGGCATGTCCGCGCGCTCCTATGACCGGATCTTGAAACTGGCCCTCACCATCGCGGACCTGGAGGGCAGGGACGCCATTGGCGCCGAGGAGCTGGCCCGGGCCCTGCGCTACCGGATGCTGGACGGCATCCTGGAGCCCCGGGACACCCCGCCGGCGGGCGCCTTTGTGGGGGCAATTGCCAACGAAGGAGGCAGCGCATGAGCAAGCGGCAGGACACCTTGAGCAAGATCGTGAAGTTCGTGGAGGGCCGGGTGGGCAAGGGGGCCATCACGACCTGGGACGGGGAGGGGCAGACCAAGGTCCCGGTCACCCCCAGCGGCTCCCTGGGGCTGGACCGCGCCCTGGGCTGCGGCGGCTACCCCCGGGGGCGCATCATCGAGATCTTCGGCCCTGAGAGCAGCGGCAAGACCACCCTGGCTCTGCACGCCCTGGCCCAGGCCCAGCGGGCCGGCGGGGTGGTGGGCTTCATCGACGCCGAGCACGCCCTGGACCCGGCCTACGCCGAGGGGCTGGGCCTGAACCTGTCGGACCTGCTCATCTCCCAGCCCGACTGCGGCGAGCAGGCCCTGGAGATCTGCGAGGCCATGGTGGCCAGCGGCGAGGTGGCCATGATCGTCGTGGACTCGGTGGCGGCCCTGACCCCCCGGGCGGAGATCGAAGGGCAGATGGGGGACTCCCACCTGGGCCTCCAGGCCCGCCTCATGAGCCAGGGCCTGCGCAAGCTCACCGGGGTCTGCGCCAAGAAGGAATGCAGCGTGGTCTTCATCAACCAGATCCGCCAGAAGATCGGCGTGGTCTTTGGCAACCCCGAGGTCACCACCGGCGGCAATGCCCTGAAGTTCTACGCCTCCGTGCGCCTGGAGGTGCGGCGGGGCTCGGTGGTGAAGGAGGGGGACGACTCGGTGGGCAACCGCACCAAGGTCAAGGTGGTCAAGAACAAGCTGGCGCCCCCCTTCCGCACCTGCGAGTTCGACATCATCTTCGGCCGCGGCGTGGACCGACGGGGCGAGGTCGTGGACCTGGGCATCGCCGCCGGGGTCCTGGAGAAGGCGGGCTCCTGGTATCGCTACGGAGAGCGCCAGCTTGGCCAGGGCCGCAGCGGCTGCCTGGAGGCCCTGGCGGCGGACCCCGAGCTGGAGGCCAGCATCAGCGCCAAGGTCCTGGGCCAAGGCCCCGCCGTGACCCTGGTGCCGCCAGAGGAAGGGGGCGAGGGGGAGGAGGAGGCCGCGCAAGGGTAGACCCCACAAGCCCCGGTTTCGGCGCGTCCGAACCCCGACCGCCAGGGAGGGGGTTGAACATCGAGCCTTGAGTCGGAGCCGGGGTCGGTAGTATAGTTCGCGGCCGCGTAACCCAACGAGGGTGTCCCATGACCGCACAGCCCAGGCTCTCGGCCCACTTTGCTGCCCGCAACCCCAGCCCCATCCGATTGGCTCAGATTGAGTTCGCCAAGCGGCAGGATGGCACCAAGGCCATCAATGTGGCCATCGGGAATGTGTCCCTGCCCATGCACCCGGCCATGACGGCGCGGCTGGCGGCCCTGGCGGCCCCGGGGGGTCCCCTGGCGGGGGGAGTGCTGCGCTACACGGCCTCCGTGGGCACGGACGAATGCCGGGGGGCCTTCCTGCATATCCTGCGCTCCAGTGGCCTGGCCACGGAGGGCCTCCAGGTCCAGATTACAGATGGCGGCTCGGCGGCCATGGAGCTGGTGCTGCTGGGGGTCTGCGGGCCCGCGGGCAGTGGCGAGCGGCCCCTCCTGGTGCTGGACCCCCTCTACACCAATTATCTGGCCTTCGCCGAGCGCCTGGGCCGTCGGGTGGTGGCGCTGCGCCGCACCCTGGGCCGGGATGGCCGTTTCGCCCTGCCCTCGGAGGCGGAGGTGGAGGCCCTGATTGCCAAGGAGCAGCCCGCCGCCCTCCTGGTCATCCCCTACGACAACCCCACGGGCCAGCTCTTCGACCGGCCCACCATGAACGCCCTGGGCCGCCTCTGCGTGAAGCACAACCTGTGGTTCATCAGCGACGAGGCCTACCGGGAGCTGAACTACACCAGCGAGGCCAGCCCCAGCGTCTGGGCCGTGACAGAGGCGTCGGTGCCGGGCATCACGGGCCGCAGGATCAGCATTGAGAGTGCCTCCAAGGTGTGGAACGCCTGCGGCCTGCGCATCGGCGGCCTCATCACGGACAACGCCGAGTTCCACCGGCGCAGCGTGGCGGAGAGCACCGCCAGCCTCTGCGCCAACGCCATCGGGCAGGCGGTCTTCGGGGCCCTGGGGCAGGTGCCCCACGCCGAGTTGCAGCAATGGTACGGCCAGCAGCGCGAGTACTACCGCCAGCAGATGGTCCAACTCTCGGAGGATCTGGGCCGCCTCCTGCCGGGCCTTCGGGTTTCGTCGCCGGCGGCCTCCATCTACACGGTGGTGGACCTGCAAGACATAGTGAAGCCCGGCTTCTCGGGGCTGGACTTCGTGGGCTGGTGCGCCCGGGAGGGCCGGGTCCCGGTGGGGGGCCAGGCCTACACGCTGCTGACGGCGCCCCTCACGGGCTTCTATCAGGTGGCCCCCGGCCAGCCCGACCCCGGCGCCACCCAGCTTCGCATCGCCTTCGTGGGCACCCCCGAGGAGAGCCGACTCATCCCCGGCCTGCTGGCCCAGTTGCTGAAGGACTACGAGGCAGGAAGGGGAACCAGGGTCTGATCCGCTTACTGCGTGCGCGGCTGGGAACGGCCGGGCAACCCCCTCCCTGGCGGTCGGGGTTCGGATTGGGAATATTTGTCTGGGTTGTGTGTTTTCAGGCCGTCGGTGGGGCGTCTAGCCGGCCCCCCATGAAGGAGGAGAGGATATGGAAGGGGACATCAGATACATCAATGACCTGGTCAGGACCGAGAGCGCCTTCGTGGATGCCCTCTTTGAAGAGATGGGGCGGGTCCTGGTGGGCCAACGGGAGATGCTCGAGGGGCTCCTCACGGGCCTGCTGACGGGCGGTCACATCCTGCTGGAGGGCGTGCCGGGCCTGGCCAAAACCTTGACCGTCAAGACCCTGGCGGACTGCCTGGACACGGGCTTTCAGCGCATCCAGTTCACGCCCGACCTGCTGCCCGCGGACATCATCGGCACCATGGTCTACAACCCCAAGAGTGGCGAGTTCAAGGTCCACCAGGGGCCCGTCTTCACCAACATCCTGCTGGCGGACGAGATCAACCGCGCCCCCGCCAAGGTCCAGAGTGCCCTGCTGGAGGCCATGCAGGAGCGGCAGGTGACCATCGGCGACACCAGCTACCCCCTGGACCCGCTGTTCCTGGTGCTGGCCACCCAGAACCCCATCGAGCAGGAGGGCACCTACCCCCTGCCCGAGGCCCAGGTGGACCGCTTCATGCTGAAGATCAAGATCGGCTACCCCTCCCTGGAGGAGGAGCGGGTCATCATGGAGCGCATGACCGGCGCCGAGAAGCCCCAGGTGCGCAAGCTCCTGCGGCCCTCCGACATCCTCAAGGCCCGGGAGGTGGTCAAGCAGGTCTATGTGGACGAGAAGATCAAGAAGTACATCCTGAACATCATCTTCGCCACCCGGAACCCCAAGGACTACGGCCTGGAGTCCATCGCCGACCTCATCGCCTTCGGGGCCTCCCCCCGCGCCTCCCTGTTCCTCCTGGAGGCCGTCCGGGCCCAGGCCTTCCTGCGTCACCGCGGCTATGTGATCCCGGAGGATGTGAAGGACTGCGCCATGAACATCCTGCGCCACCGGATCATCCTCACCTACGAAGCCGAGGCCGAGGACATGCCCGTGGAGGGCGTCATCAAGAAGATCTTCGACGAGGTCGAGGTACCCTAAGCCATGGCCACCCAGAACCGAGCGGAGCTTCGCCAGAAGCTGCGACACATTGAGATCGCCACCACGCGCCTGGCCAACCAGCAGATGGCGGGCCAGTATCGGTCGGTGTTCAAGGGCCGGGGCATGAGCTTCGAGGAGGTGCGGCCCTACCAGGACGGCGACGATGTGCGGCTCATCGACTGGAATGTCTCGGCCCGCACCGGGCAGCTACATATCAAGGTCTTCATCGAAGAGCGCGAGCTGACCGTCTTCCTGCTGGTGGATGCCTCCGGCTCCACGGGCTTTGGGACCCGCCGCATGACCCGCCGCGAGCTCATCGCCGAGGTGGGCGCCCTGCTGGCCTTCTCGGCCATCAAGAACAACGACCGGGTGGGGCTGCTGATCTTCACCGACACGGTCCAGCACATCGTGCCGCCGGCCAAGGGGCGGCGCCATGTGATGCGCGTCATCATGGACATCATGAACTTCCAAAGCTCCCCCACGGCCCAGCAGCCCGGGGGCCTGGAGAAGGCCCTGCGCACCCTCCACGGCATCACCAAGAAGAACTCGGTGGCCTTCGTGCTGTCCGACTTCTTCGTCCGGGATGACGCCGAACACGAGGGGCTCAGAAAGGCCCTGGCCGTGGCCCGGCGCCGCCACGATGTGGTGCCCCTGGTGGCCCGGGATCCGGCGGACCTGGAGCTGCCCGCCGCGGGCCTGCTGGCCCTCCATGACCCCGAGACCGGCGAACAGTGCCTGCTGGACAGCTCCCGCCCCGCCGCCGCTCGCCTGTTTCGGGCCTGGGCCGAGGCCGCCGACCTGCGCCTCCGGGGCTTGTTCAAGAGCCAGGGCCTGGACCACGAGTTCCTCCACACGGACCGGGACTACATTCCGGCGCTGCTCAAGCTGTTCCGCCGCCGGGCGAGAAGGCACTAGGAGGCGCCATGAGCTGCATCCCGTCCATACTGCTTGCCCTCCTGCTGGCCACCGACCCGGCCCCCGAACCCGGCCCGGCCAACCAGGCCCTGGCCCTGCCCGGCGTCGCCGCCACCCCCAAGGGTGCCGTGATGGTCAGCGACGAGGACACCAAGGCCGCCCCCGCCGCCCCCAAGCCCGGCGAGGCCCTGGTGCCGGAGCTGAGCTTCGTGAAGAAGAGCGACACCCCGCTGGTGGGCGAGGAGGTGGAGCTGCACGCCAAGCTAACCCTGCCCATGGGCTACAGCCTGCAGATCCCCGGCAGCTTCAAGTTCCCCGAGACGACGCAGATCCTGCGGGACGGCATCCGGCTCACCCGCAGCCTCTCGGAGGACGGCAAGACCCTGGGCAACGAGCTGGTCATCCCCTTTCGGGTGCTGGGCGCCGGCTGGATCATCATCCCCCCCCAGGAGCTGCCCGTGGAGACCCCCGCCGGGGGCCGCATCACGGTGCTGACCCCCAAGCGCAAGTTTCACACCGGTTCCCACTTCGCGGCGGAGAGCCAGCCAGCCATCTCGGCGGCCTTCCCCACGGTGCCCCTGGTGCAGACCAACTGGTACCTCATCTGGGGCCTCATCATCCTGGGCGTCATCCTCAGCGCCACCGCGACGACCGTGGCGGTGATTCGTTTCAGGCGGGCCCACTTCGTGCCCCCCCCGCCCCCCCCCGTGCCAGCCCATGTCACGGCCCTGGGGCGCCTGGCCGAGTTGGAGCGCAAGGATCTGCTGAAGTACGGCCTCTTCTCGGCCTTCTACACGGGCCTCTCGGAGACCATGCGGGAGTACCTGGGCAACCGCTGGGGCTTTGACAGCATGGATCTGACCACCACGGAGCTGCGCTCCCGCCTCAAGCGGCTGAAGCTGGAGGGGGTCGTGGTGGAGGAGGTGGTGGTCATGCTGCAGGACTTCGACCTGGTGAAGTTTGCCAAGGTGGAGCCCGGCCTCCAGCGGGCGGGCCTGGACCTGGACGCCGTGCGCGCCTTCATCACCCGCACCATCCCGAGGGCCACCCAGGGCCCCCAGGGGTCTTCCAACTCCAACCAGGAGGCTGCCCCAAGATGAGCTTCCAACACCCCTGGTTCTTCCTGCTGTTGCTGCTGCTGCCGCCCCTGTTCTACTACCGGCGGCACGGCACCCTGCGCTTCTGGACGCGCCCCCGCCTGGCCCTGCCCACCTGGGGCTTTGCCAACTGGAACGCGGTGAAGGCTGCGCGCCCCGGCATGCGGGCAGGCCTGGCCTTCATCCCCGAACTGCTGCTGGCCCTGGGGCTGCTGGCCCTGGTGGTGGCCCTGGCCCGCCCCGTCACCGAGGACTACGAGGACCTGGAGGGCGAGGGCCTGGACATCATGATCTGCCTGGACATGTCCAGCTCCATGAACGCCGTGGACCTCTCGGACCTGCAAATCGGGCAGCTCCTCTCCCAGGGCAAGACCCCCAAGAACCGCTTCGAGACCGCCCGGGAGGTGCTGCGCGAGTTCATCACCCAACGCAAGGGCGACCGCCTGGGGCTGGTGGTCTTCGCCAGCGACGCCTGGATGAAGTTCCCCCTGACCCTGGACTACCAGGCGGCCCTGGCGCACCTCAACGCCCTGGTGCTGGACAGCCAGGAGCGGGAACGAAACCGCGAGGGCTGCCTCAACGGCTGCACCATCAACGGCGAGAGCACCGCCGTGGGGGACGCCCTGGCCCGGGCCTACAAGCGCCTGGCGGACAGCGACGGCAAGGGCAAGGTCATCATCCTCATCACCGACGGCAACGACAACGCCAGCCAGCTCAAGCCCCTGGATGTGGCCAAGCACCTGGGCGCCATGGACGACGGCCAGCGCCCCCGCCTGTACACCTTCCTCATCGGGTCCGGTCAGGACAGCCGCATCCCCGCCATCCAGCGCAGCGGGCGCCTGGCCCTGGAGGGCGGCATGCCCATCTACATCCCCTACGAGTCCCGGGTTGACGAGGCCCGCATCCGCGAGCTGGCGGACACCGCCAAGGGCGTGTTCCAGGTCTCCTACAACGACCAGGAGTTCCGCAAGAACTTCGCCAGCCTGGAGCGCGGCGCCTGGAAGGAAGAGCGGGTGACCCTGCGCAACGAAGAGTTCGAGCTGCCCCTGGCGGTGGCCATCGCCCTGCTGTTGGCAGCCTTCATCCTGCAATGCACGGTGTTTCGGAGATTCCCATGAACTTCGGCGGTGGCATCAACTGGCAAAACCTGGAGTTCTTCTGGCTTCCTTTGGTGCTGGGGGGAGCGGGGGGGCTGGCGGCCCTGGCCCTCCATCGCTGGCGCCGGGCCACGGCGGCGCGGCTGGCGGACAGCCCCCTGCGGGCCCTCCTGACGGGGCAGGCGGCGGAGAGCCGCCGGGTGTTGGCCTCGGTGTTCTTCGCCTTCGCCCTGGTGTTGCTGGGGGTGGCCCTGCTGCGGCCCCAGTGGGGCATGGAGGAGAGCAAGTGGCACAAGAAGGGCATCGACCTGGCGGTGGCGGTGGACCTGTCCGCCTCCATGCTGGCCGCCGATGTGGAGCCCAACCGCCTCCAGGCCTCGGTGCTGGAGATTGAAGAGATCATGAAGCGCATGCGGGGGGGCCGCCTGGCCCTCATTCCCTTCGCGGGTATTGCCTTCAAGCAAAGCCCCCTGACCTCCGACTTCGGGGCCATCAGCGCCTACCTCCAGGGGCTGCGGCCCGGCGATGTGCCGGTGCCTGGGACGGCCCTGGGCAAGGCCCTGGACGAGGCCCTGGACACCCTGGGCATTGGCCGGGAGGAGGCCGACGCCAACGGCGTGGTGACCCCCTTCAAGGGCAGCCGCTTCAAGGTGGTGCTCTTGATCACCGACGGAGAGGACCACGGCGGCGACGCCCTGGCCATAGCCCAGAAGGCCGCGGACGCCGGGGTGCGCCTCTACACCGTGGGGGTGGGCAGCGCCGCCGGAGACATGGTGCCCGACATCAACCAGGAGACGGGCCAGCCCGGCCAGGGGCGGATGACGGACCAGGAGAGCGGCGACCCCGTGGTGTCCCATCTGAACGACCAGCTCCTCCAGGACCTGGCGCGGATCACCGGGGGCAAGTACTTCCACTACACCGGCCAGCCCATCGCCGGCGCCGTCTACGCCGAACTGGACCGCCTGGAAAAGAAAGAGATCGAGGCCACCATGGCGCGCCTGCGCCAGGACCGCTTCCAGTTCCTGCTGGTGCCCGCCTTCATCCTGCTGCTCCTGGCCCTGCTGTTGCCCGAACTGCGCCGCACCAACACCCCCCGGCCGCCCGTCCGAACCCCGACCGCAAGGGAGGGGGTGCCCGTCCGAACCCCGACCGCAAGGGAGGGGGTGCCCGTCCGAACCCCGACCGCAAGGGAGGGGGTGCCTCGCCCCAGCCCAGCCGCGCGCGCAGCAAGCGGATCCTCCACCGCCCTCCTCGGCCTCCTGCTCCTCCTGGGCCTGGGCACCAGCGCCTGCGACGCCTTCAAGATGAACAACCGCGCCGTGGAAAAGGCCCGGGCCACCCTGGAGGAGGGCAAGGCGCCGGAGGCAGCGGAGGCCTTGAAGGCCCTGGTGCCCGAACTGCCCCCGGCCGGGGAGCTGCACTACAACCTGGGCAGCGCCCAGTTGGCCGCGGGGCAGTTTGACGACGCCGAGAAGAGCCTGGGGTCCGCCCTGGAACTGGCCCCCAGCACCCTGGAGGGGAAGATCCAGGCCAACCTGGGGCTGACCCTGTTGCAGAAGGCCCAGAGCCTGCCCGAGGACAACCCCGAGCGGGAAGTGGCCCTGAGGAAATCCGTGGGCGCGCTGCGCAAGGCCGTCATGCTGGAACCCACGGCCCCTGAGGCCGCCCGGAACCTGGAGCTGGCCCTGCTGTTGCTCGAGCCCCCCTGCGAGCAGCGCCAGGACCCCTTCGAGCCCAACAACAGCCTCCAGGCGGCCGTGTCCTTCGAGGAGAAGATCCAGGAGACCCCCCTGATGCTGTGCCCCGACGATTCGGATGTGTTCCGGGTTGGGGTGCCCGCGGGGGCCCGGCTCCTGGTGGAACTGGGAGTGCCTCCCGAACCCAAGAAGGAGGAGGAGGCCGCCCCCCCCGCGCCCCCCCAGGCCCCCCCAGGCAACCAGCCTCCCCAGGGGGCTGGAGCACCGGCAGGCGCTGAGCCTGAGAAAAAGCCCGAGGAGGGCCCCGCGCCCATCAAGGGACCCGCCCCCGCAGGAGTCACCATGCGGCTGTACCGGGGTGAGGAGGCCGAGGCTGAGGAGGCCAAGAAGGGGCGGATCTTCGTGAAGAACGAAGGCCAGGACGCGCTTTGGTTCGTCTCGGTGACCACCACCGATGACGCCGAGCACCCCTACGGCCTGGGCATGTATGTCCTGCCCGAGTGCGCCAAGCTGGAGGACCAGAACAACGCCAACAACAGCGCCCAGGAGGCCACCGCCCTGGACCTGGAGAAGGGCGCCCAGTTCCAGCTTTGCCCTGGGGACGACGACTGGTACTGGGTGGACAGCACGGCGGGGCAGACCCTGGCGGTGAGCCTGACCATGAAGAACCTCCAGGGCATGCCCTCCCTGCGGGTCACCAACGAGGCCGGACAGACGCTGGCGGAGGGCAAGCTGGGCAAGGCCCCCGAGGGCCTGGTGACCCTGGAGGCCTTCCTGCCCGACCTCAAGGGCGGGCGCCTGCTGTTCCAAGTCAGCGGCAAGGACGAGGCGGAGGGGCCCGGCCAGCTCAAGGCCGAGCTTTTGCCTCCCTGCCCCGAAGGGGACGACGAGGCGGAGGACAACGACACTGCGGAGACCGCCAAGCCCCTGGACCAGGAGACCGCCAAGCTGAGGCTGCGGTACTGCCCCGGGGACCCGGACTGGTACTCCCTGGAGGTGAAGGACGGGCAGAAGGTCTCGGTGTCCCTCAGCACCCTGCCCGAGGGCAAGAAGCTGACCCTCAAGGCCTACCAGGGCGGGGACTTCACCAAGACGGTGGCGGAGGGCAAAGCCAGCCTGAAGCTGGAGGGCAAGGGCGGGGACCAGACCTACCAGGTGACCCTGGAGGGGGACGCCGGGCAGGGGCTGTTCTATCGCCTCTCCTTGAGCGGAGACGAGGGGGAGGACGAGCAGGACCAGGAGCAACAGGAACAACAACAGCAAGAGCAGCAGCAGCAGGAGCAACAGGAGCAACAGGAGCAGCAGGCCCAGGGGGCGGAGGCCATGGAGGCCCAGATCCAGGAACTGGACGAGCGGGACCGGGAGAACCTGGAGGCCCAAAAGGCCCTGCGCTTGACCCCGGGGGCCAGGGCGCCCTCGGGAAAACCCTGGTAAAGGACTGGCCCCAGGGCCGCGGCTCTGGCAATATTTCGCGCGCCCCTGGGGCAGGAAAGGAATCCTAGCTTGATGACCGCTACCAAAAGACTCTGGACCGTGCTGGTGACCGCCGTGGCCCTCCTGGGCCTGTGGCAGGGGCAGGCGCGGGCGGAGGCCCTGGAGGTGGTGGCGGACGAGCTGGAGATCTTCGAGAACGAGTTCGTGGACCTGCGGGTTGATGTGAATGTGGACCAGGTGAACCTGGAGATAGTGGAAGACCAGGACTTCCGGGTCGAGCAACTGCCCACGCGGCGGACCCCCTTTTGCATGACCCGGGGATCCCAGATCCTCTCGGCCCCCTGTCGCTTCGTGTTCCGGGCCCGACCCAAGACCTCCGGCGTCCTCAAGACCCCGGTGTTTCAGCTAAAGGGCGACGGCTTCTTTCGGCCCCCCACGGTGGTCTTTCGCAGCCAGGCCAGCTCCGTGGTGGTCCAGTCGGGCCAGGGGGACAAGGACGCCCGGGTGGCCCAGAACCAGGGCCAGCAGCAGGGCTTTGGGGGGCTGCCCCCGGGGGTCCAGCGGGGAGGCCCGGGGAGGGGCGGTCCCATGGGTAGCCTGGGGGGCCCGGGGGGCCAGGCCGAGCGGGAGGTCCGCATCCACCCCGCCGGCGTGAAGGCCACGGTGGACCAGCTTGGCAACCTCGCGGGGATGGCCAAGAACTACGAGGTCTTCGTGATGCCCCGGATCTCCAGGCTCTCGCCCTTTGTCAGCGAGCCCTTCGTGGTGGACCATATCCTGTATGTGGCCCAGAACTCGGGCCTCAACTCCATCCAGGGCGTGGAAATGCAGGACTCCGAGGGCTTCCGCCAGGAGACCCTGGAGGGGGACCTCAAGGAACTGCCCGGCCAGGAGATCGATGGCCGCCAGTTTCAGGTCTTCATGCTGGGCAGCCGCCTCTTCATCCCGCTGCTGGACGGCAAAGTAGAGCTGCCCTCCCCCAAGGTGACGGCCATGGGCAGCCGCAACAATGTGCAGCGGGGCCCCGGAGGCATGACCATCTCGTTCAGCTCCAGCTCCACCCCCGTGGAGATCCATGGCCCCGGGGTGGTGCTGGAGGTCCAGGCCCCGCCCCAGCCCATGCCCCCGGACTTCGACGGCGGCAGCGTGGGGCGCCTGCGCCTTTCGGACCTGCGGGTACCCCAGGAGCTGACCGTGGGCTCCTGGTTCTTCGTGCGCTACGCCATTGAGGGCGAGGGCAATCTCTTTGGCCTGCGGGTGCCCCAGCTTCGGCAGCGCCCCGACCTGGTGGTGCGGGAGCCCTCCGTGGACCGCTCCGGGGTGAGGAAGGGTCCCGGGGGCATCTCCGGCCGCATCGAGGTCAGCCTGCCCCTCCGGGTGGAGAAGGTGGGCCCCTTCGACCTGGGCGAGATCTCGCTGGACTACCTGGACCCGGAGGACGGGGCCTTCAAGACCGCCCGCCTGCCCCTGCCCAAGATTCAGGTGCTGCCTGCCCAGGGGGAGGAGGAGGCGGTGCTGGAGACCCAGGCCGAGAACCTGGCCGTCAGGGCCCGCCCCGTGCTGCCCCCGGACCTGACCCCGGGCCACCTGCGGGCCCGCGGCCCCGAGCCCTGGCTGCTGCCCCTGGTGGCCCTCCTGCTGGCCCTGGCCCTGGGCCCCTGGCTCTGGCGGCTGCTGACCATCTCGGCCGTGCGGCAGGGCCGACGGGGCAAGCGCAAGACCCTGGCGGAGCTTCGCGGCTTCCTGGCCAGCCGGACCCTGGAGACCCTGCCCATCCCCGAGTTCTACGGCGAGGCCGCCCGCCTGCTGCGGGCCTTCCTGGCCGAACGCTTTGGCCTCTCCACCCTGGGCGCCATGCCCCCCGAGCTGGAGACCTCCCTGTTGACCCTGGGGGTGGGCCCCGAGCTGGCCCGCGCCCTGCGCAACGAGCTGGAAAACTGTGACTTTGCCCGCTATGCCCCGGGGGCTGCGGGGGCCGAGAAACGCGCAGAGGTGGCGGCTCGCCTGCAAACCCTGCTGCGGGACTGTGAGCGCTGCCCCGTGAAGGCCGCCAGGAGGCAGCCATGAGCAAGGCCCTGCTGATGCTGGCATTGGTGCTGAGCCTGGCCCCCCTTGGCCAGGCCCGGGCGGCCTCCCCCGAGGCCCTCTGGCAGGCGGCGGATCAGGAATACTTCGAGGGCCGCCCGGCGGGGGCCTTCCAGATCTACGGCAGCCTGTTGGACTCGGGGGTCCTGGACAACGGGGCCCTCCACTTCAACCTGGGCACCGCCGCCCTGGCCATGGGCCGCTTTGGCGAGGCCATCTACCACCTGGAGAAGGCCCTGCGCTTCGAGGTGCCGGCGGACCTTGAGGCCGCCGCCCGGGAGAACCTCCTCATGGCCAAGGGCGCCGCCCGGGCAGCCAAGGCCCGGGAGCTGGAGCGGGGGCTGGTATCCTTTGACGAAAGCCACGGCCTGGCCTACGCCGTCTTCACGACCCTGCCCCGGCCCCTGGTGCTGGTGGTCTTCGCGGCCATCCTGGGCTTCTTCTGTCTGGCCCTGGGGGCCCTGGGGCTGCGGCGACTTGCGGCCCTCCACGGGGCCCTGCGGCTGCTGGTGCTGTCCCTCCTGCTGCCCGTCCTGGTGGCGGGCCTCCTGGCGGGGGGCCGGATCTGGGCCGACGACGCCGTGCGCCTGGGGATTGTGGTGACCCGGGAGGCCTGGCTGCTGGAGAGCCCCAACCCCGCCTCCCCCCGACGCCCCCTCCCCGAGGGCCTGGAGCTGCGCCTGGTAGAGCCCCCCGCCCGGAACTACGGCTTCTGGAAGGTGCGGCTACCCTCGGGCCGGGACGCGTTTGTGACCCCCGAGACCCTCCGCGAGCTGTAGACCCTCAGCCAGCGCCCTCCGCCGGGTCCGCTCCTTGCAGTCGCGGCTTGGTTTGGCCTGCGCCACCCTCAGCCAACATTTGTTCCAGCTCTTCCCCGTCCTGCAGGCGCTCTTCTGGCGCCGTGGCCAGCATCCTGGCCAGCAGGGGTCTCAGGGCCTGGGGCAGGGTCCCCAGGCAGTCCTGGGCGGGCTTCTCGGCCTGGGCCACCAGCACCAGGGCGGGGCTGCCCTGACCCCAGGGCAGGGTCCCGGTGGCGGCATAGAGGGCCAGCATTCCAAGGCCAAAGATGTCCGCGGGGGGGCCCGGGGGGTGACCGTCCAACAGCTCCGGGGCAATGAAGCCAGGGGTCCCCGGCAGGACCGCCGGGTCCGTGAAGGACGGCCCCGCCAGGGGCCGCACCAGGCCCGGATCCACCAGAACGAAGGTGCCGTCCGGGCGCAGCATCACATTCCCCGGGGCCAAATCCCGATGCACCAGCCCCTCCCGGTGGAAGGCCGCCAGCACCCCGGAGAGTTGGACCAGCAGGCTCCAGACCAGGGGTAGCCCAAGGGCGCCCTCCCGGGCCACTCGGGCCTTCAAGGTCTCGCCCTCCACCAGGTCCAACAGGAGGGCCGCGCAGTCGGGCCCCAGCAGGGGGCAGCCGTGGAATCCCACAAAGGCCGGGTGGCGGATCCGGGACAGGGCCTCCAGTTCCCGCTGCACCCGCCGGACGAAGTCCGGGTCCTGGTCATTTCGAAGGAGCTTGAGGGCGAAGAGGCGCTGGTCCCGCCGGCGCCGCACCCGGTAGACCCGGGCCGAGCCGCCGCCGCCCAGCAGGGCCTCCACCTCGAAGTCCCTGGTGAGTGCCTTCATGGATACCCCCTGGGGGCGAGTCTACTGGCCTTCGAGGGGCCGACAGATCACGGCCAGGCTGTTGATGCCGTTGTCCGCCATGCCCTGAACGCCCGTGACCACATGGCCGGGAGGGCACTCCAGTTTGAAGGCCGCCCCCGCGCCCCCACCCACAGAGGAAGACAGCCGGACGGTGGAGGCGGGCCGGATGCCCATGCCCACCACGCGCTTGAGCTGCTTGACGCTGAGGCCATCCAGCCGCTGGGCGTTGACGCTGTTCTCGGCGTTCTCGCACAGCTTGCAGATGCCCCCGGCGTTGCCCCCCTGGGGGTACTCGGGGATCCAGGCCATGTCCACGGGCACCCGCTGGACCTGGACCCCATCCAGGGACACCTGGAGATAGAGGGTTGCCAGGTCGACCCCCACGGGCAGGGGCTTGCCGTTACCCAGGGTCACGGTGTAGGCGCCGCTCTCAACGGCCACAGGGAGGTCCTCGGACCAAAGATCCTCTGGCGCGCTGGCATTGTTGTGCAACGAGAAACGCAAGGGGAAGACCCCACCCACGGGATCCCCGGTGGCGGACACCAGGCGGCCCTGGAAGACCAGGGTCTTGAGGCCACCAGCAGCCAGGACCGAGCCAGCGGGAAGCAGAATAACGGCCGCAGCCAGGAGTCGAAGCAGGACCATGGGACACCCCCTTTTCGGAACCGAAGTGTTTCATTGAGGGCGGCGGATTTCAAGGGGCAAGATGGGGGGCTTCGGGGGCAACCCCCTCCCTGGCGGTCGGGGTTCGGATTTGGTGGGGCTAGAGGGCCTCGGGGACGAGGGTGGTGGGCACGGTGGTCAGCAGATCCTCCAGGGTCTCCCGGCGGCGGATGAGCTTGGCCTGGCTGCCGTCCACCAGCACCTCGGCGGGCAGGGGGACGGAGTTGTAGCGCGAGGCCATGGCAAAGCCGTAGGCCCCGGCCTCCCGCAGCACCAGCAGGTCCCCTTCTTGCAGGGGGGGCAGCAGCCGGGGCAGGGGCCCTTGCTCGTCGCGGGTGAACAGGTCGCCACCCTCGCACAGGTTCCCCGTGACCACCGTGGGCCGCAGCTCCCCGGGCCGGGGCGCCACCGGGTCGATGCGGTGGAAGGAGCCGTAGAAGGCGGGGCGCACCAGGTGGTTGAAGCCCGTGTCCGTCCCCACGAACAGGTGCTTGCGCTCCTGCTTCACGCTGGTGACGCGGCACAGCAGGTTGCCCGCCGTGGCCACCAGGAAGCGGCCCGGCTCCAAGGCGATGGCGGGGCTGGTCCCGGTGTCCTGGCAGAAGGCCCGGTGTTTTTCCTCCATCAGGCTGGCGAAGAGGGCCAGGTCCAGGGGGCCCTCCTCGTCCCGGTAGGGGACCCCCAGGCCCCCGCCGAAATCCAGGAACTCCAGGGGCCCGAAGTTGCGCGCCGTGTGGAACAGGTGGGACACGGCGTGGGCCAGCAGGGAGGCGTCCCGGATGCCCGACCCGATGTGGCAATGGAGGCCCACCAGCTTGAGGCCCCCGGCGGTCACCAGTTGCTGCACCTGGGGCCACTGCTCCCAGTCGATGCCGAACTTGCTGTCGGGCCCACCGGTGATGACATGGCTGTGGTGCCCGCCCCCCAGGTAGATGTTGAGGCGCACGCAGACCCGGCTGCCGGGGGCCAGGGTGCCCAGGCGCGCAAGCTGGGAGAGGGACTCGGCGTTCACCAGCACGCCCCGCTGGAGGGCGAAGGCCATGTCGGCGTCGGAGGCGGCGCTCTGGGTGTAGAGGATGCGGTCCGCGGGGTAGCCGGCGGCCAGGGCCAGGTGGACCTCCCCGGCGGAGACGGCGTCGATGCGGGCGCCCTCCTCCAGCAAGAGCTTGAGGATCCAGGGGTTGGCGTTGGCCTTCATGGCGTAGTGCAGGCGCAGGTCCGTGAAGGCGAAGGCGGTGCGCAGGCGGCGAAAGGCCTGGCGGATGGGCTGCTCCTCGTAGACATACAGAGGGGTGCCAAAGCGCTGGGCCAGGGCGGCCGCGGGGAGTTGGTCAAAGTACAGCATGGGGGCCTCCAAAGAATTCGTGGTGCAGGCGGCGCACGGCCTCGTCACAGTCGGCCTCGCCCAGGACCAGGGACAGGTTGATGTCAGAGGAGCCCAGGGACACCATGGAGACCGCGGCGGGGCTCACGGCGCCAAAGGCCCGGGGCAGCAGGGAGCTCTCCTTCCAGAGGTCCTGGCCCACCAGGGAGACGATGGCCCGGTGCAGCTCCACCCGGACGCTGCCAAGTTCGCCCAGCTCCCGCAGGATGGCCTCCAGGTGCTCCAGGTGGTCGATGGTCACGGAGACAGAGACCTCCGAGGTGGTCACCAGATCCACCGGCGTGGCGTGGCGCTCGAAGACCTCGAAGATGCGGCGCAAAAAGCCGTAGGCCAGCAGCATGCGGGAGGAGTCCACACAGATGAGGGCCAGGCCCTTCTTGCAGGCGATGGCCTTGAGGCCGGCGTGGGGGAGCTGGGCCGTGATGCGCGTGTGGGGGCCCCTGGGGTCGGCGGTGTCCAGCACCAGCACGGGGATGTGGGCGGCCACGGCGGGGGCGATGGTGGAGGGGTGGATGACCTTGGCGCCGAAGTAGGCCAGCTCGGCGGCCTCGCGGTAGGAGAGCTCCAGCAGGGTGCGGCCCTGGGAGACCAGCCGGGGGTCGCAGGTGGCGATACCGGGCACATCCGTCCAGATCTGGACCTCCGTGGCGCCCAGGGCGGCGCCCAGGAGGGTGGCGCTGTAGTCCGAGCCGCCCCGGCCCAGGGTGCTGGTGACGCCCTTGAGGGTGGAGGCCACAAAGCCCTGGGTGATCAGCAGGCGGCCGGGGGCGGGCCTGGCCACGCGGCGGGTGGCCTCGCAGGTGGCCTCCCAAAGGACGGCGGCGGCGCCATGCTGGTCGTCCGTCTTCACCAGGTCCCGGGCGTCCAGCCATTGGGCATCCAGGCCCTGCTCCAGGGCCCGGTGGTACAGCAGGCGGGTGGACCATTGTTCTCCGAAGGCCAGGATGGCGTCGTTGCTCCGCGGTGAACAGTCCCGCAGCACGGCCAAGGCCCCGGCCAGGGCGGCCAGTTCCTGAAAGCTGTCCTCCAGGGTGCCCAGGCAGTGGGCCAGGTTGTCGCCGGTCAGGAAGCGCGTGGCCGTGACCAGGTGGCGCTCCTTGAGGCGCTCCTGGAGCTGCCAGGCGCTGCCCGCCTCACCGGCCCCCACGCAGCGCGCCAACTCCTGAAGCTGGTTGGTCACCCCAGCCATGGCCGAGGCCACCAGGAGGGGGGCGTCGGGCAACGCCTCCCGGGCGATCTGGAGGGTCTGGTCCATCCACTCGGCGTCCCGCACCGAGGTCCCTCCGAACTTCATCACCAACACTGTTGCCCCCTATCTCACCGCTGGTTGCAGCAAGAGGGCAGAGGCTCCCTTCGCCAGTGGCCACGAGCCGCGGCATCAGCCCGCGCGGGCTGGGAAGGGACCTGAAGGCAAGGGGAACTCAAAGTTACTGGGGCGCTGAAATTTGCGTGCCACGGTAGCTCTCCACCTCGTTCAGGGTGACAGTCCCAGGGATTCAGCCCTGGTGACCAGGCTCCAACCTTCCAAGGCGGCTGGACCTTCGGCGGCAAATCCCTGTCACCAACCTTCGCCGGACCCTTCGAGTCCTCCGGTGGGCTACTGCTGACTGCCGCGCCTCTACCAACTTTCCAGAGGCGGCTTGTGCCACCACCAGGGGCGGCTGTCAATGGGTTTGTGGGTGGGAGGCCCGCCACCTTCCCCCCCGGGGGGCTCACTCTTGATCATATCTTGGATTGGGCCCTTGGCGGAACCTGTCAACGAGAATGAGACACCTTGCGACCCAAGTTTAGGGTAGCACTGGGTCAGTGGCCTCCGGG
>CAZMEC010000039.1:0-1381 GCA_964565265.1 uncultured Myxococcales bacterium
CCTGCACCAACAACCCCACCTGCCAGAACGGCCAGTGCAAGGGCACGGCCTGCACAACCTTGAACCTGGCCTGTGCCGGGGGCCTCTGCATCAGCAACACCTGCACCGCCAACAGCAAGACCTGCGACGGCAACTTTGCGTACCTGACCTGCAACGGCACCGGCAACGGCTGGTCCGCGTCCACGCCCTGCGGCACCGGTAAGTACTGCGACAACGGCGACTGCAAGCCCCAGGTCTGCACCCCGGATCAACCCTCCTGCGTAGCCCGCCTCGCCGGTACCTGCAACGCCCGCGGCGGCGCCCTGCTGCCCGGCTACACCGACTGCCAGACCCTGCCCAAGACCCCGTACTGCGCCGCCGGTCTGTGCACCACCTGCGCCCCCAACTGCGAGGGCAAGGACTGCGGCGACGACGGTTGCGGGGGAAGTTGCGGCAGCTGCGCCGAAAAGCACGAGTGCCTTCCAAGCGGCATCTGCGTCTGGGACATTGAGGCCCTGGGCAATAAGTGGATCTCCATCCCAGGGGGGACCTTCATGATGGGGTGTTCTGATGGGGACGCGGAGTGCACGCCTTCTGAACTACCGCGCCACGGGGTTACACTGTCCTCCTTTTTGATTCTTGAGACCGAAGTCACCGAGGGGCAATACCAGACGGTGACCGGGACCAATCCATCGTCGTCAAGAATAGGACCTAAGTACCCAGTAGAACAAGCCACTTGGTTCGAGGCTAGTGCATTATGTAAATCAATAGGTGGTCGACTTCCGACGGAAGCCGAGTGGGAATACTCGGCGCGCGGAGGGGTGGCGACTCAATACTACTGCGGAAGTGACCCAAAATGCCTCAATAGCATCGCATGGTATTCAGGAAATTCAAATCAAGTCAAGCACGAAGTTGGGCAAAAGGTTCCAAATCTATTCGGTGTTTATGACATATTAGGAAATGTCTTGGAATGGTGTGACGATTGGTATCATGCGTCTTATGTAAATGCACCAGTAGATGGCAGTTCTTGGGTTGTTCCGGTAGATTATCGACGAATTCTTAGAGGTGGAAGTTTTGCCAGTTGGGATGTTTCGTCGCGAATGCGTGTTTCATACAGAACTTGGATAACAGAGGCTTCCGGTACATATTTCAATATAGGCATTAGGTGTGCACGCGAGCATTGATATTTGGCAATGATGGTACCGGTTCCGGTCACTGACCAAACGAAGGCGGCCGGAGGCGGGATGGACACCCGCTTGCTGGCGCGCGCGGTTCGGATTGGCCGAAGCTCCCGTTTGCATTCCACCACCAGCCGTCAGCCAGCACCGGGATGGAGCACATCTTCGCCGGCGATCCGCTTACTTCCTGCGCGGCTGGGACGGCGGGGGGCCAAGGAAGACCA
>CAZMEC010000039.1:1481-18757 GCA_964565265.1 uncultured Myxococcales bacterium
CGGCGATCCGCTTACTTCCTGCGCGGCTGGGACGGCGGGGGGCCAAGGAAGACCATAGCGGCCGCCGGCGGGAGCGCGGAGGAGGCCCCATACCGGCGAACGCCGGGCCATGGGGTCGTCCGGAGAGCGAGCGACCAGAGGCGGGCGCGGCAGGGAGGACAACCCCCTCCCTGGCGGTCGGGGTTCGGATTGGCCCTGAAAACGAGCCCTTTCCTTGCTTTTCTTGCGCTGGCCACCCGTGGCGCTAGCATGCTCTGCCATCTACCCGTGAAAAGAATCGAGGTCTAAATGGATCGCAGCGCCATCATGAACATCATTCGCGAGAACCACATCGGCGTCATCCGCCTGCTGTTCACCGACATCCTGGGCCGCCTCAAGGGCATCAACATCAACGAGAGCGAGTTGGACCGCGCCTTGAACGACGGCATCGCCTTCGATGGTTCCTCGGTGGAGGGCTTCGTGCGCATCGAGGAGTCGGACCTCATGCTGCAGCCCGACCTGTCCACCTTCCGCCCCTTCCCCTTCCAGTCCGGCGGCGTCTCCAGCGCCATGATCATCTGTGACATCATGACCTCCGACGGCAAGCCCTTCCCTTCCGATCCGCGCCTGGTGCTCAAGCGCGCCCTGGCGAAGGCCGCCAAGCTGGGCTTCGACCACTTCTATGTGGGCCCCGAGCTGGAGTTCTTCTACTTCCCCAACGACCGCAACCCCGAGCCCCAGGACAGCGTGGGCTACTTCGACATCATCCCGCTGGACAACAGCACGGACGCCCGCAAGGCCACCCTGGCGATTCTCAAGGACATGGGCATGAAGATGGAGGCCACCCACCACGAGGTGGCGCCTGGCCAGCACGAGATTGACTTCCGCTACGGCGACGCCCTGCTGATGGCCGACCAGATCATGGTCTCCAAGATGGTCATCAAGGAGGTGGCCCGCCGCAACGGGCTCTTCGCCTCCTTCATGCCCAAGCCCATCCAGGGCGAGAACGGCAGCGGCATGCATGTCCACCAGTCGCTGTTCAAGGGCGCCACCAACGCCTTCTACAGCAAGACCGACCCCTACAACCTGTCCAAGGTGGGCCGGGCCTACACCGCAGGTCTGCTGGCCGAGTGCGAGAACCTGACCGCCATCACCAACCAGTGGGTGAACAGCTACAAGCGCCTGGTCCCGGGCTACGAGGCCCCCGCCTACATCTCCTGGGGACGCCGCAACCGCAGCACCCTCATCCGCGTGCCCGCCTTCTCCCCCACCAAGCCCAACTCCTGCCGCGTGGAGTACCGCGCCCCGGACCCCGGCGCCAACCCCTATCTGGCCTTCGCCCTCATGTTGCAGTCGGGCCTGGCGGGCATTGAAAAGAATCTGAAGCTGGCACCCCCGGTGGAGGAGGACATCTTCGAGATGACCCAAGCCCGCATGGACGAACTGGGAATCCGCAGCCTCCCCGGGGACCTGCGCCACGCCACCGAGATCGCGTCCAAGTCCTCCCTCGTGAAGGAAGCCCTGGGCCACGATTTGTTCGAGAAGTTCATCGCCAACAAGCTGGCCGAGTGGGACAAATACCGCATCCAGGTCACGGACTACGAGCTGAAGACCTACCTGCCGGTGCTCTGACAGCAAGAACCCAGCCCAGGATCCGCTTACAGCACCCCCACGACCCCCACCTTGCCATCACCCGCAGCGGCCACGCGGTTGCGGCCCTGGCGCTTGGCCTCAAAGAGCGCGGCGTCGGCGTCGCGGATCAGGTCTTTCAGCTCCTGGTGGGACTCGCCGTCCAGGATGGAGACGCCCACGCTGACGGTGATCTTCACGGGCCCGGCGCAGGTGGCGAACACCATCTCCTGGATCCGGTAACGCACCCGGTTGGCCACATGGATGGCCCCGGGCATGGTGGTCTTGGGCAGGAGGATGCAGAACTCCTCGCCCCCCAGGCGCCCCAGCAGGTCACTGGTTCGGAGGCTCTTGCCGGCCAGCCCCGCGATGCCAATCAACACATCGTCCCCGGCCTCGTGGCCGAAGGTGTCGTTGACCTGCTTGAAGTGGTCCAGGTCGAACATCAGGCAGCACAGCGTGTGGCTGCCCTTCTCGGCGCGGAAGAACTCGCGGCTGCCCAGCTCGAAGAAGCGGCGCCGGTTGAAGCAGCCCGTGAGGGGGTCCGTGTTGGCCATCTCCTTGAGCTGGCTCTCGCTGTCCTTG
The DNA here is from genome assembly GCA_964565265.1 of uncultured Myxococcales bacterium. GTDB lineage: Bacteria > Myxococcota_A > UBA9042 > CAIXZC01 > CAIXZC01 > CAIXZC01. The sequence goes on from CAZMEC010000039.1 coordinate 3,675, forward strand.
ATGTCGGTGATGTCCCGGGCCAGCAGGCCGATGTTGCGGACCTCGCCGGCGTCATCCCGGATGAGGCACAGCGTGGTGAACACCGGGACTATCTTGCCGTCCGAGCGCCGGTATTCGCGCTCAAACGAGGTGTTCCCGCGGGCCAGCAGCCGGCTGTGCTGGGAGGCGATCTCCTCGTGCCAGCGCTGGGGAGACAGCTCGGCCTCGGACATGCCCTCCAGCACCACCTCGCCCAACCCCACCAGGTTCCGAAACGCCTCATTGGTCTGGACAATCCGCCCCGCCACGGTCAGCAGGGCCACCCCGTCGGGGCTGAACTCGAAGATCTCGCCCAGATTGGAGGCGCCCCTCGGGTCCACCCCCCGGAACATGGATTCGGGGACAATCTCGAAGCCCAGCGCCACAATGGTCCCCGGCAACCCCTCCAGCGACGGCAGCACAGTGGCCTTCACATGCAGCTTGGGCATGCTGCGCTCGAAGCAGGGGAGGTTCACGGTGCCCGACCACTCGCCGCTGTTCATCACGCCATCCAGGAGACTGTCGAAGCCCCCCTCCTGGTTGTTGATTGGTCCAAGCACTTCCGTGACATGGCGGCCCAGCAACTCGGCTTCACTGCGTCCCAGGGCGTTCACCACGGCCCGGTTGGCAAAGACGATGGTGCCGTGGGTGTCAAAGGCCACCACATGATCCGAGATCTGGGACATGACCGTCTCCAGCAGGTCGCTGCGCCGGCGCTGCGCCACCTGGCTGGCATTGTCCGAGCTGCTGTCAACGAAGAAGCCCGGCCCGTCTCCCACGAAGCTGACCCGGTGGACGGTGATGGTGACCTTCAACTCCTCGCCGTTCTTGCGGGCCCGGAGGCCCTCGCCGGTCCAGAACCCGTTGGCGCGGGCGGACTCGATCATGAGGGGGACCTGACTCCTCATCTGGTCGTCGCTCAGCACGCAGCCAAGCGGCAAACCGCGCAGCTCCTCCTCAGTGTAGCCGTACATCGCGGTGAAGGCCGGGTTGCAACAGCAGACCCGTAGCCCCTCGTCGTAGACCAGCGTCGCCGTAGGCAGGTATTGCACAAATGAGGTAATGGACCGCTGAACGATCCCGGCCTCCCCAAGCCGGATCATCCCACAGGTTGTCTTTTCCACAGCCTTCTCTCCCCTTAGGCCACGGTTTTGCGGGAATGTACTTCACCCCGCCGGCCCCTGTCAAAACCTATCCGGCCCAGCCGTGGGGGAGACGAAGATATCGTTCTTGACCCGATGCACCCGTCGGTGATATCCATTTTCGCTGGCGACACTTCGCCAAGAGGGTGTCAGGTTCCGCGGGTCGGGCTCCGCGCGCAATGGTGTGGGCGGGGGCGGGTCCGTGTCTAATGAGTAAGAAAGGTGAAGCACCAATGGCCATTCTGGACAAAGAAGCCAAGAGAATCGAAGACGAGAAGATGGAACACATGCTGCGCCCCAAGCTGGCCAACCTGGCCAAGTGGGAGCCCAAGCAGATCCCCCTCAAGGACGGCCGCACCCTGGTCGTGCGTGAGGCCCGCCGGGACGAGATCGACCTCCTCCTGGAAGTGGTCCATCCCCTGATCAAGCTTGACCGCGAGATGTACGACCTCGTGGGCGTGCGCGTGTACGGCGAACTGCTGTCCTGGAAGAAGTACCGCGTGCAGGACGAGTACTGCCTCGTGGGCGTCATCGACGGCGTGCTGGCCGGCATCGTGAATGGCCGCCAGATGAACCCCAAGCTGGGCCTCAGCTACCACACCTTCTCGCTGCTCCGCGGCGGTCGCGTGGGCGCCAACCTCTTCGCCTCCAAGATGGAATACCACATGGACTTCCTGGGCCATGACGAAGTGCTCATCGTGGCCGAAAGCTCCAATGGCTTCCGCCGCTGGATGGAAGAGTACGGCCTCAAGGAGAAGTTCCATGTTGCCCACGAGCTGGGCGGCGTGCCCACCTATGTGCTGGACCGTGAGACCTACACCAAGATGAAGCCCACCCTCGTGCTGGGCAGCCGCCCCGTGGACGCCGCCCTGCTGGCCTCCACCCAGAACCTGAAGAAGCCCGACCTGTCCTACATGTGGGAGTAAGCCCCCGCGGGCGATAGAGACCTGTCCTTTGACAGCTTTCGTTTGTTTCCAGGGTGCCAGGCCTTCCGGCGGGCACCCACCTAACCTTTGGGGGAAACCATGTCAGACCTTCGTTACGAGCGGCCGTCTTCGCTGAAGGACGCCGTGGCCGTGCTTAGCGCCGCTGCCGGTGGCGCCAGGCTGGTGGCCGGCGGCACGGATCTAATGGTGGCCAGTCACCACGGGCGCATGAACGCCCAGGTGCTGGTGAACATCAAGCACATCCCGGAGCTGAACGCCCTGGGCCCCACCGAAGACGGTGGCCTGGAGATCGGCGCGGCCCTGCCCGTGTACCGCCTCTACGAGACCCCCCAGATTGTGAAGACCTACGCGGCCCTGGCCGAGGGCGCCTTCAACATCGGCTCGGTGCAGATTCGCAACCGCGCCACCGTGGGCGGCAACCTCTGCAACGCCTCGGCCTGCATGGATACGGGCCCCGGCCTGCTGGTGCTGGACGCCGAACTGAAGATCTACGGCCCCAGCGGCTACCGCATGCTGCCCTTGAAGAACTTCTTCAAAGGCTACAAAAGCTTTGATCTGGCCCCCGACGAGATCCTGGTCTCCGTGGTGCTGCCCAAGCCCCCCGCGGACCTGCGCAGCGGCTTCGAGAAGCTGAAGCGCACCAAGGGTCACGACCTGGCCCTGGTGAACGCCGCCGCCTCCTTCGTGCCCTCCACCGGCGTGCTCAAGGCCGCCGTGGGCGCCTGCTCGGCCATTCCCCTGCGGCTCCCCGAACTCAATGTGGCGGGCAAGTCCGTGGCCGAGGTGGAGGCCCTCTTCGTCGAGAACGCCCTGGCCAACATCTGCCCCATCAGTGATGTCCGCTCCTGTTCCGAATACCGCAGGGACATGACGGCCCTCTTCTGCCAGAGGCTGGTCGCCAGACTCCTCGGCAGTGGCAAGTAAAGGAGGCCCATGAAAACCTACCCCATCACGCTGACTGTCAACGGGCGCGTCTACAACCTTGAGGTGCCCGCCGGGCGCACCCTGCTGGAGCTGCTCCGCGGCAGCCTCCACCTGAACGCCGCCAAGCACGGCTGCGGCATCGGCGAGTGCGGCGCCTGCACCATCATCATGAATGGCCGGGCCGTGAACTCCTGCCTCATCCAGGCCGTGGAGGCGGACGGCGCCATCATCGAAACCTCCGAAGGCGAGAAGCACGGCGACGCCCTGTCCGACCTCCAGCAGGCCTTCGTGGACTTTGGCGCCATCCAGTGCGGCTTCTGCACCTCGGGCATGCTGAACAGCGCCCGCGCCCTGCTGCGCCACACCCCGGACCCAAGCTACGACGAGATCGTCGAGGCCCTGGCCGGCAACTACTGCCGCTGCACCGGCTACGACCCCTTCATCAAGGCCATCCAGGGCGTGGTGGCGGGGCGCAAGGCGGGGGGCTACAAGCCCAAGGTGGTCACGGGCCCCTATGTGGGCGGCGAGACCAACCGCATTGACGGCGTGGAAAAGGTGGCCGGCTCCGCCGTGTTCGTCCACGACATGGTCCTCCAGGGCATGCTCTACGCCCGCATGTTGACCTCGCCCCACGGCGCCGCCCGCATCCGCTCCATCGACACCGCCAAGGCCGAGGCCCTCCCCGGCGTGCGCGCCGTGCTGACGGGCCGGGACCTGACCCAGAAGATGGGCCTCTACATGCAGGACAAGGACATCCTGGCCCGGGAGGTCATCCGCTATCATGGCGAGGCCGTGGCCGCCGTCGCCGCCGAAACCTGGGAACAGGCCGAGGCCGCCGTCCGCGCCATCGTGGTGGACTACGAGCTCATCGACCCCATCAAGGATGTGGACCAGGCCCTGGCCCCCGACGCCCGCCTCGTGCACCCCGACCTGGGCACCTACTCCTACTACAAGCCGGCCTTCAGCCCCCAGCCCGGCACCAATGTGGCCCACCACCAGAAGATCCGTAAAGGTGATGTGGACAAGGCCTTCGCAGCCGCCGACCTGGTCTTCGAGCACACCTTCACCAACCCCCCCGTGCAGCATGTCCCCATGGAGACCCACACGGCCATCGTCCACGCCCGCCCCGGCGGCGAGGTGGACATCATCACCTCGGCCCAGTCTCCCTTCACCGTGCGCCAGCTCTTCTGCCACACCTTCACCATGCCCTTGAACAAGGTGCGCGTCCGGGTGCCCTATGTGGGCGGGGGCTTCGGGGGCAAAGCAGGCATCGCCCTGGAGCCCATCGTCTACTGCCTCTCCAAGGCCGCCGGCTGCCTCCCCGTCAAGCTCACCGCCACCCGCGAAGAAGAGTTCAACACCCTGCCCTGCCGCCAGGGCCTCAAGAGCATCATCAAGACGGGCGTGAACAAGGACGGCAAGCTGCAGGCCCTCAAGTGCACCTACCTGTGGGACGCCGGCGCCTACGCCGACTATGGCGTCAATGTGGGCCGCGCCGCCGCCTACTCCGGGGCTGGCCCCTACATGCTGCCCAACTGCTGGATTGACTCCAAGGTGGTCTACACCAACAAGGTCTTCGGCACGGCCTACCGCGGCTTTGGCCACCTGGAGGTCATGTGGGGCATCGAGCGCAACATGGACCTCATCGCCCACGAGCTGGGCCTTGATCCCTTGGACTTCCGCAAGAAGAACCTGCTCAAGCCCGGCGACCACACCATCACCGGCGAGCTCTTCACCGAAGGCACGGGCCGCCCCCTGGACTGCCTGGAGGCCGTCGCCAAGGAGATTGGCTGGACCGGCGCCAAGAAGCCCAAGACCAAGGTGAAGGCCCACAGCGGCAAGGTCCGCGCCAAGGCCATCGCCATGCTGCACAAGGCCCCCGCCATGCCCAGCTTCACCAGCTGCGGCTGCGTCATCCACATGTTTGGGGACGGCAGCGTGGCGGTGCACATCTCGGGCGTGGACTACGGTCAGGGCACCTACACCTCGCTGGCTCAGATCGCCGCGGACGAGCTGTCCATCCCCATCGAAAAGGTCAAGGTCCCCTGGGAGTGCGACACCGACTTCACCCCCTACGACTGGCAGACCGTGGCCAGCCGCTTCGCCGTCATGGGGGGCAGCGCCACCATCGACGCCGCCCGGGACGCCATCCGTCAGATGAAAGAGGTGGCCGCCCAGGTCTTCCGCTGCCGCCCCGAAAAGGTGGTCTGCAAGGACAGCAAGATCTGGGTGGAGGGCTACCCCCAACGCTTCCTCAACTACAGCGAGGTGGCGCTGGGCTATGTCTTCCCCGACGGCAATGCCATCGGCGGGCCCATCATCGGTCGCGGCAAATACATCGCCCAGGGCCTGACCAACCTGGACAAGGAGACGGGGCAGGGGACGCCGGCCCTCAACTGGACCTACGGCGCCCACGCCATCGACATCGAGCTGGACACCGACACGGGCGCCGTCACGGTGGTGAAGATCGCCTCCGCCTTCGATGTGGGGCAGGTCCTCAACCTGCAGCAGTGCCGGGCCCAGGTGGTGGGCGGCGTGGTGCAGGGAATTGGCTCGGCCCTGGTGGAGAAGTTCGTCTTCAAGGATGGCCGCATGCAGAACAACAGCTTCGTGGATTACAAGATCCCCACGGCGCTGGACATCCCCCTGGAGGCCAAGCAGATCTTCCTGGAGACCCCCCATCCCAAGGGCCCCTACGGCGCCCGCGGCGTGGGTGAGCACCCCATGATCTCCATCCCCTCCGTGATTGGAAACGCCATCGCCCACGGCACCGGCGTGGACCTCTTCGATCTTCCCATGGATCCCGAGCGCGTCTATCTGGCCCTCAAGCGCAGCTAGACCCCCCCGGCCCCCCAGAATCAACTCGGAGGTAACAGTCGTGAAACCCGTGATCATCATCAAGAAGGACAGCTACAACGACTCGGTCTTCCTGATGCAGCTCTCTGCGCGCCTCAAGAAGACGCCCGGGGTGGCCGACGCCGTGGTGGCCATGGGCACCCCCATGAACCTGGAGCTGCTGGAAAAAAGCGGCTACGCCAAGGCCGACTTTGCCGGCGCCGGGCCCAACGACCTGGTGGCCGCGGTGAAGGCTGAGGGGCTGGACAAGACCTCCCTGGAGGCCCTGCTCAAGGAGTCCCTCGCCGCCAAGACCGGCAAGGCCGCCAAGCAGCGCCCCGTGGGCTTGACGGGGGCCGTGAAGGACCTGCCCGAGGCTGGCCTGGTGATGATCTCCCTGCCCGGTGAGCACGCCGCCCGGGAGGCCCGCCGCAGCCTGGCGCTGGGCAAGCATGTGCTGCTGTTTTCGGACAATGTCAGCGTCGAGGAAGAGCTGGCTCTCAAGCAGGACGCCGTGGCCAAGGGCCTCTTGATGATGGGCCCGGACTGCGGAACGGCCATCATCAACGGCAAGCCCCTGGCGTTTGCCAATGTGGTGCGCCGGGGGGCCATCGGGGTGGTAGGGGCTTCGGGGACCGGGGTGCAGGAAGTGACCTGCATCATTCACCGGCTGGGCGGCGGCGTCAGTCAGGCCATTGGCACGGGCGGGCGGGACCTGTCCAAGGACATCGGCGGCCTCATGAGCCTCCTGGGCCTGGAGGCCCTGGCGGCGGACCCCGACACAAAGGTGCTGGTCTTCGTCTCCAAGCCGCCGGCGGCGGAGGTCAAGGCCAAGATTGAAGAGACCCTGCGGCGCTGCCCCAAGCCCGCCGTGATTCACATGGTGGGCGCCGAGGTGCCCTCGGACGAGCCCTCCACCGGGCTATATTTTGCCGACAGCCTGGCCGCCGCGGCGGAGAAGGCCTGCGTGCTGCTGGGCCTCAAGGTCACCCCCGAGGCCGAGGGCACCCTGCCCTCTCCGGAGACCATCGCCAAGGCCATGAATGGCCGCAAGACCATGAAAGCCCTGTTCTGCGGCGGCACCACTGGCGCCGAGTCCCTTGTCCTGCTGGGCCGGGCGGGGCTGGCCATCAAGTCCAACCTGCACAAGAAGGGCGAGCTGCGCATCGAAGGCGAGACCCCCGAGGCGGGCCATGTGCTGCTGGACCTGGGGGACGACATCTTCACCCGGGGCCGCCCCCACCCCATGATCGAACCGGTCCTGCGCAACGAGCGCCTGATGTTGGAGGGCGCGGACCCCGACGCCGGGCTGCTGCTGTTTGACTGTGTGCTGGGCTACGGCAGCCACGACGACCCCGCGGGCCTGCTGGCCGATGGCGTGACCGAACTGCGCCGCAAGCTGGGCTTTGCCATCCCCGCCATTGCCTCCATCACGGGGACGGACCTGGACCCCCAGGACTTCCACGGGCAGAAGAAGAAGCTGGAGGACGCCGGCATCCTGGTGGCCTCGGACAACCGCAAGGCCGCCCTGCTGGCCGCCGCCGTGCTGGGAAGGAGGGGCTGATGAACACCAACAAGATTCTGGCACTGTTCAAGAGCGAGCTGGCCGTCATCAACCTGGGCCTGGAGTCCTTCGCCGACAACCTGCGCAAGGAAGGCGTCAAGGTCGTGCAGCCCGAGTGGAAGCCCGCCGCCGGTGGGGACCCCGCCGTGCAGGAGGCCCTGGACCGCTGCCTGGGCCCCGAGGGAGAGCCGCTGGCCGTAATCGCCGCCGCCAACCTCGAGGCCGTGGGCCGCATTCTCAAGGCCAAGCCCATGATCATCGGCGTGGGCAAGGCCCTGGACACCATCCCCGGCTACAAGAAGAACCTCATTTTGCACTCGGGGCCGCCCGTCACCTGGGACCGCATGTCCGGGCCCACCCGCGGGGCCGTCATCGGTGCCCTGATCTATGAAGGCTTCGCCGCCAACGAGGCGGAGGCCGTGAAGGTGGCCGCCTCCGACGCCATCGAGTACGCCCCCTGTCACCACTACGCCGCGGTGGGCCCCATGGCCGGCATCGTCAGCGCCAGCATGCCCGTGTGGGTGCTGCGCAACGAGGCCTTCGGGAACCTGGCCTACTCGACCCTGAACGAGGGTCTGGGCCGGGTGCTGCGCTACGGCGCCTTTGGCGACGATGTCATCCAGCGCCTCCGGTGGATGGAAAGCTCCCTGGCCCCCATCCTGTCCGAGGTCCTGGCCGTCACCGGCCCCATCGACCTGCGGTCGATCATCACCCAGGCCCTGCAGATGGGTGACGAGGTCCACAACCGCAACCGCGCCGCCACCTCCCTGCTGATCCGCACCCTGGCGCCCCATCTGGTGACCCTCAAGCGGACCCCCGAGGAGATCGCCGCCGTGCTGCGCTTCCTGGACGGCAATGATCACTTCTTCCTGAACCTCTCCATGGCCGCCTCCAAGTGCAGCCTGGCCCCCGCAGAAGGGCTGAAACACTGCAGCCTCATCACCATCCAGGCCCGCAACGGCACGGACTTTGGCATCCAGGTGTCGGCCCTGCCCGGCCGCTGGTTCACGGCCCCCGCCCCCATGGTGGACGGCCTGTACCTGCCCGGCTACACCGCCGAGGACGCGGCCCCGGACATCGGGGACTCGGTCATCACCGAGACCAACGGCCTGGGTGGCTTCGCCATGGCCGCCGCCCCCGCCATTGTGCAATTCGTGGGTGGCACGGCCCCCATGGCCCTGGATGTGACCCGGCGCATGTACGAGATCACCACCGCCGAGCATCCCCAGTACAAGATCCCCGCCCTGGACTTCCGGGGCACCCCCACGGGCATAGACCTGCTGAAGATCCTGGACCGCAACATCCTGCCCGTGGTCAACACCGGCATCGCCCACAAGCAGCCCGGCGTGGGCATGGTGGGCGCCGGACTTGTAAAACCGCCCCTCGAGTGTTATCAAAAGGCCCTGACAGCTTTTGCAAACGAGGCCCTCTAGCGCCACCTGCGGGTGGCCAGTTCTTCAACCAAGGAGGATTCAATGAAGTGCGTTGACCTTTCCATCCCTCTCGGCATCGGTACCCCCGCGTGGCCTACCTACGAGCCCCTGCAGATGAAGTACTTCAAGCGCCTGGCCCCCAACGGCGCCAACGGCCAGATCCTGACCCACTCCAACCATGTGGGCACCCATCTGGACGGCGAGATCCACTTCTGGACCCCCGGCAAGGACATCGCCGGCCTCCAGCTCAACGAGTTCCTCTACGGCGAAGGCGTCGTGGTTGACCTGTCCGACTGCGTGGAGGACTACAGCGTCTACACCTCCAAGATGGTGGAAGAGCGGGCCGAGGTGAAGGAAGGCGACATCCTCATCATCAACACCGGCTACCACCGCTACGGCTGGGACCAGCCCACCGCCGATGAGATGGCCTACATGGTCAAGCACCCCGGCCCGGACCGCGAGTTCTCCGAGTGGGCCAAGCGCAAGAAGCTGCGCTGGATCGGCGTGGACTGCGGCAGCGCCGACCACCCCATGAACACCATGATCCGCACCTGGATGCCCCGTCAGGCCAAGGAAGCCGACCGCTACTTCCGCGAGCACTACGGCAAGTCCCTGGAGGAGTACTTCAGCGACGACAAGTACCAGTTGATGCACCTGGAGATGTTCAATCACCACATCATCCACGCCGAGTGCATGGGCGGCGACATGGACCTGCTGTCCAACCAGCGCTGCACCATCGGCTGCTTCCCCTGGCGCCTCGTGGACGGCGAGTCCTGCATCTGCCGCATCGTGGCCTTCGTGGAGGACGACCGGCACGCCAAGCTGATGGCCGAGAAGGCCAAGTACCAGCTGACCAAGTGGGGCGACCTGGCCGCCGCCAAGGTCCCCAAGTAGAACCGCCCCCCTCCCCTGCCGTCCGAACCCCGACCGCAAGGGAGGGGGTGCCCTGTGTGTCCGAACCCCGACCGCAAGGGAGGGGGTTGCAGCCTGTCCGTCCTCCAAGGAGTCCGCATGCTACCGCACCCCACAGATCCCTACGGCGGCAAGGAGGCCAACTCCCGCCTTCACCGTGGGGGCCCGGGGGTGGTGGCGGCGGTGTCTCCCCGCTGCGTGAACCTCTCCTTCGACGATGGCGTCGTGCTGGGCCTGCTGCCCCACGGCGCCCCTCTCCACCCCTGGGCCCTCGCCGGCCTGGTGCCCCTGGGCGTCTTCCAGGAGGGGCAAGGCTTTGACCTGTCGGGCCGCACCCTGGCCCTGCGCCGCGGCTTCTCCCTGTCCCTGCCCGAGTGCCTGACCCTGGACCTGGCCCCCCGGCCCCACGCGCCCCCTAACCTTTCGGCCCTCGCCCACCTGCTGCAGTTCCAGGCCGCCCAGCCCACGGGCCCCCAGGACCAGGCCATCGCCGCCGCCCTCCAGAACTTCCTGGAACCCGGGGACGATCCTCGCAGGGACGATCCTCGCCCAGGGGACGGGCCTCGCGGCGACCGGGCCCTTGGCGCCCTCCAGCCAATCCTGGGTCTGGGCGACGGTCTGACACCCTCTGGCGACGACGCCATCTGCGGCGCCCTGTGCCTGTTGCGCTGCGCCGAGGACTGGTCCGCCCCCGCCAAGAAGCTGCTGGCCCCTCCGCCTCCGTCCCTGGACCTCCTGACTTCCCGCACGGCGCGCCTCTCGGCCCAACTGCTGCACAGCGCCTTTCTTGGCCGCTTCGGCGAGCCCCTGCTGCTGGTGGCCGAGGCCCTGGAGAACAACCGCGGACTGGACGAGGCCCTCCAGGGGCTGCTGGCCCTGGGGCACAACTCGGGCCGAGACACCCTGCTGGGCCTGGCCACCGTTGCCCGCTTTCTAGCCACCCCCAACGCCGAGCTTCAACATGCAGATTATTGATGCCTCCTCCTACCGCGTCATTGTCGTAGGGGCAGGGGCTGCGGGGATACTGGCGGCCCACGCCGCCGCCATCTCCGGCGCTAAGGTCCTGGTCCTGGAAGGCCGTGAGCGCCCCGCCCGCAAGATCCTGGTCACGGGCAAGGGCCGCTGCAACCTGACCAACACGGCCCCAAAAGAAGAGTTCCTGGCCCAACTGCGGCCCCAGGCTGCCCCCGAGTTCTTCCGCCCCGCCCTGGAGGCCTTCTCCCCCAGGGACCTGTGCGACCTGCTGGAGGACCTGGGCCTGGACACAGTGGAAGAGCGCGGCGGCCGAGTGTTCCCGGCCCCCCCCTCCACCCTTCCGAACCCCGACCGCAAGGGAGGGGGTCCTGCCAGACCCAACGCGCCCCTTCGCACCGGGGGCCAGGGCGTGCGCCTCATCAAGTCCGATCCCCTCATCAAGTCCGATCCCTCCCCCCGGGGGGGAGGGCAGGGAGAGGGCCCTCCTTCTGGTTCCGGCTCCCGCGCCGTCGCCGACACCCTCCAGCGCCTACTCCAGCACCCCGACATCACCGTCCTCACCTCCCGGCGCGTCACAGGTGCGTCAAAAGTCCCCGGGGGCTGCGTCATTTCCGGCGAGGACTTCCAGCTTTCGGTGGGTCCCCGGCAGGCCCTCATCCTGGCCTGCGGCGGGGCCTCCTACCCTTCCACCGGCTCCCGCGGGGACGGCTACCCCTTGGCGGCCGCCCTGGGCCACCGCCTGGTCATCCCCCGTCCCTCCCTGGTGGGCCTGCTGTGCCGCGAAAACATGAAGGGCCTTGCGGACCTGACCCTGCGCAATGTCCGGCTGTGGATCAACGACGGCGCCACCCAGGTCTTTGACGGCTTTGGCGAACTGGAACTGACTGACTACGGCATCTGGGGCCCCATCGTCCTGGACGCCAGCCGCGTGGCGGTGCCCCTGCTGGCCACCGGCAGGACGCTTCAGGCCCACCTGGACCTCAAGGCCGCCCTGCCCCCGGACAAGCTGGAAATCCGCTTCAACCGGGACCTGGCCGAGGCCCCCCAGGACACCACCGTGGCCATGCTGGGCGGCCTGCTGGCGCGGCCCCTCATTCCCTGGTTTGTGACCCGAGGCGCCCTGGACGGCCGCCGCCGCGTCTGCGACCTGACCCCCGCCATGCGCCACAAGATCCTGCTGCTGCTCAAGGACCTGCCCCTGACCCTGACCGGCTACCGCCCCATCGAGGAGGCCATCGTCACCCAGGGCGGCGTGGCCCTCGAGCAAGTGGACCCCGCCACCCTGCGCTCTAAGGTGCTACCCAATGTCTACTTTGCCGGCGAACTGCTGGACCTGGACGGCCCCACCGGAGGCTTCAACCTGCAGATTGCGTTCTCCACTGGCTACCTGGCAGGAAAAAGCGCCGCCGCCCATATCTAGCCGCGCACGAAGTAAGCGGATCGCAGCCCCCCAAACCTAGCCGCGCACGAAGTAAGCGGATCGCAGCGCCCCAAACCTAGCCGCGCACGAAGTAAGCGGATCGCAGCCCCCCAAACCTAGCCGCGCACGAAGTAAGCGGATCGCAGCGCCCCAAACCTAGCCGCGCACGAAGTAAGCGGATCCCCTCACCGCATCCCCAACCGCTCCAGCAACGGAATCGCCGGCTCCAGGGGCAGGACCTTGTGGTGGTACCCGCGGCCCACCTTCACCTGGGGCTTGATGTCGCCGTGGAAATCCGAGCCCACGGACACCAGCAGCTTCCGGGATTTGGCCAAATCCAGCAGCTTCCGGTGGGTGCCGTTGGCGATGTCGCAGTGGGCCGCCTCCAGGCCGTCCAGGCCCAGTTCAATGAGCTTGTCCAGTTCGTAGACCAGCATGTCCCAGCCCGAGGCCATCAGCACCGGGTGGGCGACGATGGCGACCCCCCCGGCCCCCTTGATGATGTTGATGATGTCGCCCGCTGGGGGCCTGCCACGGCGCACGAAGGCGGGGGCCTGGTCGCCAATGAAGCGGCGGAAGGCGTCCTCGAAGTTGGCGGCGTACTTCTTGCGCATCAGCACCAGGGCGAAGTGGGGGCGCGCGGCGATCTGGCCACCGGCGACGGCCTCCACCTCCTCGACGGTGATCTGGACGCCCAGGCCGCGCAGCAACTCGGCCATCTCCTCGTTGCGGCGGCGGCGGCGCGCGATCATGTCCAGGTTGAAGGTCGCCAAAGCGGGGGAGGTCGGATCGAAGCCCAGGCCCAGGATGTGAAGGATGCGCTGGGAGTCCGCGGAGAACTCCACGCCGGGGACGGCCTTGAGGCCCAGGTTGGAGGCCTCCGCCAGGAACTCGGGGACGCCCGCCACCGTGTCGTGGTCCGTCAGGGCGGCGTATTGGATGCCCTTGGCGACCAGCAGGCGGGCGATGGCGGCGGGGCGCAGGTCGCCGTCGCTTTCCGTGGAGTGGAGGTGAAGGTCAATGCGCGGGCCCGGCATCGGCGTCCCCTTCCAGCAGCCAGGGCTGCTCGACCAGTTGCTTGAAGTATTCCAGCGAGCCGGCGCAGTAGAAGCCGTCGGTGATGCGCTCGTCGAAGCTGTAGCGGAGGGTCAGGCAGTCCTCCACGGCGGGCTGGCCGTCCTGGCCCAAGACCACCTCCTTCTGGACGCGGCCGATGGCCACGAACAGCGGGATGGTGCCGTACTCGTACAGGTGGTGGAAGGGGGCGTCCAGGCCGATGCTGCCGAGGTTGGCCACGAAGGCCGAGGCGTACATGGGGTCGGCGTCCAGCATGGCGCGGGGGACCAGGCCAAGGAAGTCCAGCCAGCGCAGGGCGGCCAAGGCCAGGCGGGTGGCAAAGCGCGGCAGGGCGAGGGCCAGGGCCATCTCCTTGTCACTGCGAGTCTGGCGGTTGCCGCGGCCCTCCTTGATGGCGCGATCCATGAGGGCCTGCACCTGACCGATGGTCTCGTTGCCCTGGAGGCGCAGCTTGACCGTGGACATGGGAGCGTTGTCGTCCAGGGACTTCTTCACGGCGAAGGAGAGGTCGATATCGCGGCGCTGCCAAAGGCGGCGGCCAGCCACAAACCGATGCATCTGGGGACGGGCCACCAGGGTGCGGGCCAAGGCGCACAGCAGCAGGGGGAAGATGCGGGAGCTGCGGTCCGGGGCGTGCTCCCACTGGTATTTGAGCGCTGGCCCCATTTTGAACTTTTGTTCAAAATAGACCGTGGACTCCACGCGGCCGCGCATGATGAAGGGCATCATGCGGCGCATGGGCGAGAGACCCTTGATGACTTTTCCGTCAACCCGTCCCATGGGCGCTCCTGGCTGGGGGCCTAGACCCTGGTGGTGAAGTCGTCGATGCGCTTGCGCTCGGAGGGGCGCTCCATGGCGCGAAGCTTTTCGGGGATGACCTCGGAACCCGCGCGGCGGCCCACGGCGACGGCGGCCACGATGTCCCACTGTTTGCGGTCCACATCCAGGATCTCGAAGGCCTTGTCCTTGTGGAAGCCGCTCATGCCGTGGGCGTACAGACCCAGGGCGCGGGCCTGCAGGGCCAGGCTCATCCAGGCGGCGCCGCAGTCAAACTGGGCGGTGGGGTTCTCGCGGCCGTTCTGGGTGAAGTGGCGCTTGGCCAGGAAGAAGGCCAGGAAGGGGGCGCGGTCGGCCCACAGGCGGTTGCCGTCGACCAGCAGCTCGCGCAGGACCTCCAGGCCCTCGCCGCCCACCGAGTAGACCACATTCCAGGGCTGCTCGTTGTACGCCGATGGGGCCCAGCGGACGGCCTCCAGCAGGGCACCCACCTGGGCCTCCGTGAGGGCCTCGCCGGTGAAGGCCCGGGGGGACCAGCGATCCGGGAACCGAGCATCCACCTCTGCCTCCACCGCCCGCCCATTGGGCAGGTTGCCACCGGGGGCCGCGGGGGCCACCTGCACCCGGGGACCAGCCAGACGCGGGGCCTCTGTCCCGGCGCCACCAGCCCCACCCTGCCCCTGACCCTGGCGGCCCTCAGGGCGGCCCTCCGCCGGCCCGGCGATGGTCTCTGAGGTGACCTCTGCCTCGTCCCCAAGATCCAGATCGAAGGTGTCTTCCTTGTCGTGCGCGTCCATATGGATGCCCCCTGTGCAAGTCTGCCGCCCCTTTTACCACAGGCCCCCCTCCCCTGCCAACGCCTCCGTCCCTGCCCCCGTCCCCAGGTCCAGTCCCCAGCCCCCATCCCCGCCCATTGCCAAAATTTCCTTGACAATCCCCGCCACCATCGGCTAAGAATCGCCCCGGTTTTGATAATTCATTTCCGAGTAGCTCAGTCGGTAGAGCGGGTGGCTGTTAACCACTAGGTCGGGGGTTCAAGTCCCTCCTCGGAAGCCAACA
>CAZMEC010000040.1:0-18546 GCA_964565265.1 uncultured Myxococcales bacterium
CAAGAAGACTGAGGAGGGCAGGGTGATGAAATACCTGGAAACAGTCCCCCAGCCGTTGCTGGAACAGTGGCTGCTTGGCGTACTGCCGCCGGCTCAGGTTACCCGCGTGGAGGAGAATCTTCGGGCCGCAGGCCTGGAGCCAACCCTGGTTCGGGCTGAACTGGAGGCGGACAACGCGGCCATCCTTGAGGCCCTGCCGTTCGCCAAGGTTGAAGCCAGGTTGGAGGGGGCGCGGGGGAACCAGCAGCGCTGGCGGCCCGGCCTCCCCGCCCTGGGGCTGGCCCTTGGCGCCGCGGCCGCCGTCATTCTCCTGCTGGGCCTGCCCGCGGGCGACCCCGGCGCCAAGAAGCCGGCCTCGGGCCTGGCTGGGGTGGAGGATGGCACGCGCCTCAAGGGCGGCAGTCGCCTGCTGCTGTACCGGGTGGATGGCCAGTCCAGTGAGCTGCTGACCAATGGGTCCCAGGTGGCCGCCGGGGAAGCCATCCAGGTGCTGTTCCAACTGGAAGAGCCGGGTTGCGTGGCCATCCTCTCGGTGGATGCCAAGGGCGCGGTGAGCCGCCATTTTCCAACGGATAACCGGGGCTGCACCGAGGTCTCTGACCTGGGGCCCCAGTCAGCCCCCAGGGGCTTTGTGTTGGATGCCACTCCGGGCTTCGAGAGGTTCTTCCTGGTGCGGGCCGACCGGGCCCTCCCCTGGAGCACCCTGGAGGGCCGCGTGAAGGCCGCCGGGGCCGAGGGGCAGCCCCAGGCTGGCCAGGGCCTGGAGATCAGGTCGGCCTTGCTGGTGAAGAAAACGGGAGGTGCCAGATGAAGCGCTCATTCTTGATGACCTTGATCCTTACCCAACTGCTGCTGGCCTCCGGGGCCTGGGCCTCGACGGGAACGGCGGACGATTCCCGCTCCGTGCGGCGCTTCGCGTTGCTGCTGGCCTCCAACTACGGTGGGGCCCAGCGGGTGACCCTCAAATATGCCTATGACGACGCCACCGCCTTCTCTGAGGTGCTGGAGGAGCTTGGCGGCCTGTCGGTCCAGGACCGGCGGCTGCTGATGGAGCCCGACGAGGCGGGCCTCAAGGACGCGGTGGCCTGGCTGTCCAGCAGGCTCTCCGCGCCCGCCAACCGGGGTCTCCGCCGGGAGGTCATCTTCTACTATTCGGGGCACTCCGACGAGAACGGGCTCCTGCCCGGGGGTCGCCCCATCCCCTACACCGAGGTGCGCCGGCTGCTGTCCGGGCTGGACTGCGAGGTACGAATCGCGGTGCTGGACTCCTGCGCTGCGGGGGCCATGACCCGCATGAATGGCGGCAGTTGGACGGCCCCCTTCCTGGTGGACCAGTCCAGCGAGGTCAGGGGCCAGGCCATCCTCACCTCGGCCTCCGCAGATGAGGCGGCCCAGGAATCGGATCGGATTCGGGCCTCCCTCTTCACCCACCACATGATCTCCGGCCTGCGGGGCGCGGCGGATGTGGATGATGACTCCCGGGTGACCCTGAACGAGGCCTATCGCTACGCCTACAAAGAGACCCTGGAGAACAGCGAGTCCACCGTCGCCGGGGCCCAGCATCCGGCCTATGACTTTCAGTTGGCGGGGGCCGGGGATCTGGTGTTGACGGATCTCACCGACAACCCGGGGACCCTGGTGCTGCCTGCGGACCTGGAGGGCCGGGTCTTCATCCGGGGGAAGGGCGGGCGCCTGGTGGCCGAGTTCGGCAAGATGAGCGGCAAGCCCCTGACCCTGGGCCTCAAGCCCGGCGAATACAGCATCTCGGTGCTCCACGGCGGAGCCCTCAAGAAGACCCTGGTGGAGGTCAAACAGGGGGGCTCCGATACCCTGGCCGTGGCGACCCTGCAGCCGGCCCCGCTGGAGGAGCTGCGGACCCGGGGGAACCCGGCCCCCGACGCCCCCGGACCCGTTACCTATCGCAAGCAGAGCGCCAGTCTGGTGTTCATTCCCGCCATGGGGGACGAGCCGCTCACCGACAACAACTTCACGGTGAATCTGTTGGGGCGGGCCCATGACCTGGATGGCGTCGAGCTTTCAGTCATCGGCGGCATCCGGACCGGCCATGTGGACGGCGTGCAGATTTCCGGCTTCTACAACCAATCCCAGGGGCGTCTTCGCGGCGTGCAGGCCAGCGACGGCCTGAACCTGGTGCAGTCCACCTCCTACGGCGTCCAGGCGGGCACCGTGAACTGGGCCTCCAAGGACTTCCACGGCCTCCAGGGGTCGGTGGTGAATGTCACCAAGGAAGGCCTGCATGGCGTGCAGGGGGCCGTGTTCAACTACGCCGGAGAGCTGGACGGCGTGCAGGGCGCGGTGGTGAATCTGGCGGGTCGCACGGATGGCCTCCAGGCGGCTGTGGTGAATGTGGTGACGGAGCGGGGCGAGGGCCTCCAGGCGGGCGTGGTCAATGTGACCACGGGCCAGCAGACGGGACTGCAGGTGGGCGTGGTGAATGTGGCCCGGAAGTCGGACCTGTCGGTGGGCCTTGTCAGCGTGGTGATGGACGGCAGGAGCAGCTTCACCTTGGCCGGTGGCGACCTGGCCCTTGGGGCCGTGGAGTTCAAGCACGGCGACGACTACTGGCACACCATCTACCGCTTCGGCTGGGGCGGCGACGGCTCGGAGTCGCTGGACTTTGGCTTTGGCTTGGGCGGGCACATTCCCATCGGCGACAGGTTCTACCTGGACACGGATCTGGTGTCCCACTTCGTCCGGGACAGCGAGTTGGCCTTCTCCAGCCAGCACCAGGCCCTTGGCGAGGCCAGGCTCCTGGCGGGGTTCAAGATCCTGCCCTGGTTGTCCGTGAACGCCGGGGTCTCCATGAATGTGTTGGTGCAGGAGGGGGGCGACAATATGGATCGCTACGCCACCTTCGGAGGCTGGAATCTGAACGACGGTGGGGCCACGGGGAACTCGGTCTACATGTGGCCGGGCTTCATGGCCGGCCTGCGCTTCATGGAGTGAATCAGATAAGCCTCAGCAGCCTGCCAAGGGGCGGAATCAGGCCACTGATGACCAGCCCCGCGCCTCTTGCCAGCAGCCCATCCATCGGAAACCTCTCGCCATTCCGCCACAGCGCCGCAACCTGCCCCAGGACCTGATCCCTGGCAACCCAGCCATCCTGGGCACGGTTCCAGTCCCCTTTGAGGAGAACCTTGCCGGCGCTGACCTTGAGGACCCGGTGCAGCAACAGGGAGGAGGAGCTCCGGGCCAGCACTACTTGCCCGGCTTTGAGGGGAGCGGCGAGGGGCAGGGGGGCCAGCAGGACCAGGGTGCCGTCGGGGATCATGGGGTACATGCTCTTGCCCCGGGCCCGCAAAAGGGCGGGCTTGCCGGAGGCCAACTGGGCTTCCACGGAGGGGAAGTCGGAACTGGGGTCAACTGTGGTTGCCATTCTGGTCGCCTCCCGTCGGGTTCCTCTGGGAACACCAATGCCAGGTCCGGGCCTGCTCGCAGTTCTTGGGGGATGGGCAAAGGAGGTCTCCGGTGTCCCGGAGCGCCGCGCCGAAGCAGTAGTTGCAGAACCGAACATGCTCGCAGCCCGCACAGTGCTTGAGATCCCGCCGTCGAATACTCCGAAGCTGCTTGAGCAGAGGAGCGTTCTCCCAGATGTCCTTGAGGGAGTGGGTGGTCACATTTCCCACGACCTGCTCGAGTCGGTGACAAGGCAGGACCTCGCCGTTGGCCTTGATGAAGGCCCCGGACCAGCCCGCGGGACAGACCCAAGCCCCGGGGTCCTCGTTCACTTCCTTGCCCTGGAACGACCCGACCCGGGCCAGTTCCTGCTTGAGGCTTTGCTCATCGGTGAGCAGCAACTCGGTCAGGTCGTGACCCTGGCAGGAGATCTCGTCCAGTTTGCCTCCTTGGAGGGCCTTCAGACCCCTGGCAGCAAGGCCAGCCTTCAGCTTTTCGGCGTCGGGCTCGCCTCCACGCATGGCGGTGTAGACGCCCTTCACGGTTACGCCCCGGCCCTGCAGGAAGAGGGCCGAGTCCAGGGCCAGGTCAAAGGACCCCGGGTGCTGGGTGATGGCGTCGTGGCTGGCTGCGTCTGCTCCGTAGAAGCTGATATCCACGAAGCGGAGGCCCAGGTCGGTAAGCCGCAGCCAGTCGTCATGGGTGCTGAGAAACCCCGAGGTCTTGAGCAGCAGGGAGAAGCCCTTCTTGAGGGCCCCCTCGACCAACACTGGCAGGTCCGGCCGCAGGAACACCTCGCCGCCGGTGTAGAGCAGGAAGAGGGTGCCCAGGCCCGCCAGTTCGTCTTGAAGCTCCAGGTGCCGCTGGGTGGAGAGCTCTTCCCCGGATTGTCCGCCCAGGTAGCAGTGGCGGCACTCCAGGGGGCAACGGGCGGTAAGTTCCACGCCCGCCGAGATCACGGCGCCCTTGGCACGCAGCCGTAGGAGTTGGGGGTTCATGACTTCAAGCCTCCCTGGGGAAGAGCACCGGACGGGCCAGGTCTGAGAGGTTGGCCGAAAGGGAGCGACAGGGCACGGTCCCTGCGACCCGGGCGATGAAGGCCTCTATGGCGGCCTCCCCCGGGAGGAACTCGGGCCACATGACGGTCCGCTGCAAGAGGCTTTTGTAGGCCAGGGCCGGAGACAGGTGGGGACCCAGGTTGCTGCGCTCGGCCCTTTGGAGGAAGTTGAGGCTTCCCAAGGGCAGCACCCGGGTCTCCGGGCGGGTGAGGCCGCCACAGACCAGACCGCCAGCGCCGTCATCAAGGATGAAGGAGATGTCGTCCGAGAACTTCCTGTCCGCCCCAAGAAGGTTGGCGGTGGTGCTTTTGCCCTGGCCGTGGGGCCCGCAGAACAGGTGGGCCTGGCCATCCGCCACGGTGCCTGAAGAGTGGACCACGATGCCGCGGTTCTCGAGGGCCAGGGTGCTGACGGCGACAAAACAGCAGGCGGTCTTCAATACGGGGGGCAGGGAGGCCAGGGGCAGGGGCCGGTGGAGACGGAGGAGTACCTTGCCGGCCGCCACTGAAAGCCCAAAGCCCAGGGGAGGATAGTCAAGGTCAAGAGCAAGCGCGCTTCGTGTGGCGTGGCAAAAGGCAGGGGGCAGGTCCCCGTCCATGGGCTTGTACGCGCCAAGAAGCTCACCCTCGATGTCCATATCGAAGACCCAGGTATAGGGCCAGGGATCACGGCTAGCGTCCGAGGTCAGGAAGTGCAGGATGGTGGGGTTCCTGGGAATCAGCCCATCGCTCATCAGGAACGCTAAAGGGCCGAAGGTCAGAACCATTCGCTGCGGGCCCTTGGGTTCAGGGCTGGTCGGTGGTGTATCCGCCGCAACCTTCGAAGGCACCGGTATCGGGATCGGGCTGGCAGGAACCGGAGGCAAGAACCTCCTGCTCGAAGCCCGTCTCGACGGTAACCAGGGGAGTTTCGTAGACTTTGCGATCCTGAAGCTTATCCATGGCAAGAACCTCCTTGTGAAACGCGGCCAAACATATCTGCACCGGGCCCCAGGGTCAAGCAATAAGCACCCGGGGCCTGCTGTCAGTACACCAAGACCTGATAGGTTGCGCCAATATCGACGCCCACTGAGAGATCCACGAAGCCATCCCCATTGAAGTCCCCAAGAGGGGCGATCTTCTGACCGCCGAAGCTGGTGCCCTCGGGGTTGAAGGGGTCCTTGAGGTGGAGGCTCACGATGGGGAAGGGGACGGCCTGGCCCTGGGCTGCACGATTCAGCCGCAGGTACACATTGCCGAACTTGACCCAGCCGTTGTAGTCACCGTAGACCAGATCCACCGAGGTGGAGACATCCGCAGGGGCGTCGTCGAAGTTGCCCGCCAGCTTGGCGTTGCCGAAGTTGCCAGCGATGACCATGCCGCCCGCGCCCTTCCAGGTGTCGTCGCTGATCTTCTGGTTGCCGTTCACCTTGAGTGAGCCACCCCGGGCGCCGGCCACTGCGGTGCCTGCGAAGATATAGATGCTCTTCTTGCTTTGGGCGCCCGCCAGGAGATGGTTGCAGCCCACATCGGGCTGGCCATCGTCGTTGAAGTCCACGCCGCCGAAGATCTCGGCGCAGAAGCCGGCGTAGGTCTCCAGGCCACTGTCGGGCAGCAGCCGGACGGCATCGGCGTCCGCAACCTGGGAGCCATCCAAGGCACTGCTGAGGGAGATCACCGTGGTGGCCGGCAGGGGCCGACCCGCGATGATGTAGGCGGCAGTGTTCGGTACCACCGAGCGGGTCACCAGGATGTCGTCGTAGGCCTCACCAGTGTCCTGGAGGACATCCCCGACCCGGCCCACATAGTGTCCAAAGCGTTCGGTTGTGGGGACCCCGGCGAGTTGAAGCACACCCACATGCCAGGCTTCCAGGTCGTCAGCCTTGGACAGGTCGATGACCAGATTTGAGCCCCTGACCCAGGAGACGCTGCCGGGGATGACGAAGGCCTTGCCTTGCAGATAGACACCCACCAGGAGGTCATCCACGGGCCGCACGCCGTTGAGGTCCCCGGTGAAGTTGCCGGCGCCTGCCAGGGTGAACTGGGCCGCGGTGTACGGCTGGGTGCCGTAGCGGAGTTGCAGGTCCGGGACCGCCGGCAGGGTGCCGGACTCGTCGCCCAGATAGATGCGAATGAGGGGCGCCACAGTGTTGTCCTGGTTGCGCTGCACCCTGATGCCGAAGTCCGCCAGACCGTCACCGTTGATGTCGCCCAGGGGGTACACGGAGGCCCCCACCTGAGAGGCATAGGAATCGAAGACGCAGGAGGTCAGCGGGTCGGTCTTGATCTCAAGGGTCGCCGGGAGGTTGTCGCGGCCCAACACGAGGCAAAGCCCAGAGGTCGGCGAGAAGGAGCCGATGACCAGGTCCTTGAGGCCATCTCCGTCAAAGTCACCCACCGAAGCGGGCAGGGCGGAGGTGCCGATGCTGTCAATGCCCGTGGCCTTGATCTGGGTGTAGCGCAGGGACAGGGCCTCGGTGAAGCGCTCGCCGCCCACCTGGGAAGTGTTGCCCACATCATCCGTGGCCCTCACCGCGAAGTAGTAGCGCTGGCCAGGGGTGCTGAGGGGCTGGAACACGCAGGGGTCCCCATTGGGGCGAAGATCCGGACCGGACAGCGCGAAGCTTTCCAGGGCTCCGGGCACGCCGGGATTGGGCAGGTCATTGTCGTCGTTGATGTCCTGCGCAGCGCAGGCCAGGGTGAAGTTCTCGTTGGTAATGGGCGCCCGGGAATAGCGAAGGTCGTAGGTGACCGCAGCGCTGCCCTCCAGGGCGTCGTCGCCCACGGCGTTCCAGGTCAGCAGCACCTCGGGACGCCGGCGGTTGATGTCCGTCTCCTCCACGATGGGCTTGAGGTCGATGGGGCTGGGGGCCGTCACATCGATGTTCAGGGTCCTGCTGAGGGTCGTGGTGTTTCCGGCCTCGTCGGTGGCCAGGACCTTGACGATCACGGTCTTGCCCTCGGGCAGGGACACTTCGGTGAAGGTGGCGTCAAAGGGGGTCGCGCCAATGGAAACGGTGCTGGCGGTGGTGTCGGCCCCGCCGTTGTTGTAGACCAGCGTGAGGGGCCGCCCCGCCAGGTTGTCACCCGCCACTTGGGCGGAGAAACTGCCCTGGAGGCCGGGCGCCTCGGGCTTGGCGTCCTCAGCGGCGTTGCAGGAGAGTTTGTCCACGGCAGGCGAGATCCAGGTAATCACGGGGGGCGTGAGGTCCACCGAAATGGGCAACTCGCCGGTGCTTTGGCCAGTGGGAGTTCCGGCCAAAAGGAGCAGGACTTCAAGCTCCACGGGGACGGCGTCGTTGAAGGTCACCGGCAGGGTGGCATTCAGGGCTGCGGTGCCCAGGGAGGCGCCGTTCTTCAAGACCTCGAAGGCGTCCGCATCGCCACAGGCCGCGCTAAAGGAGACCCCCAGGGGCACCGAAGCGGAGGCGCAGCCAGCCTGCGGATTGGGGCAGGCGGAGGCGTTCACCCAGCCGCTGTCGGGCAAACCGACAACCGAGATGAGGCAGTTGGTGAGCTGGATGCTGACCTTGATGGAGGCGGAGACGGTGTTGGTGGCGCCGTCCAGGGCTTCAACCCGAAGGACGCGGAACTCGCTGGTGGACTCGAGGCCCGAGATGTTCACTGCCTCGGTGAGGGACTGGCCGTCCTCCGTCCCGGTGACGCCCTCCCTGGCCAACACTTCGGCGGCGCAGGTCGTGAAGGTGGCATCGGTGCAGGCAGAGACCAGAATCTTGTAGGACAGGGCGCCCTGGATGGAGAAGTTGAGCCCGGCCTGGAACCCCGGGGTGCCGGGGGCCGCGTCGTCCCCGTCATCAAGCACGGAGCCATCGGCGGGCAGGGTAATCAGGACCTGGGGAGGGGTCCGATCGACCAGAATGGTCTCCGGGGAGGTGCCCCGGGTGGTGTTGTTCCCAGCCAGGTCGGTGATGGAAGCCAGCAGCCGGTACAGTCCGTCGGCCTGCAGCACCCCGCTGAAGGTCGCCGACTTGTCGCCGCCAGGGACCAGGCTTCCAAGCTGGGTCAGGGTGCCGTCCACATCTCTGGAGAGGACCACGGGGCGGCCATCGCCTCCCGTGGCCGAAACAATCACATCTGCGGATGAACCCAGGGCCAGGGGGGACCCGGTGGGCCTGAAGAAACTGACCGCCGGCGGCACCGTGTCCACGGTGATCTCCAAGGGCAGGGTCGCCGATTGATTGCCGTGGCGATCCTTGGCCACGAGGCTCAGGCTGTTCAGGTTCTGGAACAACTGAAGCCGCATGGAGAAGGCGTCCGCCGCCAGGTTGGTGGCAGGGAACTGGACGCCATTCAACCAGATGTCGAGGGAGCCACCGGCCAGGTCCGAACCCGTCACGCCCAGGTCGTAGATGGCTCCGGGGGCCGCCTGCTCAGCCGCGTTCAGCACGCCCACGGGGGGCAGAATGTCGCCAATGAAGCTGGCAGAGGCGAGGGTGGGGCCATTGGTGTCAACCCAGAACCAGCGATACTGCTGGGTGAAGTTGGGGGCCGCGAGGCTGGAGACCCACTCGTCCGAATCGTTGCGCTTGACCTCAATGACCACATTGTGGAGACCCTGAGGGAAGCCGTCGACGGCCTCCGGTGCGGGGAAGAGAATGGCGTCCACCCCCCCCGAATGATTCCTCGTCTCGACCACATACAGGGCCGTGGAGCCGATGGTGCTGTTGCACAGGGGACGGCCCTTGAAACCCACGGAATCCGAACAGACCCGCAGGTTGTTGCTTCCCTGGAAAAGGTCCCCGGGAGCAGTGCTGATGCGGACGAAGACGCCATCCCGGGTGGCCGGGCGGACGCACTCGGAGATGGTCCCAGTGAGCTGGCAGATGGTCCCCCCGGTGCATTCGTTATCGTTGGCGCAGGCCTTCTTTTCCACGAAGGTGGGGGCGTCAATCTTCAGCACGATGTTGGTCAGGTAGAATTGGGAGATCCGAGTCAGGGTGCTGGCGTTGCCCGCCTTGTCGGCGACCGAAACCAACAGGGAATAGGTCGTGTCCTGGAAGGTGTGCTGGGGGAACTTGACCCTCAGGCCCTTGTCGTCCGCCACATCGCTTGGCACGGGCACGGTCAGGGTCTGGACCGTGGCGTCGTCCAACCGCGTAATGGTCAAGGTCAGCAACTGGTTCTTCTCCACGCCCCCCACGGTGACCTCGGGGGTCAACTGATAGCCGGCGGCCACAGGGTCCTCGTCGAGGGCTACGGGCATCAACTCGGAGATGGGGCTTTGGAAGTTGTAGATGGTGGGCGCGACCCTATCCAGGCTAAGGGTGATCTGGACGGACACGGCTACCTGGCCTGCCAGGTCTGCCACGCTGGCCCCAAGGACGCATTCTCCGGCGGAGGGCAGGGTCACGGTCCAGACTGCCCGGCCGTCCTTCACCAACACCTTGCGGGCCGCCTCAGGCAGGACAACGCAGGAGATGGTCAACTCGGCCAGGGAGTCATCCTCGGCGTTGTCAATGGCCGCGGTCAGGTTGATGCGGCAATCGCCCGAGCCTGGGGCACACTCTGGGCTGGCCAGGTTGAGGGTGGTGGAGCCCGCCGGGGAGACCCAGTGGATCACGGGACGGCTGGTCTTGTAGAAGACCCGGCGCAGCCCGGAGGCGCCCTCATAGGCATGGTTGGGGTGAGTGGCAAAGGCCTGGATGCTGCTGAAGGTGTCGGCGGTCAGGCCGGGCACATTGAACACATAGACCCCGCCAACCCCGGCGGGCAGCCGCTCGATCTCCAGGCCGTTCAGGCGGATGGCCACGGTGGCGTCGTTGTAGGTGGCGGCGGTCTTGGGGTTGGTGACCTTTACCCGGACCTCTACGGAAGACGAGAGGAGGTAGGTGGTGGGGGGCGGCGTCAGGATCCGCACGCTGGGGGCGTCGTAGTCCAGGGTGAGCTCGTAGTTCACTGGATCCGAAACCCAGCCCGCCGCGTCCGTGACCACTGCGGTCAACTGATTGAGGCCTGCAGTGAACAGCACCCCGTTGACCAGGACGCTGCCCTCGGCATCGGGGGTGGCGCAGGTCTTCTCCAGGTTGTCGCCGGTGAGGCAGACCCGGCTTCGTTCGGGGTGCAGTTCGTCCAGCACCCGAAGGCCGAGATTCAGTTGATATCCGGGGGCTACGGGGTCGGCGTCGGGGCAGGTGTCAACCGTGCAGACAGAGCCCGCAGGAGGATCCACAAACTCGACCCGGGGCTTGCGGTTGTCGATGGAGAAGGTGACCGTCGTGAGATTCCCCGGCAGGTCGGCGGGGTTGTTGCCCCACTGGTCCGTGCCTTCAAAAGCCAGGGTGTAGTCCCCATCCTCGGCGGCCGTCAGGTCCTTGACCAACTGGAGGCCGGTGGCGCCCAGGGTCACCTCTTCGGAGGACAAGACCCCGGTGGGGCCGGTGAGGGTCATGGTGAAGACCCGACCGCCAAGGTTGGCGGTCTGAACCACTATGGGCAGGGCTTCGCCAGGGTGCGTGGAGGCCTGGGGCGGGTCCAGGATTTTGAAGACCGGTCCGGGGATGCCAACCCGGAACCGACTGAGCTGAGTGTAGAACGGCGTGCTGTCCCGGGCCCAGCACTCAATGGAGTTGCCGAACCTGCCGGTGTCCAGATCAACAGGCACCAGATAGGTGAAGTCCTCAGAGGCCTGGGCCACGGTCAGGGTCCCCACGGTGAACCAGATCTTGGCCCCCGCGGCATCTCTGCGGCACTGCACGGTGATGGTCTGGCCGGGCTGGGTCACCGGCGCGTAGATGAGGAAGGCGGTCTCGTAGATTCGGCTGGTGGTGGGGTCCTCGTCGTCGGCGGCGGGCAGGAGGCTGCCGTCCACGGGCAGGACCAGGGCCAGGTTGGCCTGGGCCAGCAGGAGCACCACTTGGAGGGAGGTCCGGGTCTCCAGGCCACAGCAGGAGTCAGTAACCACCAGGTCCAGGGTGTGCAGGCCCTCGGTGCTTAGGGTGATGTCACCGAAGCTGGCCGCCCCCGAGGCCCCCAGCACGGAACTGACGGGCTGGCCGTCAAGCTCCAGGATCACGGTGTCCTGGGCGCCGACACTCTCAATGTTGGCAACGACCGCCACCTGGACCCCGTTGGCGCCATCGTTGTCCAGGTCATCGGACAGATTCAGCACCTTCTTGAGGGGCTGGACGAAGGTCAGCTTGGGGCGCAGGGTGGAGATTCGATAGGGCACCTGGATGTTGACCAGACGGTCGCTGTTGGTGGCATCCTCCACGGTGGCCTGGACGGTCACCTCGGTGCACCCGTGCCCCTCCGCCGAGTCCGCCAGCGTGAGGAGGGCAGGGGAGGAACCGGAACTCAGATCCAAGGGCCCGCTGTTCCAGGTGCCGGAGACCAGGCTGCCGGCGTAGCAGATGGTGCCATCATTGGAGAGCAGGAACTGACCCTGGAAGCCCGCCCCCTCGGGATCCGCGTCCTGGGTCAGGCAGGCGCCGTTGGAGGGCTGGAGCACCGCCCCGCAGAGGCCCGTATCAACGCAGACGGTCTTGACGGTCTCGAGGGCCACGGCCCCAACGGAGCGCACGGTCATCTCGTGGCAGTCGGGCTGGGGGGCGTGGGTCAGGCTGACCCTGCTGAAGGTCAACTCGGAGGCGGTGCTTTTGATCTGGCGGGAGAGGCGGGTGCCATCAAGCCAGAGTTCCACGGCCGTGTAGGGGGGGATCTGGGAGACATCCACCTGGACATTGACCTGGAGGCCAGGCGAGTCGGGGAAGAGATCATCTGCGATGGTGAGGGACACGGTGTCTTCGTTCAGCCCGGGGCAGCCGTTGACTGGGCTTACCAGGCAGAAGGGCAGGGTGGGCAGGAGGGTGTCCGGGCCCACCTCCGCGGTGTCCTCGGTGCCATCGACAGAATCCAGGGCATCACCGCCCTGGCCATCGAGCAGAGCATCTCCCTCGTACAAATCCAGGTCCACGCTGTCCGCGTCAGCGAACACGGCCTTGGGGGGCTGGCTGCTGGGGCAGGCGGTGGCCAGGACAGAAACCAGGATAAGCACCAACGAGGCTTTGATATGGGAAAGGTTCATGTAAGACCTCCGTCCACAAGTCGAAGGCGGCCCTTGCGTGGCGATTCTCAGTCAATACCGGCCGCATTGCTGGTCATAATGGGCTTTGCTGCCACAAAATTCAATCAGATAAATAGGTAGTTCCAAGGAATTCCGCCGCAAAAAGGGTCAGGTTGCGGGCTTCAGGACGCCAAGCTTGAGCAGCTTGTCCAGAAAATTCTGGGCATCCCGACGGGCGGTGGTCTCGTCAACCTTGTAGACCTGAAGCAGGGTGGCTGTGAGATCCGCCGCGTCGGCGTCCTCCTGGCAGAGGCGCTCCCAGAGGAGCAGGGCGCTGTCGTTGCCCAGGGTCAGGAGGTCGCCGGTGGTGGTGAGGGAGAAGAGTTCGTCGCCGATCTTTCTCGCGCGGGCCGGGTTGGCGATGCGGTACTTCATGGGGGCTCCTGGATTAGAAGACCACGGAGGCATAGCCGACGAAGTTGTCGGGCTCATCCATGGGTAGGACATCGAAGCTGGTGGTGTGGGTAAGCAGCTCGCCGCACTCGGACCCGTTCAGGCGGGCCGAGGTCACCGCGGCAGCGGCGGCCCCAGGGCAGCAGGCGCTTTGGCTGGAGAGGCCCTCGTCGATGCAGCCCAGGGCGTTCAAGTCCAGCAGGTTACCGATGAATCGGGCGTCATTCTCTTCCTTGACCCAGCGCAGGGCCCCGGCACCCACCCCGTGGGGTGTGTGGCCGTAGCGGGGGCCGTAATGGGTGAGGTCGGTGGAGCCCACGGTCACGGGGTTGCGATTGTAGAAGCGCAGCACATCCGACAGGGAGGAGACCACATCCAGGACCACATCCCGGGGGGGCATGAGGAGGACCACGATCTTGGCGCCGGGCATGAGGCTTTGGATCATGGGGAGCTGGACCTCAATGCTGTTCTCGGGGGCCCAGGTCTCGGGCTCCTCGCGAAGCTCCTTGAAGCGGAACGACGAGGACAGCGCGTTGGTGACTTCCTGATCAATCTGGATGGGCCCAAGGGGGGTCTCGAAGCCCTCCGCCACCAATAGCATGGGGCGCTGATGGGAGGCCAGGTGGCCGCCAAACAGGACCACGGTGTCGGGCTTGCTGGAGGCCAGCACCTTCCAGACCTCGTAGGCCACGGCCCCCGAGTAGACCCAGCCGGCGTGAGGCACCACCCCTGCGCTAGGTTTCTTCCGAAGCTTCCGAATGTCGTTGGACTTCGAGTCGAAGTCGGCCAAGGCCTCAAGAATTTTGGCCTTTGTTCCGGGGTACCAAGTGCCAGCGAAGCGGGACCGTTTGATCATGGAAAAACCTCCAAACAGCTTCCGTAAACAGGGCGCAGTATAAACTTGGAGGGGGCCTCTAAGTCAACTCTTGACTAGATCAATCAATGATTTCCACATGTTGTCCTGCTCTTCATCGCGCTCTGGGGAGGCCGTGGCACCCTCCACATCCACCAACTCGGCGGGCAATTCTTCTATGAACCGGGAAGGCTTGCAGGGTTCGTTCACTCCCTTGGTCCGGCGGGTCCTGAAACTGGAGAGGATCAGGTCCTGGCGGGCCCGGGTGATCCCCACATACAGCAGCCTTCGTTCCTCCTCGATGCCGGCCCTGGTCTGACTGGAATGAAAGTGCGGCAGGAGGCCGTCCACCAGGCCGCAGATGTAGACCCGATCGAACTCCAGGCCCTTGGCGGCGTGGAGGGTGATGAGGGAGACTCCTTCAACCTGGTCGTCCTTGCCCTCGCCCAGGCGCTCCGAGCCATCCAGCGCCAGGCGCTCCAGCAGCTCCTCCAGGCTGGCGCAGTCTCCCCGCTGGAAGGTCCGGTGGACCGAGTCCAGGAGGGAGTCCACATTTCTTCGCAGCCCCTCGGCCTCGGGGGGCAGGGTCTTCAGGTAGCCAGACTGCCCAAGCCATTGGTCCAGGACGGTGGCGATGCCCCCCTGGCGGGCCAGGTCCAGGGCTGCGGCGTGCTCTCCAAGGGAGGTCGCCAGGCGCTTCACCTCAGAGGCCGCCCGGGGATTCAAGGCGCCCTGTTCGCCTAGGGCCAGGAGGGCCTCCAGCAGGGGCATCCGTTGCTCGTTACACAGCTTGGAGGCGGCCTCGATCTCCGCCGTCCGCAGGTGTCGGTCAGGCTGATTCAGGATGCGGCTCAGGGCGCCGTTGTCCCTCGGGTTGGCCAGCAGCCGGAAGTAGGCCAGGCAATCCCGGATCTCCTTGCGCTTGAAGAAATCAAACGAGCCCATGACCCGGAAGGGGATGCGCCGCAGGGCCAGGGCCTGCTCGAAGCGCTGGGCCTGGGTCTTGGTGCGATACAGCACGGCCATTTCTCCGGGGGACTCGCCGTTGCCCACCTTGTTGGCGATCTGCATGGCCACCCACTCGGCCTCCGCCTCAGGGGTCAGGAACTCGGCCCGTTGGATGCGCACATCCAGGCCGCCCTCGGTCCACAGGTCCTTGTCCTTCCGCCGGGTGTTGTTCCGAATGAGCTGGTTGGCCAGGCTGAGGATGGCCCCCTGGGATCGGTAATTGCGGGTCAGCTTGATGGTCTTGGCCCCGGGGAAGTGTTTGTCGAACTCCAGGATGTTCTCCACCCGGGCCCCACGCCAACCGTAGATGCTTTGGTCGTCGTCCCCCACCACGCAGATGTTCCCGTGGACACTGGCCAACTGCTTGAGGAAGCGAAGCTGCAACAGGTTGGTGTCCTGGTACTCGTCCACCATGATGTAGCGGTACTGGGTGGCGTACTTGGCCAGGATGCTGGGGTTCTCCGCCAGGATGCGCCGAGGCAGCCACAGCAGGTCATCAAAGTCCCAGCAGTGCATCAACTCGAGGCGGTTCTGGTAGGCCCTGAGGCATCGAAGCAGTTGCTTCCCCTTCATGGGCCCGGCGGCCTGGGCGGCCTCCATGGGGTCCATGCCTCGACCCTTCACCAGTTCAACGAACTCGCCAAAATCCTCGCCCTGGTTCCCCTGGCCCCCACCGGCCTCCAGGATGACCTGCCGCACCAGGCTCTGGCGGTCCTCGTCGTCAATGACGGTCCAGCGTCGGTCCATGCCGATGGCCGTGGCCTCCTTGCGCAGAATGCGAAGCCCCAGGGCGTGGAAGGTGCAGATCAGCACCTGGGAGGCGGCCTTGGGGTCCACCAGACTGCGGATGCGCTCGCGCATTTCGCCCGCCGCCTTGTTCGTGAAGGTCACCGCCAGGATGGACTCGGGTTCGGCTCCCTGCTGCAGCAGCCAGGCGCAGCGCCGCGTGATGACGCGGGTCTTGCCGCTGCCTGCGCCAGCCAGCACCAGGAGGGGACCGTCGGTTTGAAGCACGGCCTCAAGCTGATGTTCATTCAGCTTGCCGAGGATTTTGTCGTCTGCGGGCACGGGGCCTCCAGATTGAAGCCGGGGGGGGCCGGGGGGGTCAGAGAACCCCCTTCTCCTTGAGGTAGCGCTGCACGGCGTCCTGCCAAAACGGCATGACGATCCCGTGGGAGGCCAGCTTCTCCACCGACATCACGCTGTAACGGGGGCGGGGGGCGCCGAAGGCAAAGTTCTCCATGGGCTGGGTCCCGATCTTGGCGCGGGCCTTCACCGAGGCGGCCACGAAGGAGGCCACATCGTACCAGGAGGGGGCGCCGGCGTTGACCGTCTGCCAGGTGCCAAAGGGCAGGCCCCGGCGGCCCACCTCCAGCATGGCGCGGGCGGCGTCCACGGCGTAGGTCACGGAGGTGAACATGTCGTTGATGAAGGCCAGTTGGTCCCGCTCGGCGGAGAGCTTGAGCACCGTGTCAATGAAGTTGCCGCCCTTGCCCGCGGCGCCCGCCAGCCCAAACAGCCCGGAGACCCGGAAGATGTAATGCCGGGGGCAGGCCTCGGCGACGAGGCGCTCGGCCAGGGCCTTGGTCAGGCCGTAGACGGACAGGGGGCTGGGGACGGAGGCCTCCGTGAGGGGCGTGGCCCCGAAGCCCCCGAAGATATAGTCCGTGGAGATGAAGGCGCAGATGGCCCCGGTGTCGGCGCAGGCCCGGGCCACATTGAGGGCGCCGTCGCAGTTCACGGCGGCGGTGAGGCCGGGTTCCTTCTCGCACTGGTCCACTTTGTGGAAGGCAGCGGTGTTGATCACGAGGTCCGCCTTGGCGGCCTCCAGGGCCCTTCGCACCGAGGCGGGGTCCGTGACCTCAATGTTGGGCTGGTCCAGGGGCACGCCCTCCAGGCCGGCGGCGGCGATGGCCTTCATCAGTTCGGTGCCAAGCTGACCACTGGCGCCAATGACGGCGACTCTTCGAAGCTGTTCCATGGGGTCCCTCCTGGGGGATGGGGTTGGGGCGTCCTTGCGGGCGAATCAGAGCATGCGGCCGTTCAGTTCCGTGCTGCGGATCGTGTCGTGCCAGGTCATCAGGGCCTTGTACCACTTCAGGGTATAGGTGATGTCGCTGTCGGTGAGGGTGCCGGCCCGGAGGCCGTCCATGATCTCCTTGGCGCCCATGCCCGGGGTCCAGTTGGTCTTGTAGCCCAGGACGCGGCCAATCTTTTCAAAGGAGATCTGGTAGGAGCGGTGGTCGGGCTCGCCGTACCATTCCATGCTGAAGTCCATGCCGATGGCCTCGGCCACGGTCTTGGCCAGGGGCAGGATCTGCACATTCTGGGCGTGGTCACCCACATTGAAGATCTGGCCGCCCACCAGCTTGGGGTCGGCGCGCAGGGCCATGACGAAGGCCCGGGAGGTGTCCTTCACATGCACGAAGGGGCGCCACTGGGTGCCGTCCCGAAGGACGGGGATCTTGCCATTCTTGAAGAAGCCCAGGGTCATGCCGTTGATGGCCAGATCGAAGCGCATGCGGTGGGAGGCGCCGTACACCGTGGCCTGCCGCAGGGCGGTGGCGCAGAAGTTGGCGTCGGCGATCTCGAAGGCGCTGCCCTCGGCCCGGAAGTTGGCCTCGGCGTAGGTGGTCAGGGGGTTGGAGGGGGTGGTCTCGTCGCAGACGCCCTCGCGGAAGCCGTAGATGCTGCACGACGAGGCCAGGATGTACCGGGGCACGCCCGCCTTCTTGGCGAGATTGGCCATGCGCTCGCGGCCCTTCCAGTTGATCTCCAGGGTGCGCTCGGGGTTGAGCTCGCCGGCGGGGTCGTTGGACAGGGCGGCCAGATCCATCACGGCGTAGATGCCGTCCATGATGGAGGGCTCGACCCAGCGCACATCGCCCTTGACCAGCTCCACATCGGGGTTGCCTTCCAGGGCCTTCATGGACTCGGGGCCGAAGAAGAAGCGATCCAGCACGCGGACGGCGTAGCCTTCTTCAACCAGCAGCCGCACCAAGGTCGAGCCGATATAGCCGGCGCCACCGGTAACCAGGACTTTCTGCTTCATCTAGGCCTCCATGCTGTAGGGGCTGTGGGGATCCAGTTCGTGCCGGACTTCGTCCACGGGCTCCTTGCGGTCCTTGCCCATGAAGAGCCTGTCCGCGAAGTTGATCACAAAGCCCGAGTGGTCGCTGACGCACTTGTAGCCATGCACCACGCCGGGGGGCACGGTGACCACCTTGGGGTTGTCCTCGCCCACGAAGACCTTGATGAACTGGCCGTGGGTGGGAGAGTCCTTCCGGGCATCCCAGAGCAGCAACTTGAAGTTGCCCGGGCCGAGGAAGGCGAAGTAGTCGCTCTGCTCGCGGTGCTCGTGGGGACCACGGGCCACGCCGGGCTGGGTCTTGGACACATAGCACATCTCAGGAATGGGCCCGACCACCTTCTCGGTGTCGTCCGTACGCCAGAGTTCAGAAAGCCAGCCGCGCTCGTCCGCATACTTGACCAGATCCGCAGCATAGACGCCCTTGATCTTCAGTTCTTTGAACTGCATTGCAGTACCTCCACTGTGGAAACCGGCGGGAAAGCTAGCACATGGAACCCAATAAGACAACCCCCGGGGATCGCCGGTCCGTCCGAACCCCGACCGCCAGGGAGGGGGTTGCCCTGGGGGTGTCCTTCCTAGCCGCGCACGGAGTAAGCGGATCTGGTCGCATCCGCCTCTGGTCGCTCGCTCTCCGCGCAGCCCCTCTCCGACTTCGCGGAGTAGGG
>CAZMEC010000041.1:0-18504 GCA_964565265.1 uncultured Myxococcales bacterium
GTTGAAATGGCGCGTGGTGGGGTAGCGGCGCGTGTGCGTGACAGGAACCGACCCCAATACCCAATACCCCTCAATCAACCAGGGCTTGCACCGCCGCCTGGACCCGCTGGAGGGCCTGGGCCAGTTGTTCCTCTGTCGGGGTCGCCCCGGGGGGGCCAAACAAATCGGCGGCGGGAATGGGTTTGCCGATTCGCATCCTGATGGTCCAGGGGATCCAGGCCAGAAAGGTGACGGGCGAGCCCAGCCACAGCCAGATGAGCGCAGCCCGCAGGTACCAGGGGCCGGGCAGGAGCACGGCGATGAGGGCGGCGCCAATGGCCCCAAGCACTGAAATCCCCCAGCGCTTGATCCCGAAGAATCTGGGAAAGACCAGGAGGTTGGCCAGCAGCCTGGAGCGGCACAGGATGGGCGCCGTGAAGTGGGCCCCCCGGATGCCCATGGGCACCACGGGGACGCCCGCCTCTCGGGCCAGGCGCAGGAAGCCCAGGCGCCCACCAAAGTCCACCCGGTGGGCCTGCCAAAGGGGTTTCAGGGACTCGTGGTCGCCCCCCGGAAAGAGCAGAATGGGGACCCCCGCCGCCAAAGTCTCGAAGGCCGCCGGATAGGTCGAGGGGATGGCCCCAATCCCCCTGGCCACCAACGAGAAGGGAAATACCTGAAAGTCCATGGGCAGCACAAAGCCAGCCAGGGGACGATGGGGGCCCACCCTTTTCAGATACATGACGGTGAAGGACGCAAGCTCAGCCATGCCCATCCCCGCCGAGTGGTTGGCCACCAGCAGGTAGGGTTGGTCCTGGGGAAGGTTTGGGATGCCCTCCAGGGTGGGGCGATGACAGAGGCCCACCAGGGGACCGAGCAGGTAGCTCACGAAGGCGGAAAACCAAGGCGCGACCTGGCCGGGCTGGGGCACCAGAATGGGTTGGTTCCAGTGGCTGCGTCCCCAGCCAATCCTGACCCGGCGGCGCCCCGGCCCCTGGGGCTTGGCATTGCCCGGCAGCGACGCCATTGGCGCAGTTTCGTCGAACTCCTCCCGACCGATTTGTCTTCGAAACGACCCAAACATGGCGCCATTTGGGCACAGTATCTCCGCTTGGGCAAGAGCTACTATGTTGAAATGGCGCGCAACTGGGGTGAAGACCCATTGCTGGCCACCGCGGACCCGAAGGCGCTGCCCGGGACGGAGGCGTGCATCCGGCTCCGTCCCCGAAAAACCCGCGGATTCCAGCTCCGGCCTTGGTGTCGGGGTTTGGTACGACCCGGCCCCTTGCGTTCGGTCGGGGTTTCATTATTGTGGTGGGCTGGATGTGGGGGCTGGGTTGAAACGCTTTCTTGCCAGATTTTTGGGGCTGGTGCTGCTGCTGGCGGCGGCCTGCGGGGGCGGTGGGGACGGGGCGGTGGACGCTGTGGACTCTTCTGAGGCTGCCGACGCTGCTGACACCCCCGAGGCCCCCGACACTCTGGACGCTGACACCCAGGGACCTGGCGCAGTGTGCGATCCGGCGGACCCCGATCCCCTGGGCCCCGCCTGCGCTTTGGTGGTCGGGGACGGGGGCCAGTTCGACCGGCTCTCCATTGGGCCCACGGGGGTCCAGCACTGGGAGCGGGCCACCAAGTACATGGTGCCCGTGACGGACGCGCCGGGGCAGATTCCGCCGCTGGTGCAGAACGCCAACCGCTTCCCCGTGCACCTGGACTTCCTGGCCCACTTCTTCTTCCCAGGGCTGGGCGCCGGGGCCTATGCGGCGCTGGTCAACGAACGGGCCACCCGCCAGTACTACGCCGGCAATCTGGTGCGCATCGACGACCCGGCACAGGGCACGCTGTACGGCTTCACGGTCTACACCTCCGCCAAGTCCAGCGAGCAACTGGAGCCCGTGGAGGTCCGCCGCATCTACCAGCAACTGGCCACGGTGCTGACCGCCGGGCCTCTGGTCTTCACCTTTGAGCCCTTTGATGCCCTGGGCCCCAACAAGGCCCGGGCCTGGATTGATCCGGGCTTCCCCATCTGGTTCCCTCTGGCCACCCAGGAGGTCCAGGCGGAGGTCTACACGGCGGGCACTGCCTACGGGCGGGTGCGCCGCTACACGCTGGAGGAACTGGACGCCGCCCTGGCTGGTGGCCTGCTGGACTGGCGGGACATCGTGGTGGTGGACGCCGTGCCCTTCGACCTGGAGACCGTGGTCTCCGGGCTGGTCACCGGCGGCCGCCAGTGGGAGCTTAGCCATGTGAATGTGCGGCTGGCCCGCCGCGGCACCCCCAACCTTTACATCAAGGATGCGCTGGCCACCCTGGCCCCCTGGAACGGGCTGCTGGTGCGCCTGGACGCCACCAACGGCGAGGGCAACGCCGCCGACACCTGGACCGTGGTGGAGGCCGACGACGCTGACGCCCAGGCCTGGTGGGCCGCCCACCGCCCCTCCCTGGGAGAACTCCCCGCCGTGGACCCGGACTTCCTGGACCTGCCGGCGCTGACCGCCATGGAGGTGGACGACCTGCCCGTGCCCCTGGGCCTGCGCTTTGGCGGCAAGACCACCAATCTGGCCCGGCTGTACGCCTTCCTGGACGCGCCCTACCAGGTCCCCGGCTTTGGCATTCCCTTTGGCTGGTTCGAGCGCTTCCTGGACGACAACACCATCACGGACCAGCGCGGGGAGGCCCCCGAAGAGGTCACCCTGCGGCAGTACATCCAGCGCCTCGCCTCGGACCCCAAGGTGGCCAGCGACACCCTGTACCGCAAGACCCTGCTGGCGGGACTGCGGGCCAACATTGAGGACCAGGCCACCCTACCCCAGGGTCTGACCGACGCCCTCACCGCCCGCATCACCCAGGTCTTTGGCGCCGCCTCCGTCCCCGTGCGCTTTCGCTCCTCCTCCAATGTGGAGGACGGCCTGGAGTTCTCCGGCGCGGGCCTCTACGACAGCACCACCGTCTGCGCCGCCGACAGCACCGACGGCAACACCCTGGGCCCCAGCCTGTGCAACCCCGCCCAGCCCAAGGAACGCACCATAGAGCGCGGCCTGCGGCGCGTCTGGGCCAGCCTCTTCAGCGACCGGGCCTGGGCCGAGCGGGACTGGTATCAGGTCCCCCAGGGCGCCGCCAGCATGGCCATCCTGGTCAGCCTGGGCTTCCCCGACGAGGCGGCCAACGGCGTGGCCTTCACCGGGGACCCCGCAGCCCCCGACGACCCCCGCTATCTGATCAACTCCCAGCTTGGCGACGAAAAGGTGGTCAGCAACGACCCCTCCAAGGTGCCCGAGTTGGTGCGCCTGGAGATCACGGACGGCCAGGTCAGTCACATCGCCCGGGTGCGCAGCTCCTCCCTGGCCACCCCCGGGGTGCCTGTGCTGGACGACGATCAGCTCAAGGAACTGGGGGCCCTCCTGGCCGCCATTGACGCCCAGTACCCCCTGGACCTGGGCACCCACAGCCGCGACGAGGTGCTGCTGGACCTGGAGTTCAAGGTCCAAAAGGACTCGTTGCAGCTCAAGCTCAAACAGATCAGGCCCTTTCTTCGGACCCAGACCCAGGAGTGATCCCCATGACCACGACCCGCCGCTTGTTTTCCATCCCAAGGCCCCCGGTTTCCCTGCTGCTGTACCTGGCGCTGACCCTGGCAGCGGCCTGCAGCGAGGCGCCCCGCTCCGAGGTCCTCGGGGCCGACCTGAGGGACAGCGCCGGCGCCGACCTGGCCTCCGATCTGACGCAACAAGACGCCCAGGGCGACACCCGCCCGGACCAGACCCCAGGAGATACGGCCCACCTGGAGGTCACGGACACCGCCGCCGGCGATGCCACCGACGCCAGCGCCCCACCCTCCGCCTGGGGCTGGATCTCGGTCATCGAATGGAACGATGTCTGCGACCAGTGGTACCTGAAGACCCAGTGGTTCGGCGGCGTGCGGGCCCACTTCGCCGTGGAGCCCTCCTTCAACCGCGCCCTGCCCCACACCCTGGGCTTCGCCACCGTGGTCGCCCAGGAGGGCAACTG
The DNA here is from genome assembly GCA_964565265.1 of uncultured Myxococcales bacterium. Lineage (GTDB taxonomy): Bacteria > Myxococcota_A > UBA9042 > CAIXZC01 > CAIXZC01 > CAIXZC01. The sequence continues at coordinate 3,988 of CAZMEC010000041.1, forward strand.
CCGCCTCTACGACAGCGGCCTCATGACCGACGCCTGCCTGGGCCAGTGCCTTTGCCTGGACAAGGGCATTGAGTGCTACAACGACACCCAGACCGAGCGCTGGTGCGGCCAGGACGAGGTTTGCGTGGATGACCCGCTGACCCCTCCCGAGCACTTCGACTACGGCATGTGCGTGCCCCTGCCCGCCCACTTCGACGCCGGCACCATCACCCTGGGCGGCCTCAAGGAAGAGGTGCCCCTGGTGCGAGACGAGTTCGACCGCTACCTGGGTGCGCCAAAGAACCCCAACGACCTGTTCGACGCCGGGGACACCATCACCGCCACCACCTCCGGCGGCGACCTGCCCCCCTTGAGCTTCACCGCCCGGGGCGTGGCCCATCTGGTGGTGCCCGAGCAGGTGGTGACGGTGCGCAAGGACCAGCCCTCCAAGATCCGTTGGACCCCCGGGGATGCCCAGGCCCGGGTCCAGGTGGTGCTGGCGGCGGGCTCCCACGACCCCAACCCCTTGGGCGGCGCCATAGTCTGCGATGCCCCCGACTCGGACGGCCAGGTGGAGGTGGCCTACAGCCTGCTGCATCGCCTTTACTATTTCTCCTGCAACGGTCAGTGGCTGCAGAAGTGCAGCCGCATCACGCGCTACAGTCGGGACCTGAAGCTGTTGGGAGGCAAGGAAGTGGAACTGTTCGTGGGCAGCGCGCGGAATCTCCAGATGCTGTGGGAGTAGGCCCCCGCCAGCCCCCCGAACCCGCCTACTGGGGGATGCTGGGCTTGGCGTCCAGGACCGAGGTGCCCAGGAAGTTCTTGTAGTGCTTGATGGCCTCCGGGTTCTTGAAGACCACGAAGCCGCCGGTGTAGGTCCCGTCGTTGCCGTACTCGACGGTCACCCCCCGGGACACAGTCTTGGGCAGGCTGATCTGCTGCACGCCCGAATAGATATCGTACAACTCTTCGTTGAGGTTCAGCTCCATGGCCAGATCCGTCCGCATGACCTGGGCCAGGCTGCGAATGGTGGCGGGCGCCGTTTGCAGGTCATCCAGGCCATAGAGGTGCAGGATGGGCAACGCGGTTTGCTCGGCCTCAACGGTGTAGAAGAAGGCCTCGCCGAAGTTCAGCGGATCCACAGCCTCAAAGTAGGCCTGGAGGATGGCCATCACCGGGTGGGCCCGGGACACGGAGTCGTCCTGAAGGGCCAGCACCAGGCCGTCCCGCAGATCCACCGGGGTGGTCGCGCGCAACAACTGGTCGGCCACACCCCCGCCGGCGCTGCTCAGCACCGCAGCCTGCAGGTCGGCGGCGGCAAAGGGCAGGTACAGCGCCCCGGTGGCAGCCCCAATGCCGTGCCCCATGAAGGCGACCTGCTGGGGGTCAAGCCGACCCTGGGCCTCTTCCGTGTAGGGCCCGATGGAGATCTCCAGGGACCTTGCCAGCGCCACAAAGGAGGCCACATCCGCCGCCCCCTGGAACAGGTTCCCCAGGGCCGCCCGGGGGTTGCGGAAGTTGAACACCAGGGACTCCGGAGGAAGTTGGCTTGCCCCCCGGCGGGGCCCATGCATTACTTGATCGAAACCCAGCACCGCCAGGGCCACGGGTCGGTGATAGGTCTGGTTGACGGGATCCCAGGCGTTGACACTGGCGAGGTGCCCGGCCACCCCTTCGGTGAGGTGCGTCCGGTAGTCGCCGCCGGTGCCGTGGGAGTAGACCACCACGGGCCAACCCTCCTCGGGCATGACGACCCCCTTGGGGATGGTCAAGGAGAAGCAGACCTCCTCCTCGCCGGTCTGAAGGGGCTGGCCATTTTGCACCTTGACCCGGCCCCCATCCTCGGGGTTCAGGTAGGGGCGGGTGCCCTCTTGGAAGATGGGGATCCGGGCCTTGCCCTGGAACTCGTAGTATTGCTCGGAGGTCCCCAGGCAACCCCGGGTGTGGGCCGCGCCGCTGAGGCCATCGTCACAGGGAGACACCGCCCCGTCTTCGCACAGCACCAGGTCCACCACCGCCGGGGCGCTCTTGGTCTTGAGGTAATCGGCCAGGGTCCGGGCGGTGGCCCGGGGGTCGAAGGTCGTGAACAGCGTGGCCCCCACGGTGTTTGCCACGCTTAGCCCAAGCTGGGAGGCCTTGCTGCTGGCCAGGAAGGTCCTCAAGGGGGCGTATTTTGGCCAGACCGCAGCCAGTTCGGTGTCCTGGGGGGCCTGGGGGGCCAGCAGGGCCTGGAGGTCCGCATCCTGGGCCAGGTTCCGGGGCTGCCCGCCCACCTCTTCCGGCGCAGCCTTGAGGGTGTTCTTCAGGATCACCGCGTACTTGCGGCCCGGGGCCAAAGGCCGGGACAAGGGCGGATAGACCGCGAGGCTGTTCTGGCAGACATACTTCTGCCGGCTGGGACTGTACAGCCAGTTGAGGCCCCTGGTCCCACCGTAGGAGTCGTCCAAGGGATCCGTCACATCGACGAAGAGGATATTGGCGTCGTCGCCGGACGAGACAATCGTGTACTTGGGGTTGTGAAGGTCGGTGCTGAACCGGAAGTAGACCACGGGGTTCGTGCCAAAGGCCTCCAGGTCCTGCTGCGCGGCCTCAAAAAGGCGGGCCGGCAGGTCCATTCCAATGATCCCGGGACCCGGCGTCGGATGCCCCTCCAGCACCACCTTGCCACCGACGATCCGCAGGTCATTGGGAAAGGGCAGGCGGTAGAAGTCGGCCAGGGGCTGGCCGCCTCGGGGCACCTCGAAGAGGACCCGGGGCGCCCCACCAAGTTCCCCATTGGACTGGCAGGTCTCCCCGGCAAACAAGGGCAGATCCAGGCCCAGCAGACCGCACTTGCTCTCCACTGAACAGCCAAAACCCGCCTGACAGTCGGCCTGACTGGTGCAGCCGTCCCCCAGGCCTCCCGGGCCCTCGGCGGCGCATTGCCCGTTGAACCCCAACAGGACGCAGTAGAGGCCCCGCTCGCAGTCCCGGTCGGTGGCGCAGAACTCGCCCACAGTGCTGGGTCCCTCGGGCACGCAGGTGCTGAGCTTCTCCAGGTCCTCCAGGTCCGGCCCGCAAATCAGGCCCGACCCGCACTGGCCGGACACCACGCAGGGGTCGCCCTCGTCCAGGTCTCCAGAGGGCTTGCAGACGGTCCCCAGGCACTCCAGTCCCGCCAGGCATTCGCCATCCTCCAGACAGGATTCGCCCAGGCCCTTGCCCCCGACGAAGCTGTCCCCGTCCTGGCCCAGCGCGTCCCCCGCGTCCCCCGGGGCATCCACGCCAAGTTGGTCCTCGGCAAGGGCGTCCTGAGCATCCGACAGGTTGGCACTGTTGCCCTGGCTGCAGGCCGACCCCAGGCCAAGTATCAAAGCCAGCACAAATCCGAGCAGGACCTTCATGTGAACCCCCAATTGAACGGTTTGGCGGCAGCAGCGTATCCCCTACCGTTTGTCTGGTGAAGCCTTTTCTTGAGCCCGCCCGAGTCCCCACAGCGCCAACCCCAACAGCAGCAGCAGACCCGCCGCCGAGGCCCTCCCCGGGGCCCCACCGGTGCTGCACCCGCCGCCCGATTTGAAGGTTGTCCCGGGGCCCAGATCCTGGGGCCTGGTCCAGCCCAGATCCCAGTGCCCATCCTCCGAATCGGACCCCAGGTCCTCGGCTCCGGCCGCCCGATCCTTGCCTTGGCTCAGGTCCCCAAGGGCATCACCTTGGCCCCCATCGGCCTGCCCATCAAGGGCGGTGTCAGGAAGGGGCTGCTCGGTGTCAAACCACGAGACCGTGTCGGGGCCCGGCTCCGTGTCCTCCGCGACATCCTCGGGGTCCAGCCCGCAGCCAGGGATGAAGCTGTGCAGACAGATACCGGAACTGGGCTCGCAGCTATCCACGGTGCAGGGGTCCAGGTCGACGCAGTTGCGAGGATCAAGCCCCTGGCAGGCGCCGCTCACGCAGCGATCCTTGGTGGTGCAGGGCAGGCCATCATTGCAGGCATCGCTGTTGTTGAAGTGCAGACAGCCTTCAGAGGCGCTGCAGTCGTCGTCGGTGCAGGGGTTGTCGTCGTCACACCAGGAATCGTGCCGCACATTCTCGCAGCCCTCCTCGGGATCGCAGGCGTCGGCTGTGCAGGCAATCCAATCGTCGCAGGTGGCCGACAGATCCAGACCCTTGCAACTTCCTTTGGCGCAGGCATCGCCCCCGGTACACGCATTGCCGTCATCGCAGGCTTTGGTGTTGTTGGCATAGACGCAGGCCCCGCCTCCCCAGGTGTCGGTGGTGCAGGGGTTTTGGTCGTCGCAGACAATGGGGGAGAGGCCAATGGAGCCCCAGACCTCCTTGCCGGCAACCACGGTCCTGGTCACGGAGGCGCTCTGGTAACCAGCCAGGGAGGCCGTCGCAGTGTAGGCCCCGGGCGCCAACTCAAAGGAGTACAGCGCATCCCCACCGGTGGTCATGGACGGGCCGCTGCTGAGGGTCACCTTGGCCCCCGGCAGGCGGTCGTTCACATTGCCGGTCTTGTAGACGATGCCCGTCAACCAGCCCTTGGCGGGGGGCTGCACCGTGCCGTCGCAATCGACGCCGAAGTAGGCACAGACGCCCTCCGAGAGGCCCTTGGCGATCTTGTTCTGGCCGTCGGTGGACTTGAGAAATGCTGACTCCGAGGGTGGGTGCCCCTGAAACCCCGACAGGGTCGAGCAGTCGTGGAACACCACCTCGGCCAGACAGACGGGCATGGTGGTGGCGTTCAGCATCTTCAGGTCGGTGCGAACCTTGATGCCCCGGCTTTTGTAGGGCAGGTTGGCCAGCAGGGCATTCTGGACCTTGGTGGCCAGGACCTTGTCGTCGATCAGGGGATTGGTGGGCGCATCGGTCTTGTAGAGGGTCTCGGTGCCATGGCCTTCGTTGGGTTTGTTCCCGGCGTTGCTATGGATGCTGACGAAGATGGTCGCACCCCAGGAGTTGGCATTGGCCGCGGCATTCTCGAAGCTCTGATCCACCTTGGCGTCGAACCCGGCGGCGTCCAGGATGGCCTCCACCTTCTTGGCATTGATGAGGGCGTACTGATCCTCCGTACCGCCACCAGCCACAGCGTTGTTCTCCTGGTCACTGGGGTTCAACATCACCTTGATGGGGGCTGCGGGGGCTGCGGGGGCCAGCAACAGTCCCAGGAGCAGCAGCAGGCTAGTGGCCCTCATGGGTGGCCTCCTTGGGATTCCTGGGCAGCCAATGGAGCTTGCCCGTGAAGGCGTCCACGAAGACCAGCCAGCGGCCGTCGGGGCTGGCGGCGGGCTGGGTCTCGGCGAGGTCCTCGGTGTGGGTCAGGCGCCGCTGCGCCCCCGTGGCCAAATCCAGCAGCCACAGGTCTGAGGTCGTGATGCGGTGGCCATCGTTCTGGGCCCGGTGGAACACCACCGTCCCTGGTCCGGCCCAGGCCGGGCCTCCCCCCTCCACCCGCGCCAGGTCACGGCCATCTGCCACCGAGAGCACCCGAAAGTGCCCCCCGGCGGAGCCGCTCTCGCTGACCAGGACCTGGCTGCCCTCCCGGTCGAAGCGCGGCTCGAACAGGTCCTCGCCGGCCAGCAGGATGCGGTCCCTCTGGGGCTGCCCCAGGTGGCGCAGCACAATCCCCCCAGGCCCCCTGAACACCACAAGCCCCACCGCCCGGCGGACATCCAGATCCCGGGCGTCCAGTTCCGGGTCCACCACCAGGAGGGCCCCGTCCCGTCGGACCTCAACCAGGGCCCCGGCGGCGGACGCGAAGAAGGCCCCGCTGCCCGGGTCGTAGGCAAGCAGGCCAGCATGCTCGGTGGCGGCCAGGCCCCAAAGCCCGTCCTGGGCTTCGCCAAAAAGCCGGTCACCCGCAAACCAGGGGTCCACCCCAGTCGTGGGCGAGGCAGCCCCACCACCAGTCAGCGGCTGGGCCGACAACAGCCCCGGGTTCCACAGCAGCAGCACCAAGACCAACCAGACCCGCCTCATGGACTACCTCCCCGCCAAAGCTTGGCAACCATGCCCGAACCTAGCACCGTGTGGGCCTGGGAATCAACCATCGCGTCGGGGTCCCGGGGAGGGCTGCAGAAGTGGTTGACATGGTTCCCCTTACCAGAGATATGTTGGTTCCCACGACGGCAGAAAACTCTGGAGCAACCCATGAAGGCACCCAACCACGAAACCGCCTGGGCCAAGAAGCTGGAACAGGAGCAGATCGCCCGCTTCAAGGCCGAGCGGGAAGCCCGGGTCCGGGAGCACGAGCGCCTGGAGACGGAGGCCAAGAGGCGCCAACTGAAGGAACAGCACTGGCTGCGCTGCCCCAAGTGCGGTCACGAAATGGAAGAGAAGGACCTGGTCAGCATCAAGGTCGACATCTGCACCGTCTGCGAGGGCATCTTCTTCGACCGCGGGGAACTGGAGGAGCTGCTGCTGACCCAGGAATCCCGGGGCCGCACCAGCTTCTTCAAGCGCCTCCTGGGGCTGGGCAAGTAGGATTCCGGCCAACAAGCCCGAGGGATCGGGTCAGGGCCCGACGACCCGGTTGCGGCCCTCGGCCTTGGCCCGGTACAGGGCCTGGTCCGCAGCGGCCACCAGCTTCTGGGGGTCCTGGGTGAGCCGAGAGTCGGCCACCCCTATGCTTACCGTCACTGGCAACGCGCCCCCCTGGGTGGGGAAGGGGTGGGCGGCCACCTGCTCCTGCAGTCGCCGGAAGAGCGCTGGAGCGCCGGGTGCGCCCCCAAAGGCCAGCACCAGGAACTCCTCGCCACCGTAACGGCCCAGGAGGTCGTAGGGCCGGAGTTGCTCGCGAATTCGTTTCGAGAAGCCACAGAGCACCTCGTCACCGACCTGGTGCCCCCAGGTGTCGTTCACCCGCTTGAAGTGGTCGATGTCGCACATGCCCACGGTCAGCACCCGCTGCTCCCTGGCGGCCCGGGCCAACTCTTCCTCCAGGCGCTCCAGGATGGCCCGGCGGTTCAGGATGCCCGTCAGCCCATCATGCATGGCCTGGTGCTCCAGGGCGTCCCTGGCCTCCAGAAGACTCGCCTGGAGCTCCAACATACGCTGCCCCACGCCGATTCTGGCCCGCAGTTCCTGACTGTCATAGGGCTTCAGGATGTAGTCGTTGGCCCCACTGTCCAGACCTCTGACAATGTCATCCTTTTCGCTGCGGCCGGTCAGCAGTATGACAAAGGGTGGGTCCAGCGTGGGCACCTGCCGCAGGCGCCGGCAGACCTCCACACCGTCCAACTCGGGCATGTTCCAGTCCAGCAGCACCAACCTGGGGGCGTCGGGGTGCTGCAGCGCCTGCCAGGCCTCGGCGCCATTCACCGTGGTGACCACCTCGTGACCCCACTTCTTCAAGACTCCCGCCAGCATGGCCCGGGAGGTCAGGTCGTCCTCGGCAATCAGGATCTTCATGGCCCCACCTCCTGAATTTTGGTCTGCAAGACAGTGAACTGCTGTACCACGGCCGCCACCAGGGCCTCCAATTCTGGGCGCCGCCCCTCCCTGGCCGCCTGTTCCAACTCCAGGGCCGCGGCGCTCAGAGCCATGCCCCCCACATTTGCGGCCGCGCCCTTGACGGTGTGGGCCCTGCGGACCAGACCCTCAAGGGCTTCCTCCGCCGCGGCTCTCCGAAGCTCGGAAAGCTGCTGCACCATGTCCGCCAGGAAGCCCCCAAGGATCTGCCCGGCCAACTCCTCGTCACCCATGAGTCGCGCCAGCAGCGCGGCCCTGTCAAAGACCGGCGCCACAATAGTCTCGCTCTGGGGCTCGGTCGGAGGCGCAACGCCGGGGGTTCCCTCATGCTCCCTCCCCAGCCAATTCTCCAGGGCGCGGGCCAGCTCCACCGGCGAGATGGGCTTGGACACATAGTCATCCATGCCCGCTTCCAGACACTTCTCCCGGTCGCCCTTCATGGTGTGGGCCGTCATGGCGATGATGGGCACCAACGGATTCACCTTGCCGTGCTTGCCGGACCGAATGGCCCGGGTGGCCTCCAGACCGTCCAGTACCGGCATCTGGATGTCCATGAGCACCAGGTCAAAGGGCCCCCGCGCCAGGGCCTCGAGGGCCTCCATACCGTTCCCCACGGCCTCCGCCTTGAAGCCCATCTTGGCCAGCACCTGAAGGGCCACCTGCTGATTGGTGGGGTTGTCCTCGGCCAGCAGAATGCGCACGCGCTTCAGCCTGTCTTCGGCAAGGCTGTGCCGGGTGATGAAGGTGGGCTCGCGATCCACCTCGGCCGCGTCTGCGCCCCCCACCAGGGCGGTGGCCAGGCAGTCAAAGAGCTGGGACTGCTTGACGGGCTTGGTCAGGTAACCGGCAAAACCGGCCTGGCGGAGCCGCTTGGCATCGCCGCGGCGGCCCAGGGAGGTCATCATGATCATGACGGTGGCCCGCAGCGCAGGGTCGCCCTTGATCATGGTGCCCAGGGTCTCGCCGTCAATCTCCGGCATCTGCATATCTGTCAGCACCACCTGGAAGGGTTGGCCCGAGGCGGCTGCCTCCCGGAGCAGGGCCAGCGCCTGCGTCGCACCCTCCGCCAGTTGGTGTGGCACCCCCCAGGAGGCAAGCTGGGAGGACACCACGAAGCGATTGGTGGCGTTGTCATCAACCACCAGGACCCTGGCATTCGAGATCTCGGCCCTGATCTGCTCTTCGGATTCCTCGGGCAACTGGGCCTTCCCAAGTGACACCGTGAACCAGAAGGTGGAACCACAGCCAAGCTCGCTGAGGACTCCGATCTCGCCCCCCATCTTTTCCACCAAGCGCTTGCAGATGGCCAGGCCCAGCCCAGTTCCGCCAAAGCGCCGGGTGGTGGAGGCATCAAGCTGCTCAAAGGCATTGAACAGCAGGCCGAACTTGTCCTCCGGGATGCCGATGCCGGTGTCCCGCACCTCGAAGCGGACCCTTACGGTCTGCTCGTCCTCCTGCACCAGTAGGGCCCGGATGCCCACCTCCCCGTGGGCGGTGAACTTGATGGCGTTGCCCGCAAGGTTCATCAACACCTGCCGGAGACGACCCGGGTCGCCCCGCAGGAAGGTTCGCAGCTCGGGATCAATCTGGACCGTGAACTCCAGGCGCTTCTCGTGGGCCTTCACTGCCAGCAACTCGGCGGCATCCTCCAGGGTGGCGCGGAGGTTGAAGTCCAGCTCCTCCAGGTCCAGCTTGTCAGCCTCTATCTTGGAGAAGTCCAGGATGTCGTTGATGACGCTCATCAGCGCCTCGCCGCTGTTGCGGATGACCTCGGCGAAGCGGCGTTGCTCAGGGTTCATGGGGGTGTCCAGCAACAGCCCGGTCATGCCGATGACCCCGTTCATGGGAGTGCGGATCTCGTGGCTCATGTTGGCCAGGAACTGGCCCTTGGCGATGTTGGCGGCCTGGGCCTCGAAGGCCATCTTGCTGGTCTGGGCCATGGAGACCTCGAGGGCCTGATTGGTCTGGGCCAGCCGCTCCATGGTGAGGCGCAGTTGTTCGGCCTCGGCCTTCTGGACGGTGATATCCCGGAGGATCCCAACGGCGTGCCAGCAGCCGTTGATTTGTATGGCGGAGAGAGACAGGAGGACATCGATCTCCTTGCCGCTCCGGTGCCGGGCGGGCAACTCAAGGGTCTTGCCGATGGCAGCCCCGGTACCCGTGCGCCCGAACTGTTCGAAGGCCAACAGGTGGGCCTCGCGGAAGCGCTCCGGGGTAATGATCGCGTGAAGGTTACTGCCCAGCATCTCCCGGTCCGAGTACCCGAAGATGGCCTCAGCGGCGGGGTTCCAGAAGGTCACCAGCCCCTCGGTGTTGATCATGACTATGGCCTCGCCGGCGGAGTCTGTGACGGCCCGCAACCGGGCCTCGTTCTCCTTCAAGGCCTGCTCCATCTGCCGGCGTTCGGTGACCTCGTCCACCATCTCTATGGCGCCAGTGAGGCGCCCCTCCTGGTCTCTGACGGGGGTCGAGATGATGCGGAAATATCTGGTCCCCTCCGGCCACTCCTTGGCCACCTCTCCCTCATGCATCAGCCCGTCCTGTAGGGTCAGGGCCGTGGGGCAGCCGTGGCAGATGGCCTCACGCGGCTGGGCATTGAAGAGCTGGAAGCACAGGGACCTGTGGGGATCCGGGAAGCCACTGAACCACTGGTCCATGAGCCTGTTCACCGCTAGGACCGTCATGTCGGGGGCGATGTGGGCCACCCCCACGCCTACATTCTCGAAGAGGGCCCTGTAGACGGCCTCCTGCTTCCGATAGGCGCGCTCCAGTTCAAGCTGCTCTTTGATGGTATCCGCGCGGCGCCAGCGCCAGACCAGGCCCAGCAGGCTGGCCAGGGCCGCCATGAGGGCCAACAGCACAGCCATTACCAGGTAGAGATGCCCCTCCAGGGGCGAAAAGATCTCGGCCCGGTCTATTCGGGTGACCATGACCCAGGGAGAGTGCTTCACCTTCCTTACGACCCCAAGGGAAGGCACTCCGCGGTAGTCCAATCCCTCCACGGGGCCCTCTTTGCCCAGCACCCCCTGAACCGCCAGGGAGCGACTATTGCTAAGGGGAATCCGCAGCTTCAGGGCAGTGCCCGACTTGAACTTCAACTCGTTCAGGAACAGCACCTCCTCGCCCTCGCGCCGCACCAGCAGGGTCTCCGCCGTGGTGGAACTGCCGGGCCAGCGGTGCAGCAGGGGGTAGAGAAAGCGCCCGGGGTCGATCCGGAACGCCACGGCGCCAAGCAGGGCCGAACCCTGACTGGACGGACCGACGATGGGCACCAGGACCTTCAGGTAGATCCTCTGGTTGGCCTCGTTCAGGTAGAAGTCCTCCAGGGCGGGCTGGTTCTTGCCAAGGACCTCCAAGGAAGCCTGGGAAACCCAGGAGCGGCTCCGCTCAAGGTCCGAGGGAACGGCGAGGACCTTGTTGAACTCCCGGTCCAGGATCATCACGGAGTCGTACTCGTAGGCCTCCTTGAAGCGCCTCAACCAGCCCTCAAGTTCGGCCGCTGACGACGGGTCACGCTCCAGCAGGAAGCGCTTGGTCAGGGCGGCGAAGCCCGGATTACTTTGCAACAGGCTGGCGTCCGCGAGGCGTTCTTCAATGTAACGCTGGATCTCGGCGACCTTCAGGTCGGCCACGGTCTCCATTTGGTCCAAGGCCGTGGCCGTGAACTCTCGCTGCTGGTGGCCGTAGTACAGGGCCCCGGCCCCGACAACTGCGCCCAGCATGATCACTGCCAGAATGGAGAACAGCACCGAGTTGGACTTCAACGCCTTCGGGGTGGGGGTCATCTGGCCTCCTGGTCCTACGCGTGGTTACAGGTCTGTGCCCCGATATAGCCAGCAAACAGCGCCACCCGCAAGCGGTTCGAGAAAGACCCAAGGTGACCAGGGATTGGTGTGGAATACCGCGAACTTCCTTGGATCAGGCCCCCGGCCCGACGACCCGGTTGCGGCCTGCGGCCTTGGCTTGGAAGAGGGCTCGGTCGGCAGCCTCCAGGAGCAGCTCCGAGGTGGTCTCCTGGACCTCTGTGTGGGCCACGCCGAGGGACACCGTGAAGGAAATCTGGTGGCCCGCAAAGGCCTCCGGCGAGCCCTGGACCGTGGCCCTCAGGACCTCTGCCCGCTTGAGGCTGTTGGCCAGGGATATCTGGGGCATGAGGATGACGAACTCCTCACCGCCGAAGCGGCACACAGCGTCGCCGGCGCGGGTGCCCTTCTGCAGCAGCGCGGTCAGCTTGCGAAGCACCTGATCACCGGCGAGGTGACCGTGGGCGTCGTTGACCTGTTTGAAATGATCAATGTCAATCATCAAGAGGGCCAGGCCATAGGCGTGGCGGGTGGCGTTGGCCAGCTCGCGGTCCAGGGTCTCCACCAGATAGCGACGATTGAAGGCCCCGGTGATGGGGTCTCGGATGGCCTGCTCCTGGAGCTGCGCCTGCAGGTGCTCCAACTGGAGGGCATACTGGCGGGCGGCCTCCTGGGCCTGGCGTCGCTCGGTGATGTTGCGGACGATGATGCCTGCCCCCAAGGGCACCTTGCGACCATCAAGCAGGGGAAAGCGCCGGACCTCAAACCAGCACTCCTGGCCCGCCCGCAGGGCAGCCAACTCCAGGACCCTTTCCTGGGCGTCGCCGGACTCGTCCCCCAGACCCCAGGACCCCGGGGCCGGCCCGCCTGGCACCAGGAAGGCGAAGATCTCGCCCAGGGGATGACCAACCACCTCGCCGGCGGGCAAGCCAGACAACTCCAGGGCCGCCCAGTTGAGGTCTGCTATGTTCCCCTGCCAGTCCAGCACCAGCAGGGCATCCTTCATGTGCTCGGTCAGCTCCCGGCGAGCCACCGTGTTCAAGTCCAGGAGGCTGTAGCGGAGCAGGGACACGGTGTAGATGAGGCCGGACAGGCCGATGCCGAGGGGCGTCAGATCCAGAGGCTCGGGGCCCGAGATCCGAAGCACCACGAAGAGGTTCAGCACCCAGGGCATGGACAGGGCCGCCGTGACCAGGATGTTGCGGTTGCGGAAGATCCGCGGGGCCTCCAGGATGGCATTGATCAGCATGAAGGCCATGGCCACAAACAGCGCCAGGGAATAGACGAAGGTAGCCCAGAACCAGGGCCCCTTATGGAAGGTCAGGAAGTCGTAACTGTCGCCCTTCACCCAGCCAAAAGACGAGAAGAACAGGTGGTGCATGGGATCGGTCAGCAGGATGAGGACCGACACCAGGGGCCACAGGGAGAGCAGGGACAGGGCCCGGCGGTCAGCCCGGTGCCCCTGGCCGACGAAGTGCATCACCACCATCACCGCCAGAGTGGGCACCGCCAGGGCCCCCAGAAAGACAACCTTGAGCCAGAAGATCTGGCCGGCCATGGAGGCGGTCATCAACATGACCCCGTAGCAACCGGCCCAGAGCGTGCTTGCCAGGAAGAGCCACAGCAACGACCAGGCCCCCGGGACCCGCAGCCGCCGCCAGGTCAGCAGCGCCGCCACGCAGGTGATAAGCGCCGAGCCGATCATGGGCAGGGCCATGGGATGGAACTGAACGGGTAGATGCACCGGGCCCCCTTGTTTTCCTCAGTAAGAGGCAATTCAAGCAGGCATAGTATGGCTTCCACGAACAATGGTCAAAAATCCAAGGCATACAGCGAGTTGCACCTAGCGATTGACGGCCGGTTCGGGCTGACGGATCCTGGTGCCGGTGTTCGGTCATCCAATGGCAGAGATTGACGGTCCGACAAAAGGAGAATTGCCCATGAACAGGAACCTCACACTGGCTGGTCTGATGATGCTGCTGGCGGCCCTCGGCTTCGCCTGCAGCGGCTCCGACGGGGACAAGAACAAGGGCGATGTGATCACCGACCTGGTGAACTACGATGCCCCATTTGGGGAGGTTTCTGACGACACGGTGCCCGGCGTGGATGTCCCCATGGGCGAACTGGGCGAGGTGGCGGAGATCCTGGCTGACACCACCCCCGATACCATCAACAACGCCCCCTACTTCGCGGTGGGCCCCTGCGATCCCCCCGCCGCCGGCTTCGCCAACCTCAAAGGTGAGGTGCGGGATTCCTTTGGCGGCATCGTGTCCGGCGCCGGGGCCGTGTTCAGTGGCGGCCTGACGGGCGACATTGACGGCTATGGCCGCTTCTACCTGTGCTCGGTGCCCGCCGGGGAAAAGACCTCGGTCATGGTCAAACTCCCCCGCACCCTCATGTGGGGCAGCTTCAGCGGCTACGCCCCCACCAGCAAGACCGTCACCCCCGCCGACGGGGACGAACTGCTGCTGGCCTTCCGCCTGAAGATGGCCTCCTTCCTGACCTTCGACGAGACCGCCGCTGCGGCTGGCGGCGAGGCCAGTGATGGCACCACCAAAGTGCTGTTCCCCGCCGCCGCCTTCGTGGACGCCAACGGTGCTGCCCACACGGGCCCCGTGAACATCCAGGTCACGACCTTTGACTCCGGCGACCCGGAGGACCTGGAGTCCTTCCCCGGGGACTTCGCCGGCGTGGACGGCGAGACCCAGGTGGGGCTCTTCTCCCTGGGCTTTGTGGATGTCCAACTCTTCGACGCCGACGAGAACCCCCTGCAACTGGCCGGAGGCAAGCCTGCCACCCTGTCGTTCAAGCTGGCCAACCTGGACCCCGCCGACACCACCATCCCCATGTGGTACTTCGACGAGACCACCGGCACCTGGATCCGCGAAGGCGATGGCACCGTCAACCAGATCGACGGCACCATCACCGCCACAGTGGCTCACTTCACGACCTGGAACGCCGACAAGCCCGTGACCCTCACGGACTGCGTCAAGGGCGTGGTGCAGGACCAGGATGCCCAGCCCCTGGTGGGCGCGGCCGTCTACGGCACGGGCCAGGGCTCTGGCACCTCCGGCGCGGGCGGCGCCTTCTGCCTGAACTTCTACCCCGGGGCCACCTTCCAGATCCGCGGCAGCCTCATCTCCGACGGCAACCTCTTCAAGACCGAGGCGCCCTACACCAGCTACACCGGCATCGCCGCCGGCGGCCAGAACTGCAACTCCCCGGACCTCTGCGCCACCCTGCCCGAGCCCGTGACCTTGACTTACAAGGACCTCGTCGCCCGCTG
>CAZMEC010000042.1:0-18113 GCA_964565265.1 uncultured Myxococcales bacterium
GGTCAGCGACATCGCCGCCATGGGAGGCCGCCCCTGGTGCCTGTTCTCCAGCGTGGCCCTCCCCTCCCAGTGCTCCGACGAGGACGCGGCCGCCCTGGCCACGGGCCTCGCCACCGCCTGCCGGGAGCTGGAAATCTTCGTGGCCGGAGGCAACACCACCCGCTCCCCCGAGGGCCTGGTCCTGGACCTCACCGTCCTTGGCACCATGGCCCCGGGCTGCCAGCCTCTCACCAGGGGAGGCGCCCTGCCCGGCGACCTCTTGGCCGTCACCGGGTCGATTGGGGGGGCTGCGGGGGGCCTGGCCAACCTGCTGGGCGAGGGGCACCAGTTCGCGGCCCCAAAGGAGCTTCGCCAGGCCTGGCGGGAGGGCCGCGCCCGGGTCCCCGAGGGGCTGGCCCTGGCGGCCACCGCCGGGGTCCACGCCATGCTGGATATTTCGGACGGGCTGGGCCAGGACCTGGGGCACCTTTGCGAGGCCTCGGGGCTGCGGGCTGTGCTGGCCCCCGCCTGCGTCCCCCTGGCCCCCGCACTTGGCCCCCTGGACCCCCTGGGCCCCCTCTGGAACCGCCTGGTGCTGGGCGGAGGCGAGGACTACGAGCTGCTGCTGGCCCTGGCCCCCCAGGCCCTGGAGGCCGCCACCCAGGCCCTCGCGGCGCTGGGCACCCCGCTGACGGTGTTTGGCCGGCTGCAGTCAGGGGACCCTGGGATTGTCCTGGAGGATGGCACGCCGCTGCGGCCCCTGGGGCACGATCACTTCACCTCTACGGCGGGCTGATCGCTGCCCGCGCGGCGTCTGGCACTGACCGACATTTCGTGGGTATCTGCGGAGATGAGTTCGTAGAGGACTGCGCGCTTTCCGGGGTCGCCACGGCGCAGGATGCGGCCCAGGCGCTGGACATGCTCGCGGCCGCTGGCGGACCCGGAGACCACCACGGCCACGCTGGCGTCGGGCACATCCACGCCTTCGTTCAGCACCCGGGAGGTGACCACGGCGCGGAAGCGGCCCTCGGAGAAGCCCTTGAGGACCTCGGCGCGCTCGGCGGGGGGGGTCTGGTGGGTGATGACGGGGATGAGGTGGCGCTCGGAGATGCGGTAGGCCAGTTCGTTCACATGGGTGAAGATGAGGATCTTCTCGGTGGCGTGCTGCTGCAACAGGTGCTCCAGGACGGCCAGCTTGCCCTGCCCCATGAGGGCGATGTCCCGCTGGACCTTCCAACAGCGCCAGGCCTCGCGGCCTTCGCGGCTTTTCATGGCCTGCCCGAGGAACTGCTGGAAGCCGTGGCGGCCACCCGGGTGGACCTGTTGCTGGCGGCAAAAATCCACATAGACGCCGCGGCATCGTTCGTATTCGGCGCGCTCGGCGGGGGTAAGCTGAATCTGGAGGCGGCGCAGCTTGAAGGGGGCGAGGACCTCGGGGCCAAGGTCAGCCAGGGCGGCCCGGAACACCAGGGGGCCCACCCGGTCCAGGATGAGCTGGTGGCTGCCGTCGGGGCGCTCCAGGGTGGCGGTGAGGCCCAGGCGGAAGGGGGCAATGCTGCGCTCGGCGATGGCCAGATAGCCGGGGGCGCCCAGGTGGTGGACCTCGTCGAAGACCAGGAGGCCGAAGCGGTTGCCCAGGTCGTCGATGCGGCGAATGGCGGAGTCGTAGGTGATGATGGTGACGGGCCCGAAGGTGCTTGAGCCCCCGCCGATGAGGCCACAGTGGAAGCAAAAGAAGGTCTCCAGGGTGCGCTTCCACTGGGCCATCAGATCAATGGTAGGCACCACCACCAGGGCGTCCCGGCCCACCTTCAGCAGGGCCAGCACCGCCAGGAAGGTCTTGCCGGCGCCCGTGGGCAGGACCACCACGCCTTGGCCGCCGCACTTCCACCAGGCCTCCAGGGCCCGGGCCTGGTGGGGATAGGGCTCGGTGAGGGCCGCCGCCAGCCCACCCTCGGGCCAGCGTTGGTAGGCCTGCACCCGGTCCACCGCCTCCAGCCCACCGCGGGCCAGCCTCAGGGCCGTCTGCCGGTAAGCCAAAGCGGGACCCCGCAGCCCATCCACCCGGGGGTCCGCCACGAAGCCCAGGTCCAAAAAAGGCCCCCAGGTCTCCGCGTCCCCCGAGGGACGGAGCAGCAGACTACCCTGATCAAACACCAACTCGCGCATGAACCTCTCCAAACCAGAATCCGGCGCCCAGACTACACCGCCCGCAAGCAACCCCGCAAGCGCCAGCCGGCTCCGTCTCCCGGATCCGCTCCCTGCGGTCGCGGCTTGGCTAGCCACTCCGGACCAAGCCGCGCGCGAAGCAAGCGGATCCCAGGCCCCGCCGTCCGAACCGCGCGCGTAAGCAAGCGGGCTGGGCTGCGCCTTGCCTCCAACCTCGGTCTTCCAATGTAATTTCGGCTGTGGTAAGGTGCCGCGGTAATTGCTTTTCGTTCCAAGGAGGAATCAATGAAGCTTTCCATGTTCCGCAAGATTTCTGTTGTTGTGGCCGGACTGGCCCTCACCCTGGCTGCCTGTGGCAGCGACGATGCCAAGAGCGGCACGGACACCGTGGCCCCCCTTGACACCTCAGCTCAGGACACGGGCTTGGACACCCTGCCCACCGACACCACCCCGGACACGATGCCCACCGACACCACCCCGGACACCCTGCCCGACACCGCCCAGGACACGGCCCTGGACACCACCCCTGACACGCTGCCGGACACCCTGCCCGACACCGCCCAGGACACCCCCCAGGACACCTCCCTGGCCGAGCAAGGCATGAGCAACTGGGGCTTCGAGGAAGCAGGTCAGGACGATCCCCCCGCCGACTTCCTGAAGGGCACCGGCGCCTTCACGGCCAACCGCGTGACCACCGTGTTCCACACCGGCCTGGCCTCCTGCAAGCTGACCTGGACCTCTTCCAACAACCAGGACTTCGAGCAGGAATACACCATGCCCGTCTCCGAGGGCTCCACCGTGACCCTCAAGGCCTGGGCCCTGGACAACGACAACCTGGGCAACGGCCGGCTGGCCCTCTACTTCTATGACGCGGGCGGCGCCAAGGTGCGCACCGAGTATGGCACGCTCCAGGACTTCACCGACGACAACGCCGAGTGGCAGGAAATGACCCTTGCCGAGACCGTGGCCGCCGGCGAGGCTTCCGTGCGTGGCTTCATCCGCCTCTACGACGAGAACTGGCCCGAGCCCGCCGCCGGCACCGAAGCCCCCGTCCTCTACCTGGACGACTGGAGCCTGACCGAGACCCTCCCCGAATAAGCCCGCGCCCTTCAGTTTTATTCTTGAACGCTCTTCAGTGACAGTCCCCCCGGATAGGCATAGGACACATCGCAGTCGTAACCGTAGGCGGTGATGCCGAAGGCCTCGCTGCCGGTGATCTTGTGGGTGCCGTCGGCCACGGGGACCTGGGCCACCAGCCAGGCGCCGTCAATGCCCACCGCCGTGAAGGGCTGGTTCACCTGGTTGCCGTCCAGCAGCACGGTGCTGCCCTTCTTCTTGATCACATTGAGGTAGTCCTGCTGGTAGGTGCTGGGAATCAGGAACACATATTCCTGCATGTACTGCTGCACGGGCACCACCAGGGTCATGGCCGGATCGCCGATGCCCGTTGTGCCGCAGGCGTTGTCGTGACCTGCGTAGTTTGAGCCCTGCATGTAGTGGCCCACCAGGATGGGGTTGTTGGAGTTGACCTCGAAGCTCTGGGCGGTCTGGAACTCGACCCACTGGCCCTTCTTGAGGTTCTTGAAGGGACCGGCCAGGGGCGGCACCAGGTTCACATTGGTGCCATTGGCCCCAGACAGGACGCGCCAGGTGTCCAACTGGGAGCCGTTCCTGGGAAAGAAGGCATCGGAGATGTAGTGGTTGCCCCAGGTGGTCAGGGGAATGAGCTGCTGCTCAATGTGGTCGCAGTAGTTCACCACCGCCGGATAGAGCGGGATATTGGCGCACTCGTGGCCACCGAACACATTGATCTTCTTGTCCGAGATGACTCGGGTACCGCTGAGGTCCGCCCCGTGCTGCCCGTCCGTCTCCAGGTTCAGCACATCCCCCTGCTCCAGGAAGAACAGATAGGGTTCGGCAGGGTTGCCCGCCATCCCCGGCACATTTACGCCGGCCACAATGGGGGCCGTGGGGGTCACCGACACCTTGGTGAGACCGGCCTGGGTGGCAACTATGGTCAGGAAGCCCCGCAGCGTGGCATCCGCATCCTCCCGCATGGGCCAGGACAGCGCGTAGTACTCCTGCCCGCCGCCGTTGGAGGGCAGCAGCAGGGAGGCATCATTGGTGAACACATTGTCGCCGTTCAGGGGGTTGAACTGGTGCACCGTCACGGGCGCCGTGCTGGAGACGCGGAAGCTGCGGTTGCTGTGGATGGTCCCATCAATGTCCCGGCCGCCGGGGAGGATGAAGACCTTGAGCCCACCTTCCGAAACCGTCAGGTCAGTCACCACCAACTCCTCCGGGGTCAGGGCCCGCGGGGGCACCAGGCTCATGTCGGTGACGGTCACCGTGGCCGAGCCGCCCCCAGTGGGCACGGACACCACCAGGGCCACCAACTGGTATTGGCCGCCCTCCACATTGTCCAGATCCACGGCCCAATACTCGCAGCCCAGGTAGGAGTCCTCCTTGAGGTCCACTTCGCAGGCTGAAAGGCATTTGCCATCCCTGCATACCCCGTCGCTGCAGTCGTCGGTGACCACCCAGTCGTAGCTGTTGTTCTCCGTGGGCTGGCATTCCTGGACCGCGTAGAAGCCCTTGCAGATGGTGGCCCCTGGAGGGCACTTGTAGTTGACGCAGCCGCCCTGGTAGCAGGAGTAGCCCGCCTCGCACTCAGCCCATTCCCAGTCCGTGCCCGTGCCGTTGCACCGTGAGAACATGGCGGGCCCCACACAGATTCCTTCGGGGTCGCCAGGGGTGCAGACCTTGTCCTTGCAGACCCCGGAGGTGCAGAACAGGCCTTCAGGACAGTCCTCCGACCGGTAGCTCTGGCCGGATTGCAGACAGACCCCCATGACCGTCTGGCCAAGGCAGATGCGGGTGCCGGGATCGCAAAGCAGGCCCGAGTCCACATCCACCTGGGGGCTGTCCGTCAGGCCTCCGTCCCCAAGGCCATCTGCTGGGGCGTCCAGGGAGGCTCCGTCCCCAACATCAAACCCGGTGTCCAGGCCCGCAGGGACCCTGCAGTCATTGTTCACACAGGCGGCCCCAGGGGCGCAAAGCTCCGAGGCCACCCAGATGCCCAGGCCCTGGTAGCTGTGACAACGCAGGACAGCCTCCTGCTCATCAGCGGTACCGCAGACGAAGTCCCCAACCTGATCCAGGAGACAGTCCGTACCGGCCTCCGGCCCTGGCGCAGGATTCCCAGAGGAGGAGCCACACCCGTATGCCACAAGGCCAAGCAGGCCCACAGCCAACGACACCAACAGGGTTCGCCGCATGACGACTCCTCTCTCCGGTTTTCAGCTCAGGAACGACTCCCCGGAGCGGGGTTCTCAATCATGCCCTCCCGCCCCAGGCGGAACAGCATGGAATAGGTGCGAATGAGGTTGTTGCCGTTGCCATTGGCCAGCTCCCCGATGGAGTGCCCCGCTGCGGCATCATTGATGAAGCTGCGAACCAGCGCGGGATCGTGGAAGTAGCGGTGCTCGAAGTCCGTGTCCCCGTTGACCTTGACCTTGCCGTCGATGGGACCCACCAGCTTCTCAAACAGGCCCAGCAGTTTCTTCTGGTTGATCTCCAGGAACCGCAACAGCTCTGGAGTGCCGTCCGCCAGGTCCATCAGGCGCCCCAGGGCCTCAATGGCGCCCTCGTTGTCGCCGGTCTTGAACAGCCACAGGATGTCCTCGTACAGCAGGTCATGGGCGGAGGACCATTCAATCTGCCCCGTGTCCTCGGTGAACAGAGGCGGCAGGTCCACGGCAGTCAGGGCTGACTGGGGGATGGGCGGGGCCATCTCCGCGTCGGGGGGAGTCAGGGGCTCGTCGTCGGCGACCGCCAGTTCCACCTCTGAAGGCACATCCGCCGTCTCCGCCTCCGCCAGGTCCCCGGCGCCGGCATCCAGCATTGACAGCAGGCGGTCCACCAACTCCATGGAGAAGGCCGCTGGCTCGGAGGCCTTGGGCCCAGGCAGGAGGGCGGCATCAATGATGCGCAGCAGGCGCAGCTGAAGAACCGGATCGGTCATCGCAGGAGTCTCCGTGCAACACGCGCAACTAGCGCGCGGGCCATACTTTATCCGCCGGCGATACACTATTCAAGAAACAATCCTACGCATCTTGCCACGCCCCGGTGTTCTGCTAGACTGCCCGGAAGGATTGGCGGTATCCATGAAGCACGACGAGACAGTGGACCTTGAGGACAAGCCGGGCGGCGGCGACTCGCCCCGTGGCCCCATAACCAAGCCCCTTGGCCAACCCAGTGGGGGCCGTAGGAGGCTCTCCGGAGCTTCGGCCGGTAGCGAAGAAGACACGGGCGAGAACACCGACCCGGAGTTCAACGACACTGCCCAGTCCCTCCCAGAGGAAAAAGCCCAGAAGATGTTCCCTGATGACCTCGAGGCGGTGCCGTTCCTCAGGAACCGGCTGGGCCCCGAGGAGGTGTCTCGGATTGTGGCCCTCCACATCCCCAAGCGCGACCCCGTCACCCGCTGGTACTACAGCCTGCCAGTGGACCACCGGCTGTCCATCTATCGGGCCTCCTGGATGCTGGCGGCGTCCTTCCTGGCGGTGGCCACCTTCATGTTCTGCGTGATGGTGCTGTACCCCCGCCTGTCAGCCCACTATCTGCCTTCGGTGGGGCCCAGACCCACCATGCCCCAGGTCTTCAATCCCCCCGCCGGGGAGTTCTACGCCCTGGTGGAGAATCGCGGCTATGACCGGGACCGCTTCATCGCGGGCCTGGACTGCATCTGGGTGACCCACGACCCCCTCCGGGCCCCGGGAATTGCCAAGGAAGGCCCCTACCTTGAGCGGCGAGGCCGCATCATCGGCAGGCTGGATGTCAAAGAGAACTGGGACGGTCTGCTGCGCCTGTACTTCTCCGCCGGGGACCTCAAGGAGGAGACGGAGGCGAATCTCGTGATTCCCCTGGCCGGTGGCGGCGCCTTCAAGCTGGCCGAGCACCAGGGGGCCAAGGTGTTGCTTCCTGGCGCGCCCACGCCTGACCATCTGGTCATCGGACAGATCAATTTCTATCAGCAGTAGCCGACCCCTGACCGGGAGTCCCAGATGAATTTCCGTTTGTTCAAGGAGACCCTGATGGCAGCTTCAGTTTTGGCAACCCTCTCCGGCCCCGCCGCCGCCCTGGGCGACGAGGCCAACGGTCCCCTGGGCAACGGCGTCTACCAGGAGCCCTCCGAGGTCTTGAAGGCTCTGGTGGACCAGGCGCCGCCGCCGGTATTTGGCCTCTCCCCAGACCAGCGCACGGTGATGCTGCTGCAGCGGGCCGCCCTCCCCTCCATCTCCGAGATGTCTCGCCCCTCCGTGGGCCTGGGGGGGCTGCTGGTGGATCCGGCGCGCAGGCGCGAAGCGGACTACAGCTTCGGCGTGGGGCTGTCCTTCCTGGATGTCTCCAGTGGGGAAGCCACCCCGGTACCAGGCGTCGAGGGGGCTCTCATCGACGGGATCTCCTGGTCCCCGGATTCCCGGCGCCTGCTGCTGATCAGGGCCACTCCAGATTCCTGCGAACCCATGCTCGTGGATGTCGCCACGGGCAACGCCTCTCGCCTCTCCCTTGGGCCCCTCAACTCCCTGCCCACCGAACCCTGCTCCTGGATGCCCGACTCCCGAACCCTGCTGTGCCTGGTGCAGGAGTTCCCCGGCCCGGGCCCCAAGGGTGACCAGACCCCAAAGGGCCCCATGGTGGAGGAGACGCTCGGGCGCCTGGCCCCTGCCCGCAGCTACGCCAACCTGCTGAAGAACCGGGAGGACGAGGCCCTCTTTGATCACTACTTCACCTCGCGGCTGGTCCTGGTCTCCCTGGATGGCCGCAGCCGGGACCTGGGACTCACGGGGATCTTCCTGCGGGCCGAGGCCTCTCCCAGCGGACGCTTCCTGCTGCTGGATCGGGTGATCCGTCCCTACTCCTATCGCGTCCCCATGTCCCGTTTCGGCCGCCTCACTGAGGTGCTGGACCTGGAGACGGGCACCCTCACCGAACTTTGGCGCTGCGGTCCCACCGAGGAGGTGCCCATCACCGTGGCCTCCGTTCGGGAGGGCCGCCGGGGCTTCCAGTGGAGGGCTGACCTGGCCGACACCCTCCTGTGGGTCGAGGCCCTGGACGGCGGAGATGCCTCCCGCCCCGCCACCCACCGGGACCGGCTGTTTTCGCTGGGCGCTCCCTTTGACGGCGCGCCCGCGGAGTTCGCCACCCTGGAGCGCCGCTTCGGGGGGGTCCTCTTTGGCAGCTTCGGGGCCCTGCTCTCCGAGTGGTGGTGGGATGACCGCTCGGCGAGGGTCTGGCTGCGGGACCCCACGGGCGCGACCCGCAAGCTGTTTGACTACTCCTTCGAGGACGCCTACCGCGACCCGGGCCGGCCCCTGATCCTGGCCGATGACCGGGGACGGAGCCTGGTCCAGACCGAGGACAACCGCTACATCTTCCTCCAGGGGGACGGAGCCTCCGACCAGGGCAACCGCCCCTTCCTGGACCGCTACGACCTTCAGGACGGCAGCACCAAACGCCTCTTCCACAGCACCGGCCCTGTCTACGAACAGCCCCTGGCCCTGCTGCCCGGCGGCAAGTTGCTGATCAGCAGCGAGACCCCCCAGATCCCCCCCAACCTGCTGCTGCAAGCGGCCGACGGAAGCCGCACCGCCCTGACCTCCGTCCCCGCCCCTGCCCTGCCCGGACCCATTTCCAAGGAGATCCTGCGCTACAAGCGCGCGGACGGCGTGGACCTCAGCGGCACCCTCTACTTCCCCGCCGGCAAGGGCCCCAAGGATGGCCCCTTCCCCACGGTCCTCTGGGTCTACCCCCAGGAGTTCCTCAGCGCCGACAGCGCAGGCCAGCTTCGCAGCTCGCCCCACACCTTCATCCAGACCCCATGGTTCTCGCCGCTGTTCCTGCTGCAGCTTGGCTACGCGGTCCTGGATGACCCCACCTTCCCCATCGTCGCCAAGGGCGAGGGCAAGCCCAACGACGACTATCTGGCCCAATTGAAGGGCTGCGCGGAGGCGGCCGTTGAGACCCTTACATCCAGGGGTTATGCGCGCCGTGGCGGCCTGGCCGTTGGGGGACACTCCTACGGGGCCTTCACCACCGTGAACCTGTTGACCCACACAGACCTGTTCGCCACCGGTGTCGCCAGAAGCGGCGCCTACAACCGCACCCTCACGCCCTTCGGTTTCCAAAGCGAGGACCGCAGCTTCTGGGAGGCTCCAGAGGTCTACACCAACATGTCGCCCTTCACCTTCGCCGACAAGCTCAAGCGGCCTTTGCTGCTGATCCATGGCGGGGATGACGACAACGCGGGGACTCATCGGCTGCAAAGCGAACGCCTCTTTGCGGCGTTGAAGGGGCTGGGGGGAACGGCGCGGTTGGTGCTGCTGCCCAGGGAGCGCCACAGCTACAAGGCTCGGGAGTCCGTGCTGCACATGTTGTGGGAGATGGAGCGCTGGCTTGGGCTGTACCTGCCCACCAAGGCGGGGGCCGGGAAGAAGAAGCCATGAAGCCAATCCCCATCAGCCGGCCCTTCACGGGGCCCGAGGAGGCGGCGGCGGCGGCGGCGGTGTTGGCCAGTGGTTGGCTGGGCATGGGCCCGGCGGTGGCCGCGCTGGAACAGCGTTTTTCCGACCAACTTGCGTCCCCTGGGGCGTTGTTGGTGTCCAGCGGCACGACGGCCCTGGAGTTGGCCCTGGAGGCGCTGGGAGTGGGTGTGGGCGACGAAGTGATTACGGTCAGTCTATCCTTCATTGCCACGGCCAACAGCGTGCGCCGCGTCGGTGCCACGCCAGTCTTCGTGGATGTGGAACCAGAGGGCTTCAACCTGGACGCCGCCCGGGTCGAGGAGGCCATAGGCCCCAGAACCAGGGCGGTCCTCTGCGTGCATCAACTAGGAATGCCCTGCGCCATCCGGCAGATTCAGGAGATCTGCCAGCGCAGGGGCCTGTGGCTGGTGGAGGACGCGGCCTGCGCGCTTGGCTCCTGGCTGGACGAGCCGGGCGGGAGCATTCCGCTGGGCCACCCCATCGCCGACGCCTCTTGCCTGTCGTTCCACCCCCGCAAGGTGATCACCTGCGGCGAGGGAGGGCTGCTCACCAGCCCCCACGCGGAGGTCCGGCGCCGGGCGGCGGTGCTGAGAAACCAAGGGATGGAGACGGGCGCGGGCGGCCTGACCTTCCCCCTGGTGGGGCACAACTACCGAATGACAGACCTGCAGGCCGCAGTGCTGGGGGTCCAGCTTGACCGCCTGCCGGGCTTCGTTCAGCAGCGCCGGGCCCAGGCCCTCCGCTACCACGACCTGCTTGGCGCCGCGCTGCCGGGCCTGACCTTGCCCAGCGAGCCACCAGGCACCCGAGGCAACTGGCAAAGCTACTGCACCTTGCTGCCCGGCGGCTACTCCCAGGCGGCGGTGCTGGCCCACCTGGAGGCCAAGGGGGTGTCCTGCCGCGGCAGCGTGGGGCTGGCCCATGTGCAAAGCGCCTACGCGGATCTGCCCGGCCCGCACCACCTGCCGTATTCGGAGGACCGCCACCGTCGCAGCCTCATGCTGCCAATCTACCCTGGGCTGACCAGCGCCCAGCAGGACCAGGTGGTGGAGGCCCTCAGCCAGGCCCTTGCAGCCCCAACGGTAAGGCCATGACCGCACCCCGCATCGCTCTGATCTCCTGGGCCCTGCTGTTGCTGGCGTCCTCCTTCCAGGTGGCCGCCTTTGGGGCCGAGCTGGGCCAGATCAGCGGGTTCGGGTTTTTGGGGCTGAAGACCGCCCTGGCGGCCTGCTTTTTGTTGCCGGTGCTGGCTGGCACGGTCCTCCTGGGCCGTACCTGGGTGTTACTCGCCTTCTATGTAGCCAAGGCCTGTTTTTTGGGTATCAACCTGGCCTACTTCAGCTATTTTCACTTCTACCTCAACCCGGTCATCGCCTGGGATCTATTGGCCGAAGGGGTGGCCACGGCTGGCCGTGGTGGCATACCTAATCTGGAATCCCTTTGGCTGCTGGCTCTGGACCTGCCGTTCCTGGTGATGGCCGCGCTAAGCCTCAAGGGGCTCCACCAGATGGTCTCAAGGCAAAGGGCGCTGGGTCTGGCTCTGGTCCTTCTGCCCCTGTTCCTGCCGCTCTTCTACGAAGCCTACAACCACGCGGAGCGCCAGAATCTGGCCAAGCTATTGGAAGATGAGACCAAGACCGGCCAACAACGCATTGTTCAGGTCTACGGGACCCTGGTGAACTTCCTGGTGAACCTGAGGCTGTCGCTGTCAGAAGACGCCATCATTGCCGAGCTTGACCCAGGGCCCGAGATTGGCGGTCCCGGGACGGGGGAAAAACGCAGCTTGGTGCTGATCCAGGTTGAGGCCTTGGGCGCTGGCCTGCCCGAGACCCAAGTGGATGGTCGGCCCCTCATGCCCTTCCTGGCCTCGCTGCGCAACCAAGGCGCGTACTTCCCGGAGGTGCTGGCCATTCACTTGGCGGGTGGGACCTCAGACGCCGAGTTTTCCATAATCAACTCCGTCGTGCCCTCGGCCCAGCGGCCTTCCATGAAACTGCGCTCCTACTCCTACCCGAATTCTTTTGTGGCACGGTTGGCGGCGGCAGGGTACCAGACCCTGGCCTTTCACGGGAATGACGGGTCCTTCTTTGACCGCGCTGAAGCCTTCCCGAGAATGGGTTTCAAGGCCTTCCTGGACCAAAAGTCCCTGGGGCTTCCCACGGACACCTGGGGCGCAGACGATGCGAGGCTCTTCGAGGCCGTTGGCGACCGGATCCTACCCCTGACCCAGCCCTTCCTGGCCTACATCATCACGATGAGTTCCCACACGCCATTTGATCTACTGAGCCTGGGCAGGCAGCCCAGCCCTGATATTTCAGTTCGCTACCTCGCGGTCATGAAAGCCATTGACCAGCGACTGCAAGTGTTCGTTGAGCGCCTTCGCGCCCAGCGCCCCGACCTGGTGATTCTCATCCTGGGCGACCACGCCCCAGGGGACTTCCACCCCTCCTACAAGTCTGTGGCCGGGAAGGTCCAGGAGACCGTACCGCTCTTCATTCTTGGACCCGGCATCGCCCAGCCCCCCACCACCACCAAGGCCAACCCATCCTTCGTGGACCTTGCCCCCACTGTTCTCAGCCTGACAGGAATGCCCTGGACCCTGAGAAGCCGAGGCCAGCCTTTGCTCCAATAGGGGATGACCGGGGTGACTACTTGATCATCGGATCGAAGACACAGCGGAAGGCGCGCTTGGCGTTACCCTTGCTTGCAGAGGCAGTCGTCGTTGACCAGGACCAGGTTGGAAGCCCCACCCCCTGCCATTTCACAACCCCATAGCCAAGGGTGGCATCATCAGACTGACCCTTTGGTTCGTTCACCCACAACCACGACTCCGTCCCTCCCGGCAACCTGGCGTGGATCAGCTTGGCCATCTGGGCGGCACTGGGCACAACTGCCTTGGCCAGACCACATTCCCAGGCGGCTGCGGCCGGGTCCAGGACCGGTCTGTCCAGCTTGTCAGCAAAGAATCCTTGGCCGGCATCGAAGCACTCGCTGCCCGGGGGTCCGAAACAGTTGGCCCCGTGGAACACCGCGCTTCGCAGGGAGGGCCACAAGCAGCGGAAACCGTGGGACTCCTCCACGGGAAACTCTGAGGTCTCTCCATCCGACAGCCGCACCGCCACTCGAAAGCCCTTCTTCCACGAAGGCGTCGAGGTCCAAAGCCATTCAGCATCGAAGGCATCCCCAATGGCCCAATCGCCGTTGGATCTCACCCTGAACAACTCGCTGGCACTTGGTAGCCGGGCCAACATCCCTCCACACAGCAGGGCTGCATCGCCATAACTGGCCGCCTCCCTGGGATCGTCATCCCAGGCATTGCGCCATTTGTCCACGGCCTCCGAGCTCGCCGCCCCATTGGAGGAACCGGCCACACCGGGTACGCACTCCAACCCTCCGTCCCCCTCAACCAACACCTTGCCCGCAGTGCAGGCGGGCCACTGGGGCCTTCTAGCCTTGTAGGCACACCGGAATGGTCTCTGGTCCGGCGCCTGCCCTGCGGCCACGGACACCTCCCAGCGTGGATACCACGAGGTACTGGACACACCGTCCCAGCGCAGCACCAGAAAGTCCCGGGTCGCCCCCGGCCGCACCAGGCCATCCATGGTCCAAAGCCATTGTCCAACGCCTCCAACGAGGCTCTGCTGAAGGGCCTCGTTCCATTCCCTGAATCCCGGCAGCACCCCTCCGGCAGCAAAGCACGCTTCCTGGGCCGCTGCTGGCTCAGCCACTGCGCGCTCCAACCCTTCCAACAGCAACGGCGACCGTGACTGCACCGAGAGACAGTCCCCTGGACACGCTGGTTCAGCGGCCATTGAACGGTCGGCCAGACCGACGCAGCGGAAGTTCGCCCGGTCGGTAAAAGCCTTCAGTTGTCCGGTGACATCCAGGACATAGGCCCAGTCCTCCGTCCCCGCGCCTACCCACTTGACCACCGCGTTGGTGGGGTTGTTCCACCCCCAGATCACCTGGTCCGCCGTCCGCACCCAGCCATTTGTGCCGCCCGGCAGGCCCAGATGTATTGCGAGGCTCAAATCCTGCAGGTCCGCGAGGCTGGCCCCATACAGGCGGCACTCCGCCATGGAACTCACCAGGTCCAAAGACACCCTGTCTACAGCGTCAATATTCCATATTTCTCCAAAGGGGTAGCAACCTGCCACCTGTTGCCCGCCATGGCAGGCGCCGGCGCCAAAACCGTCCGCCGGGTTGGCCCCAGGCCAGACACAGCGGAAGTGGTGCCCCTGGTTCAGGTCGTGGCCCTCCACCGCGCCGTCGTCCAGTCTCACCACGACGCGCTGGTTGTCGTTCGTGTTCGGCAGGGCCGTCCACAGGAAGTTGCTGTCCTTGCCCAAAGAGCCCGCACCATTGGTGAAGTTGTTCCGATACAACTCGGTGGCGGAGGGAAGCCGCCCTCCCTTGGCCTGGCAGATGGCGTCCGCCTCAACCCAGGGCAGCTTGACCCGGTTCTCCCGATCCCAGGTGTCGCCCACGGAGTCCACCACCGGCCCACCCTGGTACCGCCCGCAGAAGTACCAAAGCCAGCAGTCCCGGTCGCCGCAATCCGTTGCCCCGTCGGCGTCGTTGTCCAGCCCATCCCGGCACACTGTGGGGCCGTCCTCGTAGGCGCCGCTGCTGCTGCAGAACCGGAAAACGCTGCAGTCTTGGTCGGCGCAATCCTTGTCTCCGTCCCCATCATTATCCGTCCCGTCCGAGCACTCCCCAAAACTGTCCTCGCTGGGAGGCGCGCAGAACAAGTAACCATTGCAACCAGAATCCCCGCAGTCCGTGTCTCCGTCCCCGTCATTGTCCATATTGTCCCGGCAAAGGTCTGGGCTGCTCTCGCTCTTGGGGGCACAGAACACGAAGACCTGACAATCCCGGTCGGCACAGTCCGTCTGTTCGTCCCCGTCATTGTCCTCCTCGTCCGAGCACAGCGCCGCAGTGTCCTCCACCGCCCCGTTGCAGAACAGGTACCCCTGGCACTCCGGGTCGTCGCAATCCGTATTGCCGTCCTGGTCGTTGTCGTGCCCGTCCTGGCAACTCCCTGGGCTGTCCTCGTTGGGGGAGATACCATCCCCCCCGCCCAGGTCCCCGCCAACGACCTCCTGGGCCCCTGCAGTATCCCGGTCACCTCCCCCGGCATCCCCGCAACCCACAGCCAGCAGCGCAGTCAAGAGGACCAGCAATCCCAGACGGATCTTCATGTTCAAACCCTCCCTTGGCACAGGCCCGCGGATTCTACCACAGCCGCTATTTCCATCCACGCTTCATTCTTTTTCCAAAGGGTCTATAATGCCCAGCCCAGGAGGCCCTGACATGCCCTGGCTTGACTGGAAATGGTCCCTGATCCAATTCAATCCCCGCCCCGGCGCCGTGGATGAGAACGCCGTCCGCCTTGTCGAGGAGGTCCGCCGAGCCTGCCGCCTGGGCGCCCAGATCTGCGTCCTCCCCGAGGCCTCGCTGACTGCCTACTGCATCGCCGATCTTCACCGGGACCTGGCCTTCATCCGCCAGTCCCGCCTCGCCCTCGAGACCCTGGTGGTCCCCCGGTTGACGGACTGCGCCGCGGTCATCGGCTACCTGGATGTGGATGAAGGCGACGCCACCACCCCCGCGGCGGTGGTCAACGCCTGGGCCCTCATCTCCCAGGGCCGCATCCTGGCGCGTGGCCGCAAGACCCTCATGGCCGACGAGGGCGTGCTGGATGACTCCCGCCACTACCGCCCCGGCGACCCTCAGGCCATCGCCCCGGCTACCCTGGACCTTGGCGGCCGGACCCTCAGTCTGGGCATCCTCATCTGCCAGGACCTCTGGGACGACCACTCCCCCGTCAAGCCAGCGGCCCTCCTGCGAGACCGCGGGGCCCAGGTTTTGGTCTGCCTCAACTCCTCCCCCTTTCACCTGTCCAAGCATCGCCAGCGTCTGGCCACCGCCCGCGCCCGGGTCGCCGAGACCGGCCTGCCCCTCCTCTATGTGAACACCTGCGGGGTCCAGGACAACGGCAAGAATCTCATCATCTTTGACGGCGGCAGCTTCGTCCTGGACGCCGAGGGCCGCTGCCTTCACCAGGCTCCCTTCTTCCAGCCCGGTCCCTCCCCCTTCAGCGCCGCCACTCTGGCCGCCACCCCTGCCTCCCCCGAGCCCCCTCCGTCCCCAGATCCGCAGTCCCCCGAGCCCCTTCCGTCCCCAGATCCGCAGTCCCCTGACTCGCCTCCGTCCCTCAATTCCTCCGCCGCCCTGCTGGCGGACGCCCTCATCTTTGGCCTGGCCGACTACTTCCAAAAAAGCGGGGTCTTTCGCCGCGCGGTCCTGGGCCTCAGCGGAGGCATCGACTCTGCCGTGGACGCCTGCCTCGCCGTGGCCGCCCTCGGCGCCGACCGGGTCACCACCGTCTCCATGACCTCCAAGTTCAACAGCGCCGCCACCCGGGACCTGGCCGCCACCCTAGCTCGCAACCTCCGCACCCGCCACCTGGAGTACCCAATCCAGGCCCAGATTGACCAAAAAGCCCGCCTCCACCGCGACCTCACCGGCCACCCGCCCTCCACTGCCACCCTCGAAAACATGCAGGCCCGAGAACGCGGCAACATCCTGATGACCCTCTCCCAGGAGGCCAGCGCCATGGTCATCGGCAACGGCAACAAGACCGAGTTCCAGCGCGGCTACGCCACCCTCTACGGGGACATCATCGGCGCCTGCATGCCCCTGGGAGATGTGCATAAACTATTGGTCTACGACCTCGGCCGCGAATTGAACCGCCGCCTGGGCAGCCCCATCCCCGAGGGCTGCTTCACCATCAAGGCCTCCGCCGAACTCTCCGACGCCCAGGACCCGACCCGTGGTGGCGGCGACCCCTTCGACTACTACCTGGAGGCCCCCCTCGGAGTTGAACTCGTGGAGCGCGGCCGTAGCGTCGACGACCTGTGCCACGCCTTCGCCACGCGCACCCTGGACCCAGCCCTCTGGGTGCCCGACCTGGCCGGCCGCCTGCCCTACGACAAGTTGGACCTCGCAGCCTTTGAGGCCGCCGTCCGGGATTGCCGCCGGGCCATCCGTCGCAGCGCCTTCAAGCGCGTCCAGGCTCCACCAATCTTCGTGGTCAGCCCGCGTTCCTTCGGGTTTGATTATCGAGAAGCTATCTTGCTGGATGCTGACAGTTGAGGGGGCTGGGGGGAGGGCACTATCTCACGCAGCGGAAGCCCTTGTTGCCGCCGTGGCCATCGGCCTCCTGGTTGCTGCGCAGGGACACGCGCAAGCCACCGAAGCCGTTGTAGCCGCCGCCGCGGACGGACTTGCGGTCACCGTTGTCCAGGCCCTGGGGGTTGAGCTCCGGGCTGCGGGCGTAGTAGCTGTCCTCGAACCAGTCATTGGTCCATTCCCAGACATTGCCCAGCATGTCATACAGGCCAAAGGCATTGGGCTTGAAGCTCTTGATCGGGCACTTCCTGTTGCCCGAGTTGTGGGAGTAGCAGGCAATGTCCTTGAGGCAGGCCGAGTCGTCCCCGCAATAGTGCCTCGTGGTGGTGCCGGCGCGGGCGGCGTATTCCCACTCGGCCTCCGTGGGGAGCCGGCCCCCGACGGCCTTGCAAAAGACATTGGAGTTGAACCAGGTGGCATCGTCCACGGGGTAGGGAGCATCCCCGGGGGCCCAGGCGTGGTCCGAGGGGTTGAAGCCCATGACTGCCACGAACTGCGTTTCAGTCACTTCCGTCTCCATCATTTCAAAGGCCGACAGGGTGACCTTGTGCTGGGGAGACTCGTCCTTGTGGCAGACCTCGTCCGAGGGTGAACAACCCATAAGGAAGCTGCCCGCAGGAATGGGCAGCCACTTCAAGCCCAGGCTGTCGTAATCAAACTTGACCGGGCCCTGGCTCTCCGTCGTCTCCGGGGCAGACTGACAGCCAGCGGCGCCAACACCAAACACAAGGGCCGTGACTACGGCCAGGGTTTTCATGACTCTCTTCATTGATGCCTCCGCGTTTTTTCAGGTTCGGGACTCTTATAACGCCGCAACTTGTTCACTCCAAGCAATTCCTTCAAGGCCCTCCGCGGCTGTTGCCCCAGTGGCTGCTCGCGTTATAATGCCGGCGTTCGTTCCCTGCCCGGAGACCTACATGAAGATCGCCCTTGCCCTGGCTACCCTGTTGCTGCTTGCCGCCTTCCCCTTGGAGGCCGCTGAGTTCACCTACGACTTCGCCAGCGACAAGGACTCCTTCTCTGGCACCGACGGGTGGGTCTCCCACTACTGCGCAGATCCCTGGACCACCAAGGGCACCAGCGGCGTCTTCCCCCGCACCGATGATGGCTGCAACGCCTGCGGCGGGGCCTCCAATTGCACCTTCGGCTTCGACAAATCCGGCAAGAGTTGCTACTTCTCCGACGCCGCCGACAACCACCTGACCTTTGGCCCTGGCACCTGGA
>CAZMEC010000043.1:0-17566 GCA_964565265.1 uncultured Myxococcales bacterium
CCCCACCACCATCGTGAAGTGCCTCGCCGACCAGGACAGCTACTGCCAGGCCAAGGTCTGCGACCCACTGGACGGCGTGTGCAAGCTCAAACCCCGCAACGAGGGCCAGCCCTGCGACAACCCCTGCACCAACAGCCCCACTTGCCAGAATGGCCAGTGCAAGGGCACGGCCTGCACGGCCCTCAATATGGCCTGCGCCGGCGGCCTTTGCATTTCCAACACCTGTGCGGCCAACAGCAAGACCTGCGACGGCAACTTCGCCTACCTCGTCTGCAACGCCAGCGGCAACGGCTGGTCTTCTTCCATGGACTGCGGTCCGGGCAAATACTGCGAAGCGGGCGAATGCAGGCCCCAGGTCTGCACGCAGGATCAGCCATCCTGCGTGAGCCGCCTTGCCGGTACCTGCAACCCCAAGGGCAGCGCCCTGCTGCCCGGCTACACCGACTGCCAGACGCTGCCCGAGACGCAGTACTGCGCCGCTGGTCAATGCACCACCTGCGCCCCGGACTGCAACGGCAAAGATTGCGGTGACGACGGCTGCGGCGGCAGTTGCGGCGGCTGTGCCGACAAGCACGAGTGCCTCCCCAACGGCACCTGCGTCTGGGACATCGAGGCCTTGGGCAACAAGTGGGTCGCCATTCCAGGCGGGACCTTCATGATGGGGTGCTCGCCGGGGGATGCGGCTTGTGAGGAGATCGAGAAGCCGGCCCACCAAGTGACCTTGAGCGCCTTCTCGATGCTCCAGACAGAAGTTACCGAGGAACAGTATTTTGCGGTAACTGGGACCAACCCCTCGCTTCGCGTGAACGACCCTACGGGCGTGAATCTACCGGTGGAGAATGTGGATTGGTACCTGGCCCGGGATTTCTGCCTGGCAGTGGGTGGCCGCCTGCCCACCGAGGCCGAATGGGAGTATGCGGCTAGGGCTGGGACAACCACAAAGTACTTCTGCGGCGCCGTCGAGTCTTGCCTGATGGACCATGACTGGTTGTATCCATGGGGAGGGAGTGCCAAACACCCTGTGGCCCAGAAGAAGGCCAACGGCTTGGGGCTGTTCGATCTGTTTGGCAACCTTCAGGAATGGACGAGCGACTGGTACGCCAAGTTTGCATCTGCGCCCCAGGACAACCCTTCCGGGCCGGTCACAGGCACAATGAAGTCAGTGCGAAGTGGCTACTTTGGAAGCTATGCATCAGACTGCGGCAGAAGCTCAAAAAGGCAGACTGTTTCCCCAGAGGCTGAGGCGTCTTCGGCGGGTATCAGATGTGCACGGTAAGGATGGTCAAAGGACCGTGGCGGTCCTTTCTCCCGTGATGGTCGCCCTGAAGGAGATGCTTGCGGCGGCCACATTGGTGGAAGCGCCTTTCACAACCCACCTGTACAGGGGACCAACGAAATTGGTTGTATTGTCGGCAAGGATGACCACCTGACTGGGGCCGTAGGCGATTGGCGAAGTGGTAGTGGCCGTCACCCATTTGTCGCCCGTGGCGCTGTTCTGGATTTCCAGAGTGACCAAACCGGCAAGTCCTGTGGTGGTGAACCCGTAGACCTGGGTGAAGATGGTGATGCGGTTGCAGTCACCGATGTCCACCCAGTCTTCCTTGGGCTGGGTGACCGTCTCTTCCTCGAAGACCGTGATCGTGGTCAGGCGTTGCAGAATCTGTTTCATGTTCATCCTCCTATGAGACCGTCACATTGACTTCGAAGCAGGCGTACTCCTCCTTGGGCATTCCGGTCTGCGGCGAGGCAACCTTCTGGAGATCCACCACCCAAAAAAGGTACTGGCCCAGACGGTCGGAGTTGACCGTCACCGTCGTGTCGTCTTCGGACTTCGGGGTGTGCTCGTCGAACTCCACGCTCAGCAGTTCCTCTGCCCCGAGGGGAGTTCCGGTGGTCTCGTCGAACTCCACATCTGCCGTCAGGGAAGAGAAGACCTTCAGGTGCCTGGTTGCGGTGACCGTTGAATCAAGGACCTGGGCGCTGATCAGCAGTTGGTTGAAGTTGCAGGAGGTGAGTTCCAGCCAGCATTCCGAGGGCTGAGCGATGTAGGTTGCGGGCGAAGAAGCGTTCTGCGGGGCCCCGACCAGCGTGAGCATGGGCTGGAGGGGAAGGCAGTTCCTGGCCAGGGTGAAGCGTTTGCAGATGCTCATGTCAGACCTCCTCGGTGCAGGGCATGGCCAAATCGACCCGGAAGCCCACGCGATTGGGCACCACGAAAGTCGCCTGTCCCACCGTAACCGGTACGCTGCCCCCTTCGAGCCGCCAACGCAGGTAGCGGTGCAGCTTGGCGGGGTTGTTGTTGGGCAGCCCGCGGATGAGGGTCCGGGCTACCGAAAAGCTGGGGTCGGTCGTGTTGACAGGGGCCAGGGTCAGACACTGAAGCCAGGCCCCGTTGGGGGTGTCTGTGGTCTCGATGTAGAGCCTGTCGCCAAGCGTCAGGTTGGAAGCGACGACCTGCACCTTGACGCTGGCCAGACCTTCGGCGTCGAACCACTTGGTCTCGTCCTGGGTGACCGAGCCCAGGGCAGTGGTCCAGGGTTGCCAGGAATTGCAGCTCATTTGGACCTCCCTTCCTGGACTCCGCGGGAGAAGACTGCGGCAGCCGGCAACTGGCCGTTGGACAGGGAACTCGCCTGGGCGCCCGACAGCCGCTTCATGGTGGTAGCCGTCTGTCTGCCCAGGGCATCCAGGACGGTGGTGGGCTTCTGAAGTGAAGCTGCACTCTGCAAGGCCGAAGCACTCTGGATGGCCACCTCCAAGGCAGAGGCGGACCAGGCGGCAGACCCAGGGTTGGTCAACAGGGGCCTGACAGCAGAGGCCTTGACGAAGACCTCGCCGTTGAGGACGACGAAGTTCTGGCCCAACTCGATGGGGCTGGGATCGGGGCCCGGGCTGGGCTGAGGGGGCATGGGGTCCTGGTGACACACCACCTTGCCGTTGATGAGGTCGCAGGGGGGCTTGTCGATGCCGTGAAAGAGCCCCCATTTGCTCATGTAGGCCAGGACTGCTGCCTTGCACTCAGGGCCCAGGGCCTTTGGCCAGCCTTTGCAGATGAACTTGACGACCTGTTCGTCCAGTTTGTTGGCCTCGGCGAAGGCCTCGCAGTCGATGGGCTCCAGCTCGCCGAGTTCTGCCAGGGCGCCACGCAGTACGGCCTCCTTGCCATACTGTTGGATCAGGAACGCAATGAGGTTGCTTGACTCGCGAACACCTGTCTCGAGGGGAACAGCCATGTGCATCTCCTTTGAACAAGGTCACCATTGACCTCACCCCCGAAGGCTAGGGGCAAATCCCCCCACCCTCGCAAGGAATTAAGCTGGCAAGGCAATGGGTAGATTCCTTCAGTAATGCGCCCGGGCCTGTGGTGGTGCGGTCTTCGGAGTTTCGGGCAGGTTCTTAGCGCGGAGCTCCCTGTTGTAGCAAGGCGATCTGAGCGACCTATTGAAACCCTCCTTGGGGTGGATGCCAATGGCTGCAGATGGCTTGGTGTCAGCGCTTGGACGCGAAACAAATGGTGGATGACAGAGAGGGGGGCGTCCGTCCCAACCCCTGCTTGCTTATGCGCGCGGTTCGGAAGGGTCAGCCTTCCTGGTGGGCATCTGGAAGCTGAACTCCGCCCACTGGCCCTCCTCCGAGCGCGCGTCCATGGTGCCTTGGTGGAGGTGGACTATCTTCCAGCTGGTGTAGAGGCCCACGCCCGTGCCCTTCTGCTTCAGCAGTTCGGGGGCTTGGAGGCGGGAGAACTTTCTGAACAGCTTGCTGCGCTGCTCCTGGGAGAAGCCCGGGCCCTCGTTCCAGACGGACACGGTCAGGTTGGGGCCCTCGGGGCTTACGCTGAGGCGCAGGCGGCCTCCCTGGCGGCCGTACTTGACGGCGTTGCCCAGCAGGTTGTTCAGCACGATGATCAGCAAGGTGGGGTCGCACCGCACCTGGGGGTCCACCGTGGGGAGCTGGAGGGTCAGGCGCATGTTGGCCGCCAGGATCTGGGGCTCGGCCATCTCCAGGGCGGGGCGGATGACGGTGGCCAGGAAGGGGACGGAGGTGAGGGCGGGCTCCGTCTCATGGCCCTCCAGGCGGGCCAGGTCCAGGTAGTCCTTGACCAGCCCCAGCAGGAAGTGGCCCTTGCTGATGATCTTCCCGATCTGCTCCTG
This sequence comes from uncultured Myxococcales bacterium, assembly GCA_964565265.1. Taxonomy (GTDB): domain Bacteria; phylum Myxococcota_A; class UBA9042; order CAIXZC01; family CAIXZC01; genus CAIXZC01. The sequence continues at coordinate 4,152 of CAZMEC010000043.1, forward strand.
CTGCTTGGGCTGGAGCTCGCCTAGCAGGCCGTCCCGCAGCACCCCCGCCTGGGTGATCATGCTGCCCAGTGGGTTTTTTATCTCATGGCTGACGAAGGCCAGCATTTCCAGGTAGGCGTGGTTGGCGGCGTCCAGTTGCTCAATGCGCCAGGCCTTCTCCACCGCCTGGGCCAGCAGCTCGCTCATGGCCTGGTGCAGGCGCACATGGGCCTCGGTGTAGGCGTTGGGCTGGCGGGAGGAGCGGAACAGGAAGCCCACCTCCCGGCCATCCACCAAGAGGGGGCAGGTCATGCTGGAGCGCACCCCCTCCCGGACCAACAGGGCGGACGAATGACTGCCCGGGTTGGCCTCCAGGTAGGCGGCCAGATCGTTTATCACCCTCGGAGCTCCCGTGGCCAACACCCGCTGGAGGCTGGACCCCTGCATGTCCCCCGCGTAGCCCTTGCCCAGCAGGACGGGCTCGTAGTCCGCCCTTGCCCAGTGGGCCAGCAGGCGCTGCCCGCCATCCTCCAGGAAGGAGAGGCCGATGCGGTCGCAGGGCACGGCCTCCTTGGTCTCGTCGAACACAAAATCCAGGACCTCGCCCAGGGTCCGCCCGGCCAGCAGCCGTCGATGCACCCGCTGGAGGAGGTCCGCGTTCTGGGGGGACCATTCCTGGGGCAGGTCTCCGGCCTCAAAATACTTCACATAGTCCATGGGTGCCTCCCTGTGGGGGCTAATGATAGTCCCAGGAGGGGTCTTTGGTGGAGAGGAATTCTTCCAGGGCCGTGGAGAGCCTGGACTGGGGGTCCCATTTGGAGGTCGCCCGCCCCCGCAGTTCCTTCGGGTCCAGGGTCAGGTTGAAGAACCGGGAGCTGCCGCTGCCCAGGTTGCGCAGCAGCTTGAGGTTGTCCGTCAGCACCCCCGCCAGGTCCCTGGGGGGCATGGTCTTGCGGTTGGCCAGGACCAGGAACACGGGGCGGCCCGCCACCACGGAGGGCTGGTCTGCCACCCGCAGGAGGCTGGTTCCGTGGAGCACCCCGCCGTCGTCCGCCGTGCCCGTCAGGTCCAGCAGGGTGGGCAGCAGGTCCACATGGGAGGTGATGGCCTCGAGTTGCTGGGGCGGCACCCCGGGGATTCGGATGAACAGCGGCACCTGCACGGACTCCTCGTAGAGCTGGTGGGCGTGGTGGGTCATGCCGTGCTCGCCAAACTCCTCGCCGTGATCCGAGGTGAAGACGATGACGGTGCTCTCCAGCAGACCGGAGGTGCGGAGCTGGGCGATGAGGCGGTCCAGGTGGTGATCCATCCAGCGGATGTCGCTGTCGTAGCGGCCCACGGTGTGGCGGCCAAAGCCATCCGCGGGGGGGCCGTGGCTGACATAGGGCTCGTGGGGCTCCTCCAAGTGGAGGAAGAGGAAGAAGGGGGTGGCCTCGTCCACTCCGTCCAGGTAGTCCAGGGCCTTGGCCACGGAGATGGGGGTGGAGTTGCGGGCCTTGGTGCGCCACTGGGAGGGGGGATAGAGGGCGTGGTAGTCGTCGAAGCGGGCCTCCAGGCCAAGCATGTGGGCGTAGATCCAGGCGTCCACGATGGCGGCCGTGTTGTAGCCGGCCTTGGAGAGGAAGTCCTGAAGCATGGGCTGGCTGGGGTGGATGGCAAAATCCTTGGGCGCGTCCGTGGCCTCCCAGCGTACCTGCGTGGGGTACCAGCCCGTGAACATGGTGGCCAGGGCGAAGGCCGTGGTGGGGCTGCTGGTGTAGTGGCGCCTGAAGACCAGGGACTCGGCGGCCAGGGCGTCCAGGTTGGGGCTGGTGGGCTTGGAGTAACCCATGAAGCCAAGGTGATCGGCCCGCAGGGTGTCGGCCATGATGAAGATGATGTTCCAGGGGCGGGCCTCGGCCTCCCTGTAGGGAACCCGGGGTTTCCAGTTGAGGAGGGGGCTGCTGCGGCTGTCCCTGCCGTCGCAGTTTTCATCCACGCCATTGCCCGGCGTGTCGAAGGCGAAGGCGTTGATCTGGCGGTTGGAGCCGTCGCAGTCCAGGCCCTCAAAGGCTTCGATAAAGCCGTCCTGATCCCGGTCCAGGGCAGCCTTGAGGCCGTGGTAGGCGCGGCCCGCCAACAGGGAATCCTCAGTGATCCGGGTGCTGTAGCCGGGTCCCAGGGCGGCCAGGGTGGCGGCGGCCAGGAAGGCCAGCAACAGGCTGGCGGCCAGGCCCTTGAGGGGCCCCTGGGGCAGCAGGCCGCAGATCCGAAGGAGGGGTGCCAGGAGCAGCAGGGTCAGGGTGAACAGCAGGGGCGGACCCAGGGCCGCAAAGGCGTCCGGGCGGGCGAGGAGCAGCAACAGCGGGAGGACCAGCCAGGGCAGGGGAAAGGCCAGGGTGTAGAAGGTCATGGGGTGGGGGCCTGGGGGGAAGCGCTGGGCCAGGAAGGGGGCGGTGTTGGCGGCAAAGGCCCAGGCCAGGGCCAGGGCGGCGGCGCAGGCCCCCGCGGAGCCGGCTGCCACGAAGAGCCCCCGGGTGAACTCGTCCTCGATGGCGCCGGAGACCATTTGGAGCAGGAAGAACAAGGGGAAGGGAGCAAAGGCCATGGCCCCCGTGAGGGCGAGGAAGAACCAGCTCAGGCGCCCCAGCCGGGTCTCCAGGCGGTCCCTCAGTCGGCAGAAGGGTCCTCCCAGGGCGGCGGCGTGGTCCCAGGCCCGCAGCAGGGGGAAGAGGAGGGCCCCCAGGCACAGGGCCAGGCCCTGGTTCAGAACGACGGCAAAGAGCAGATCCCTGGGCCGCCCATCGGCGAAGTGAAGGTCCAGCAGGGCCGTCAGGGTCCCCGCCAGGAGGGCCGCGGTGAAGACGGCGGCCAGGGCCGCAGACAGGGGTCGCAGCAGGGGACAGGCAGGGGGGTGTGCTTCCGGGCGCGGCGCCATTCAAACCTCCACGGGGGCGGATTGTAGACTGGAAACGCCGGGAAGCAAGGAACCGCGCCGTCGACCCTTGGGTTCTCGGGGCTCTCTGCGGGGCTTGCCTTGGGGGCGCCTTGGAGGCTAGGATGCAACGGATGCGCTTCTGGGCGAGGTTTGGGCCATGAATACACGGCTTATCACACTGTTGGGGTTTTGCATGCTGCTGGCGTTTGCCTGCTCCTCGGGGGGCAGCGCTGGGGGCCGGGACTCCACGGGGATCTCCGATTTTTATGGTGATATTGATCTGGAGGATCCTGAGTTGCTTGCTGACACGCCCATGGCGGAACTCACTGACCAGGTCCCGGAGCTGGGCTTGGAGGTCCTGGAAGAGTTGTCTTTGGGGGATGCAGAGCTTCCCTTTGACGGCTCCCCGGACGGAGACTTGCTGGATCTTGTTGACCCCGTGGACACCCGGTTGCCCTGCGGCGGCCCCTGCAGTCCCTACGAGCTATGCAACGAGAGCAGCGACCTTTGCGAGCCCAACCCGGTGTGTCTGGTGGACTTCTGCCTCGCGCCGCCGGTGGGACCCCTGCGCCTGGTTGGGGCCGAGGGGCCTTTTTACATTGATGCCCTGGAGACCGCCCTGGGGGACTTGGGGCTGCCCATGGTGGGCCTTGGCCAGCCGGAGGCCGAGGGCGAGTGCCGCCTGCGGGGGCTGCGGCTTTGCTCCAGGGACGAGCTGCGCTTTGCCTGCGCGGGGTCCACGGGCCTGCTGTATCCCTACCTGGAGGGCGGAGAACTGTATGTTGAGGGGGTCTGCAACGACACCGGCGGGCTGCTGTTGGCCCCCGGCAGCAAGCCCTCCTGTCGCAGCGCCGAGGCGGCCGTCTTTGATCTGGCGGGGAACGCCGTGGAGTGGACCCGGGAGGGCCTCCTCTTTGGCGGCCATGCGGGCTCCGGGGCGGAGGCCTCCTGCGTCGCGGCCACCACGCCTGAGGGCGTGGAGCCAGCCCTGGTGGGATTCCGTTGCTGTCTGAGCCCCCGGGACGACCGGGACGGGGATGGTGCCCAGGCCTCCCTTGACTGCAACGAGAACGACGACACCCTCTACCCCGGCGCCACCGAGGCCTGTGACGGCATTGACCAGAACTGCGATGGCCGGGTGGACAACGCGGCGGACGCGGACGGCGACGGGTTTGACGCCTGCCACGACTGCAACGACGAGTTCTTCGGCATTCACCCTGGGGCCCAGGATCTGTTGGGCGATGGGATAGACGCTGACTGTGACGGCAAGGACGGCACGGACGCCGACGCCGATGGCTTTGTGGCCGCCACCGTGGGGGGCGACGACTGCAACGACCTGGACAAGCTCATCTACCCCGGCGCCCCCGAACGCTGTAACGGCCTGGACGACGACTGCAGCGGCGAGGCAGACGACTCCGCCACCCTGGACTGGAGCTGCGACGATCAGGACGCCTGCACCACCGATCTGTGCGATGCCAAGCAGGGCAAGTGCCTCCACCAGCCCAGGAGCTGCGAGGACCAGAATTCCTGCACCGCCGATGGTTGTGATCCCAAGGTGGGCTGTGTGAACGCGCCGGTCCCCGGGGGCTGTGACGACGGCAGCCTCTGCACCCTCAACGATCGTTGCGAGGGGGGCGTCTGCACAGGCGACCCCAAGGACTGCAGTGACGACAACCCCTGCACCGACGATCTGTGCGATCCCGAGCTACCCCAAGGCTGCTACCGCACCCACAATGAGGCCCCCTGTGTGGACGCGGACCCCTGCTCCCTGGAGGACTTCTGCCAGGGGGGGCAGTGCCGGCCCGGCCCCGGCAAGTTGCCCTGCGATGACGGCGTCCAGTGTACGGCGGACTTCTGCACCCCGGGCAAGGGCTGCGAGAGCCAGGTGGCCCCGGGCAAGTGCGAGGACGGCAACCCCTGCACCAGCAACGACTACTGCGTGGACGGCCTCTGCCTGCCCGGTCCCGACACCTGCGCCTGCACCGAGGACTGGCAGTGCCTGAAGTACGACGACGGCAACTTCTGCAACGGCATCTGGACCTGTGACACCAAGCAAAGCCCCTCGCGCTGCGCCTACAACGCCAGCAAGGTGGTGGTGTGCCCTCCCAGCCCCGTGCCCGGCTGCAAGGAGTACCTGTGCCGCCCCGGGGATGGCATCTGCGAGCTGGTCATCCAGCCCGACGGCAGGGCCTGTGACGACGGCAACGGCTGCACCCTGGAGGACCAGTGCGCGGCGGGCAAATGCGAGGGCAAGGCCTGCGCCCTGCTGGGCCTGAACTGCCTGAACGGGCAGTGCTCGGATTGCTTCCCCAGTTGCAGCGCCCGGGTCTGCGGCAGCGACGGCTGCGGCGGCACCTGCGGCACCTGCGCTGGGGGCTACCAGTGCCAGGAGCCCCAGGGCCTGTGCGTTGCCGAGGGCCTGGCCTATGTGGCCGGGGGGGACTTCAAGATGGGCTGCGCTCCGGCCCAGGATCCGGCCTGTGAGGGGGACGAGTATCCCCAGCACACGGTGGCCATTCGGGAGGTTGAAGTGGCCCGGACTGAGGTCACCGTGGGGCAGTACAAGGCCTGCGTGACCGCGGGCAAGTGCTCCCTGCCGGGGGCCGCCGACGGCTGCCTCTATCAGGTGGCGGACCGGGATCCGTTCCCCGTGAACTGCGTGAGCTATGCCCAGGCCGACGCCTTCTGCAAGTGGAAGGGGCTGCGCCTCCCCACGGAGGCCGAATGGGAGAAGGCGGCGAGGGGCACCCAGGGCGCCCTGTTTCCCTGGGGGGCGGGCACCCCGGATTGCAGTCTGGCGGTGTTCAACGGCGGCCTCATGGGCTGTGGCACCAATGGCCCCTGGGCCGTGGGTTCCCTTCCCCCCGGTGCCAGCCCCTTTGGGGTGCTGGACGCTGCGGGGAATGTCTACGAGTGGGTCTCCGACTGGTACGGTTCAGACTACTTCTGCGCCGGCGCCGGGGCCGACACCAGCCCCAGCCCCTGGGCGGAATGCACCGCCGGGGCCACCCCCAACGCCAGCGCCTTGAACAATCCGGCGGGGCCACCCTCGGGGCTGTACCGGGTGGTCAAGGGTGGTTCCTTTCGGACCCCCGCCAACTTCCTCAGGGCCTCCAATAGGGGCTACCGGGACGCCGGCTACACCGCCGCCGATTTGGGCTTCCGCTGCGCCCGGACGCGCTGAAGAAAAAAAAGCTGCGAGCTGTGGCGCTTGCCCGGGAGGCGCCAACCCATAGCGAGATCAGGACCGTCCCTGGGGTTTTTCACCGCATAGCGAGATCAGGACCGTCCCTGGGGTTTCTCCAGGATGGCGGCGAAGAAGAGGTCGGCGTTGTGTTGGCTGGCCAGGGTCTGCAGGTAGGGGCCGCCCTGGGCTGAAAGCCTCGGGGGGACGGGCACCAGTTGCACGCCGGGGTGGTCTGGAAGGACCGCCTCCACAACCTCCGGGCCCTCCTCCGGGGAGTAACTGCAGACGGAGTAGACCAGCCGCCCTCCGGGGGCCAGGAGGCTCAGGGCGTTGGCCAGCATGCGCCGCTGAAGCTGGGTGTTGCTTAGCAGATCCGCCTCGGTCCGCCACCACTTGATCTCCGGATGCCTGCGGATGGTCCCGATGCCCGAGCAGGGGGCGTCCAGCAGGATGCGGTCGAAGGAGGCGGGGGCCAGGGGGAGGGGGGCGCCGATGTCCGCCTGCAGCACCACCACGGCCTCCAGATCCCGGCGGGCCTTGAGCTTCTCCAGGCGCCTCGGGTTCAGGTCCACCGCGGTGAGCGAGCTGTCCTGGCCCCGGCAGCGATCCGAGATGTGCAGGGTCTTGACCCCCAGGCCCGCCGCCAGATCCAGGACCCGGTGCCCCTCCTGGGGGGCCAGCAGATCCACCACCGCGCAGCTTGCGGGATCCTGGGGCAGCAAGAGCCCGCTGGTGAAGAGGACCGTCTCGTAGGGGTTGGAGTCGGACCCGAAAAACACGGACTCGGGGAAGCGATCGTCGAAAGAGGGCACCAGGCCCCAACGCAGGCACTCGGCCTCAAGCTGTTCCCGGGGACAGCGAAAGCGCATGGCCACGGGGGAGGGGGAGTCCAGGGCCGCCAGTTCTGCCAGGTAGGCCGGGCCCGCCAGGGTCTTGAGGCGGCTGGCCATCCACCAGGGCAGGGAGTGTCGCAGCTCCGGGGCCAGGTCCCCGGCCAGCAGGGCAGGCCCCTCCAGGGAGGCCCGGCGCAGGATGGCGTTGACGAAGCCTGCGGTGCCCGCGCCCTTGGCGTTCCGGGCCAGGGTCACGGTGGAGTCCAGGGCGGCATGGGCGGGGATCCGGTCCATGAGCAGCAACTGGAACAGGCCCAGATGCAGGATGTCCCGCAGGCGGGGGTCCGAGGGGGCCTTGCGGGCGGCGAAGACTGCCAGCAGATGGTCCAGCAGGAGGCGGCTGCGCAGCACCCCCAGCGCCAAATGGTTGGCCAGGGCCCGGTCGGCGGGCTTGAGGCTTCCGAAGACCGCCACATGCCTGGTGGCGGCCACGGCCAGGATCCTGTCCTTGCGGACCAGGTCCAGGATGGCCAGGGCTGCTGATCTGTCCTGATAGCGGGCTGCCAAGACTGCACCTCCAAGGGAGCCCACAGGGTCCACCTGTGCTGGGCCGGCGGGATTATACGCGCCTTCCTGGATCTTGGAAGCCGGGGCCCCAAAAAAAAACGGTACCAGGGGGTAAGGGCTCTGGGATATGATCGCGGCCATGTTCCAAGGCACCGACCGGATTGCTGAACCTGCTTGGGAGGGCTTCTGTCATGAAAAAAGCATTGATTCTGCTGCTTGGTTTCGGGCTCCTGACCCTGGGTTGCGCCGCCACGGAAGACGGCAAGGACGGGGTCCAGGACAACGACACCCTGGCCAATGACGGCCTGGGCCTGGACGGTTATCAGCCCGGGGACGATCTCTTGGCGGATCAGGCCGGCGCTGACCTGCTCACGGATCTGGGCGGCTGGTCCGGGGACACCTACTCGGATATTCCCCAGGGGCTGGGCGAGGTCTTCGAGGAGGAGCTCTGTCGCGCCTACTGCAATATCGCTGAGAGCTGTTCGTTGGAGCATGCCGGGGAGACCTGCCTTGCGGATTGTGCGGCCCAGCTTGCGCTGGACGCCGGCTTTGCCCTCAAGGCCAACTGCCTCTGGCAGGCCTACGGAAAGGACGATGGCGACTGCCAGGCCCTGACCGTCTGCGACGATGTGGAGGTGTCCGAAGGTTGCATGGAGCTTTGCCCCCGGGCGGGCGAGTGCGGGCTCTTTCGGCCCCCCTTCTCCAACATGTGGGGTAACTCCGTGGACGAGTGCAATCTCCAGTGCAGCGCTGCGGCCGTCGCCCAGGAGGGCTTCGACGAGGCCCTGGCGTGCTTTGGCCCGGCCCTGGAGACCTGCAACGAATTCGATGTGGCCGTGTGCTTCGGCCTCCAGGACGAGGTCTGCCTCGAGACCTGCGACGGGCAGGGGACCTGGGCCCTGGACTGTGGCCTGGTGGGTGAGGGCAAGCACTTCGCCGATGTGAACGCCTGCCTGAATTGGTGCAACGGCCTGGACCTGGGCAACGCCCTGGCCGCCCAGTCCTGCATCCAGGAGTTTTCTGACGATGTGTTCTTTGGTTTCCCCCGGGATGGCGAGTGCGCCTCCCTGGCGTCGGCGGCCTGCCTGGCCGGCGATCTGGAACTCCCCCTGGGGGCCGAGGCCTTCGCCGGGATCTTCTTTGACCTCTGCCAGGAGAACATAGAGGAAGAGGTCGAGCTGCCTTCCGTCCTGACCTGGCGCGCCCTGGGCACCATGCTGGCGGCCGGGCTGTACGAGGGGGCCGACTTCGTGCAGGCCCTGGACTGTGCTGAGGCCTACGAGACCTGCCCCGGCCGGCACGCCTGGCTGAGCTGCTTCATGGATGATCACTGGGATTACTCCCAGACCGACTGTCAGGCCATCATGACCTGCGAGGACCAGATCAACCCCGAATACATCATGGGCATGACCTACGGCGACTGCATCTTCTACTGCGACTACCACAAGGACACCTTTGCAGGCATGCTGGCCGACATGCACAGCTGCCTGGGCACCACCGAGGGCAACTGCGCCGCGGTGGAGGTCTGCATCGCCGGGCCGGTGGAGTGAGCCCCAAAAGACTCTTTCCCAAACCAGGAGGAATCAACGATGAAGAGGCTGTTGCTTGGATCACTGTTGGGCCTGTTTGTGCTGGCTGGCTGCGTGGCCACCGAGGATGGCAAGGATGCCGGCCCGGGCAATGATACCAGCGGTGGTGAGGTGAGTCTGGACGGCTTCCAACGCGATGGTGGAGACACCCTGCCCGGCCTGGACGCGCTGGGGGATGCCCTGCCCGAGGGAGGCGCTGGAGATCTGGGTCCCCTGGATGACAGCGCCGACCCGGATCAGGGCGGCGGGACCATGGACCTGGTGGAGGACATCCCCACGGGCTTTGGTGATGCTTTCCAACAGGAGGTCTGCCCCAACTACTGTCTGGCCCTCTCCCTGTGCGATCTCACCGATGGCCTGGAGGCCTGCGAGACCGACTGCGCCGCCAAGTTGGGCACGGACGCCGACTTTGGCGTCCAGGTGGTGTGCACCGTGCAGAAGTACTACGGCGAGGAGACGGATTGCGGCGAAGTCGCTGCCTGTGCCAGCGCCCAGGTGGACACCCGTTGCGAGGCGGCCTGTCTCCGGGTGGGCCAGTGCGGCCTCTACGAGCCCCCCCTCAATGACATGTGGGGAAACACCTACGACGAGTGCCTGCTCAGCTGCAGCGCCGGCGTGGACAGCGAGAGTTTCGACACCAACCTGGCCTGTCTGGCCGGGGCCCTGGAGACCTGCTCCACCCTTTCCGTGCTGGAGTGTTTTGAGGGTGGAGACCTGAAGAACTGTGAGGCCCTCTGTGATCTGGCCTCCGCCTCCAGCGCCTCTTGGGGCCAATTCGGTGCCCTCTGCGAGGACAACCAGGACTGCGACAGCGGCTACTGTGTGGACTCGGCCTTCGGCAAGGTGTGCAGCCAGACCTGTTCGGAATCCTGCCCCCAGGATTGGACCTGCGAGTTCCAGGCCGACGCCCAACCCGATCCCCTCTTCTGGTGCGTTCCCAGCAACCTGGACGGCTGCAATCTCATCGGGCAGGACCGCCTCTTTGCCGATGCTCAGGCCTGCCATTCCTGGTGCGAGGCCCAGGGGGCCGGGCCGGTGTTTGCGGCCCACGCTTGCGTGGGTACCCTGACCGACAAGGAATACTTTGGCTTTGAGCGCCCTGATACCTGCGCCGATATGGCCACCGAGAGCTGCTTCCCCGCAGACCTCTCCTTGCCCCCGGGGGCCGTGGCCTTCACCGAGACCTTTGAGGGCCTTTGCGAGGTGGAAGCCGGCGAGATCCCCCTGCCCGAGATCCTGGCCTGGCATATCGTGGGGATCCTGGAGGCCGCCAAGCTCCTGGACTCGGCTGACTTCTACGCGGCCCAGGACTGCCTGCAGGCCTACGAGACCTGCCCCGGCGAGTCCGCCTGGCTGGACTGCTTCGTGCCTGATAAGTGGGTCCACTCCCAGGCCCTGTGTGCCCGCGCCATAGAGTGCATGTTGGAACTCAACCCCGAGAACCCGCCCGATATGACCGTTGGAGACTGCCTCTTCGTGGTCAACTTCCACCAGACCGACCGCCCCGAGGAGCTTGCCGCCATGTGGACCTGCGTGGAGGCCGCCCCGGAGGATTGCCAGGCCGTCAAGGTCTGTGTCTCCGGTCCGGACGAGGAATCCCGCTAGCCCGCCACTCTTGCCTTGAATCCGGCGCCGGCCTGTTCCAGACTCCCCGCCGGAGGTGATCCCGTGCCCGACCCCCAGCCCAAGGTTCCCGAGCCCCGCGCCCTCTTGGCGCTGGCCTTTGCGTTGGCCGCCGGCCTTCAGTTCTTCCTGGGGGGCCGGCAGGCCTGGGCGCCCTTCCTGCTGCCCCTGGCTTTGCTGCCGCTCCTGGTGGGCCTCCTGGGCCTGGCCCTCCGGCGGGGAGCCCGGGCTGCCCTGGAGTTGCTCGGCGGCCCCCTGCTTCTTCGCTCCACCCTGGAACTGGCCCTGGGGTCCGTGATCCTGGCCTCCTTCCTGCCCGAGGATCCCCTCACCGCGGGGGACGGCCTGGCGGGCCTGCTGCTCCGGGCGGGCCTGGCCCACCCCGAGGACGGCACCGCCTTCCATCTGCTGGTGCTGGTCTGCGCGGTGGCCTCCCTGGCGGCCATCCTCCGCGGCGGCCTTCGCCCCTGGCGGCGGCGCCTCCCCCCGGTGCTGGCTCACCTGAGCCTGCTGCTGGTCCTGGTGGCTGCCGCCCACTCCCACTTCTGGTCCCAGCAGGGCCTGCTGGAACTGGAGGAGGGCCGCTCCTCCTCTGTGATGCTGGTCCAGGGGCCTGGCGATCAGATCCGGGAGGCGCCCCTGCCCTTCACCCTGCGCCTGGAAGACTTTCGGGTGGAGCGCCAGCGGCAGCCCGGGGCCCTGTGGTGCTCCCTCGCCCCCCAGGCCCCCCGGACGGACGAGGCGGGCACGGTCCTGGGTTGTGCCGGGGCAGCCCTGGTGGTCCAAAAGGAGATCCGCGCCCTGCCCCTCAAGGTCCCCGCCCTGGGCCCCGATGGGCAGGAGATAGAGGTCACCCGCTTCGTCCAGACGGAGGAGGGCGCCCGGGCCCTGCTGCTGGGGCGCAGCGCCGAGGGTCGCACCGACCTGGTCCTCTTTCCCGGCGAGCAGACCCCCCTGCCCGGCACCGCCGCAACCCTGCTTTGGGTCCCCCGGGAGGACCATCTGGCGGACTACCTGAGCAGCCTGCGGGTGCACCTGCGGGACGGCTCCTCCTCCGCCCTGGAGCTCTCCGTGAACCGGCCCGGCGATGTGGGTCCCTGGCGGATTCTCCAGCACGGGTTCTCCCCCGGCCGGGAGGACCGGACCACCCTGCTGATCGTCTACGAGCCCCTGCGCCCCGTGCTGTACCTGGGGCTGCTGGGCCTGTGCCTGGCCTCGTTGCTGCTGGCCCTGGGAGGCCTGGCCCGGTTTCGCCGGGGGGGGCCTGGGGGGGAGGCGGAGTCATGAACGATCTGACGGCCCTTTCAACCCTCCATTGGGTGGCCCTTGGGGCCTTTCTGCTGCCCCTGCTGGCGCTGCTGCCGGGGCTGCGGCGACTGCCCCCTTGGCTGGCCCTGCCGGCGGTGCTGGCCGGGCCCCTGGCGTTGACGGCCTTGCTGGGGCAGCGCTGGGTGGAGTCGGGCCGCCCACCCCTCCAGTCCCAGTACGAGACAGCCCTCTTTCTGGCCTGGTGCGTGGGGCTCCTGGCCCTCCCCGCCCTGGCCCTCTTTCGGCGCCTCCTGCCCGCCCTGGTCCTGGGCCTGGTGTCGGCCCTGGTGCTGGGCCTGGCCACCCTGGCGGGAGGGAAGGGTGGCTCCCCCCTGCCCCCTGCCCTCGCCTCCATCTGGTTCATCCCCCATGTGCTGGTCTACTTCTTTGGCTATGCCTGCTTCCTGGCCGCCGCCCTGTTGGCCGTGGTCCAGTTGGTCCGTAGGGCGGCCACGGAGGCCCCCTGGCTGCAACGCCCCCAGGCCCTGGCTGACCTGCTGGTGTCCTGGGGCTTCGCCCTCATAACCCTGGGCATGACCATGGGCTGCGTCTGGGCCGCGGAGGTCTGGGGCGCCTGGTGGTCCTGGGATCCCAAGGAGACCTGGGCCCTGCTGACCTGGCTCTACTATCTGAACCTCCTCCACCTGCGGGCGGCGGGCCTGGGCGATCGGGAGGCGGCCCTGCGGACCCTGGCCGGATTGCTGCTAATTGCCTTCACCTGGTTGGGCATGAAATTCCTGCCCTCCACCGGGGCCGATCTGCATGTGTATCAGTAGGGCTTTGCTTTTTCCCGATTACTGCCTATCTTGTGGACTGTTCTGCGGCTCCGAGGCTGCACCATTTACGGTGATGGGCGTCTCCACCGAAGAGGGTTTCCATGGCACGGGATGACAAGAGCGCGAAGAAAGACTTCATCAAGGACCAGGTCCGGGACCGGGCCAAGCGGCAGGCCCGCGATCTGGTTGAGGGGCTGACCCAGCGGGCCCGCCAGGATGTGGACCATCGCCTCCGCACCATTGATCGCGAGCGCTTCGATCAGGACGACACCCTGGAGCCCTTCTGTGGCACCAGGCTGGAGTCGTTGGACGGCCTGGAGGAGGGGGTCCTGCTGCTCTTCAACAGCCTCCATGAGGAGGTCAAGGTCGCCATGGACCGGGGCGAGATGCTCCGGGCGAGGGAGCTTCTTGGCCGGATGCTGGCCTTGCCCCTGGAGACCCTGCCCCGGCTCAGAGGCGTCGTGTTGTTGCTGCAGGCGGAGTTGGAAAAGCTGTAGCCTGCCCCCAGCCCCCGCGCCCCCTTCGATATTCCACAAAACCGGCCCTCTTCCTGGAAAAAACCCTTGACAAGGCCCGCCGTCTGCTCTACAAACCCTGACTCTGAACGGACCCATCCCGTTGGGTTTCTTTGATTAT
>CAZMEC010000044.1:0-17546 GCA_964565265.1 uncultured Myxococcales bacterium
CGACGGCAAGACCGCCGCCGACAAGGGCGAGTTCACCCTCTCCGCCTCCTACACCATGTCTGAGTGATTCTTGATGCTGGGGGCCCGGGGGGCTATTTGCCCCCCAACCGCTCCAATCTGGCCTGATCCACTCTCAGTTGAAGCACCCGTTCCCGCGTCACCAGGACCTCTCCCAGCCGCCCCTTGACGGACCGCAGGAAGCGCCGCTCGGCCCAGATGACCTCCGGGCTGGGGTCCTTGCGCAGGTCCGAATAAAAGGCCGCCAGGTGCGCCGCATCCACCAGGGACTCCTGGTCCAGTTCCTCGCCCTTTGCCATTCTCATGACCACATGGGACCCCGGCGCCCCCCGCACATGCAGCCACACATCCCAGGGCCGGGCCTCCCGGAAGGTCAGTTCCGCGTTCCCAGCAGCACTCCGACCCACCAGCAGTTCCCTGCCCGAGGCCGACGCAAACACCCGCCAGGGCAGCGCCCGCACCGTCGCCCCCGGCTTCCCCTTGGCCTTCCCCCGGCCCGCCTTGGACCCCGCCTGCTCCTGCGCCTCCAGCGCCTCGAAAGCCTCTGGCTCCAGCCGGGACAGCATCCCCAGGGCCAGCTCCACCTGAGCCACCCTGAGCCGCACCTCCGCCCGCCGCTCCGCCACGATGCGCAGCGCCGTCTTGCCCTTCTTGAACTCGCGGTAGAGGCGCTCCAGGTTCTTGGCGGGGCTAAGGGCCGGGTCCAGGTCCACCCAGACCTCGGCGCAGTCGTTGCTCCAGTCCAGGACCAGCACCCTTGAGGCCCGCGGCTTCACCAGATGCAGGCTGGGTTTCAGCAGGTCCGCCCGCGCCCCGGCCTCCAGGCGCCGCCGGGCCTCCGCTTCATCGTCCTTGAGCTTCTCCAGCAACCGCAGGCTCTTGTCCAGCGAGCGCCTCAGCGCCCGGTCCAGGTTGGCCCGTCGGACCTCAAGCCGCCGCTGGGCCAGCCGCTGCTGGTACCCAACAAAAAGCTCCTCCGGGGTCAGCAAGGGGGCCTCGGGGGAGGCCTCCTCCTGGCCCTCCCGCACCCTGCCCCCTCGGTCCTGGCGCCCGGCCTCCGCCAGCGCACCCCGGGCAGGCAGGCCCAGCACCACCTCGCCGTCCCTCAGCAGCAGCAGGGCGGGGCTGCGTCCAAAGGCCTGGAAGCGCAGGATCCACTCGCCCTCGCCCTCCCCTCGCCCCCGAAAGACCAACTCCAGCGCCCGTTCTGCCGAGGGTCGCCGCAGGCCAATCAGCAGCGCCCCCGTGAGGTCCGCCCGCAGCTTCAACACCAGAGGTTCGGGGTCGGGCCGGCTTGGCCCATGGTCCGGCGCCAGCCCCGCAAAGGGCAACTCCGGGTCCAGGCAGAAGTGCAAGAAGAGGCTCTCCCCGGGGCGCCGCAGGGCCAGCCGCAGGTGCAGGGCCTCACCCTGGCGCACCTCCTGCAGCACCGTCCCCACCAGCCGCCCAGCCAGGGCGCCAGCCAGAAGCTCCAATTCCTGCCCATTAATACCTTGAGCCATCCCAGCCCCTATCCGAACCCCGACCGCCAGGGAGGGGGTTGCCCTATCCGAACCCCGACCGCCAGGGAGGGGGTTGCCTTGCCCTCAGTACCCCAGGATCAACAGCCCGGACCGTGGCCGGGACTTCACCACCTTCACCTGGATGACCTGCCCCTCCTGGCAGGGCCGCGCCCCGGTGATCTTGGCCTTGAGTCCGCAGTTTTCAAGCTGCACCAGCATCTCCCGGCCCCGGGTCTCCAGCACCACCGCCGGAACCCGCTGCCCCTCCTGCTCGTGCAACATCTGGTGCAGCCAATAGGCGGTGGCATTCGCCTCCATGGAAGCGGCGCCCTTGGAGGCGGCCTCGGTGTCCTGGCTCAAGGCCCAGATCTCGTTGGCCGAGTAGTAGGGGGTCCCGGTGGCCGCGTGGTGCAGCAACTGCCTCTGCATGGCCAGGTCTCCGTAGCGCCTCAGGGGGCTGGTGATCTGGCAGTAGGCCGAGGAGCCCAGGGAGAAATGTCGCCCCGCCTCCACCGAACCGTAGACCCTACGCAGGGTGGTGAGCTGCCGATGCACCCAGACGGGGTCCCCGCTGCGCTCGGCGGACCAGGGCACCGGCTGGGCGGGGGGATCCTGGCGCCGGAACAGGGCGGGGACCCGGTTGGCCGAGAAGTAGTCCCCGGCGATGCCGCAGGCCGCGATCATGGCCTCCGCCACCAGCTTCCTGGAGGGGCTGTCGGGCTCAATGGTCCGCACCTGGACCTGCTGGTTCTCCACCCGCACCCGGTACTCCCGACGCCGCAGGGGAAAGGCCCCCCGGGCGATCCGTTCCTGGAACAGCGCCTCGGTGGCACCAAGCATGGTGGTCAGCGCCCGGCCATCCTCGTCCCCCGGGGCCCCCGCCAACAGGGCATCCGCCTCCAGGTAGGTGAGGCGCCTGGTGACTCTGGTCATCCGGGGCTGGACCCGCCGGCCCCGTAGCCGAAAGGAGGCGTCAAACGAGATGGAGAAGTCCAGGGCCGGCCGCAGGGCCCCCTCCTCCAGAGACAGCACCCCGGCGGACAGTTCCAAGGGCAACATGGGAAACAGGCCCGTGGGATGGTACACGGTGGTGCCCCGCTCCCGGGCCTCCCGGTCCAGGGCACCCCCCGGCTTCAGGTAGGACGCGGGGTCGCTTATGAACACATGCAGCACCAGGCCCCCGTCCGGCAGGGGCTCCACCGCCAGGGCGTCATCCACCTCCACCGTGCCCTCGTCGTCCAGGGCCAGCACGGGCCCCGCCAACCAATCGTCCCGATCCATGGGCAGGAGGCCCGTGGGCTGGCCGGGGCTAAGCTGCGACGCCTCCACCCGGGCCTCCTCGGACCAGGCCCGGGGCAAGCCCGCCTCAAGCAGCAACAGGTCCTGGTGCTGGTCCCAGACCCCCTGGTCCACCATCGCCTTGAAGGCCAACTCGGGGTAGGGCTCGCTGCTGTGGGGATAGGCCTTCCGAAGGGCAACCTTCTGCTCCTCCGTGGGGTTGGCCTTGCCCAGGGCCAAGGCCCTCATCGCTGCCAGGGCTTCACCCTCAAGCATGGGCGCCCTCCAGACTCGTCTGGATGCGCCAGGCCAGGCCGCTGTAGCGGACCCCCGCGTCGTCATTTCCAATGGCCCTGAACATGGCCTGCCGCCGTCCCACCATGACCACCAGCTTCCTGCCCCTCGTCAGGGCCGTGTACAACAGATTGCGCCTCAACATGATGTAGTGCTGGGTGTGCAAAGCCAGCACCACCGCCGGGTACTCCGAGCCCTGGGACTTGTGCACCGTGATGGCATAGGCCAGGGTAAGGTCGTCCAGGGAGTCCTCCTCGAACAACACCGGCCGCCCTCCGAACTCCACCAGCAGGGTGTTGCCCGACTGGTCATATTCCATTACCCGGCCAATGTCACCGTTGAACACTTCCTTCTCGTAGTTGTTTCGGACCTGCATCACCTTGTCGCCCTTGCGATACCGGAAGTGCCCCCGCTGCAGCCCCCCCTCGCCGGGGTTCAGGGCCGCCTGCAGGGCCTCATTGAGCGAGTCCGCCCCCAGCTCCCCCCGATACATGGGCGTCAGCACCTGGACATCATCCACGGGGTTGAAGCCGAAGGACTCGGGGATCCGCTGGGTGACCAGGGCCACGATGGTGTCCCTGGCCTTGGCCGCCTCCTCCCGATCCACGAAGAACAGGTCCCCACCCTTCTCATCCAGCTCTGGGTCCTGGCCGTGGAGGATCCGGTGGGAGCTTCGGATGATGCTGCTCTCCTGGGCCTGCCGATGGACGATGTCCAGGGTCACCACGGGAAAGGCGCCGCTGCTCATGCAGTCCGCCAGGATGGACCCGGGCCCCACGGATTGAAGCTGGTGGGGATCCCCCACGAGGATCAGACGGCAGCGGTCCCGGATGGCCCGCAGCAGGCTGTCCATCAGGGGCAAATCGATCATGGACACCTCGTCCACAATCACCGCGTCGTGCTCCAAGGGGCGCTCCTCGTTGCGCCCAAAGACCTCCGCCTTGGGGTCGAACTCCAGCAGCCGGTGGATGGTCTTGGCGCCCACGCCTGTGGCCTCGCTCATGCGCTTGGAGGCCCGCCCCGTGGGGGCACACAGGGTGCAGTCCAGGGACAGCCGCCCCATGGCCGACACCACCGCCTTGAGCAGCGTGGTCTTGCCCGTGCCGGGGCCGCCGGTGATGATGGTCAGGCCCTTCTCCAGGCAGGACCGCAGGGCCCGTTCCTGGGCCTCCGTCAGTTGCACCCCAGCGTCATCCGAGCCCGCCGCCACGGCCGCCTCCAGGCTTCGACTGGGCAGGGGGCGATGGGTCCGGGCCAGCCGCCAAAGGTTGCCCGCCAGCCGCTTCTCCGCCTCCGCAAACCGCGGGGAGTACAGCCAGTGTTCCCCCTCGGGGCCGTCCTCCAACAGATCCCCCTCGGTGATCAACTCCGCCAGGGCCCCCCGCACCGCCACCTCATCCACCTCCAAAAAGGGCGTGGCTTGGGACACCAGGAGCTCCGAGGGGAGGTACACATGGCCCTGGCCCGAGGCCTCTCCCAGCAGGTACCCAAGGCCCGCCTTGATGCGCTTGGGCGAGTCCTTCTCGATGCCCACCGCCCGCCCGATGGCGTCCGCCGTGAGGAAGCCAATGCCCCAGATGTCCTTCACCAGCCGGTAGGGGTTGCTTTTCACAACCTGGGGCGCCATGGGACCATAGGTCTTCATCAGTTTGTGGATTACGCCGCTGCCCAGGCCCAGGCTGTACAGGTACAGGGCCGAATTGCGGGTGGCGGACTGGCGCTGCCAGCCCTCCGAGATTCCGACCATCCGCTTGGGCCCAATGCCCGACACCTCCGTCAGGCGATCGGGCTCCTCATCCAGCACCCGCGCCAGGTCCGGCCCGAAATGGGCCAAAAGGCGGGTGGCCATCTCCCGACCAATGCCCGGAATGGCCCCCGAGGTCAGGTATTTCAGCAGCCCGTCAACCCCCTCCGGGGCCTTCACTTCAATGCGCTGCACCTCGAACTGCCGCCCAAAGCGCGGGCTCTCCACCCACCGACCGGAGATGGTCACCGAGGCCCCGTCCTCCAGGGGCGGCATGGCCCCCACGGCCGAAAACCTGTTCCCGCTTTGGTCCCGAACCAGCAGCACTGTGTACCCGTTGGTCGGGTTGTTGAACACAAGCTTCTCGACGGTCCCGGTGATGGTGGTACCTTCCATGGGGCGGAAGAATGACAAACTTCCTGCCTCCAGGCAATAGCCCAGGACTTGCCACGGCAGGACAGGTCAATATAATCCACCCGGATTTTGAAGGAGTAGCCCCATGAACCGATCCCTCACCCTCTTGATTCTCCTGGCAACCCTGGCCCTGCCCTCCACCCTTGAGGCTGCCCGGAAGCCCAAGATCAGCCCCACCGAGAAGACCGCTCAGGACCTTCAGGCGGCCCTGACCAAGGGCGACGAGCAGACCGTCGACAAGCTGGTGCTGGCGCTGGAGAACAGGCCCCAGGAGGTGGTCCCCGTGGCCCGCCTGCTGCTGGCCGCCGGCGACGAGAAGTCCAAGGCCGCCGCGCTTCAACTGCTGGGTCACCAGCTCACCTCCGAAAGCGCCGTGTTGCTGGGCACCCTCCTGGACAACCCGGAGTTCGAGAAGCGCATTGAGGTCATCGAAAAGCTGGGCGCCATGAAGGGCATCCCCGAGGCCAATCAGATTCTGGAGAAGCTGGCCAAGGGCAACCTCCCCTACGAGCGGGAGAAGGCCGTGGAGGCCCTGGGCAAGTTGGCCGACCCCAGCGCCGTGGCCACCATCTCGGCGGCCTGCTTCGACGGGCTGTTTTCGGTCCGCATGAGCGCCTGCAAGGCCCTGGCTTCCTTTGATGACAAGACCGCCCGGGGGACCCTGGGCAAGGTCCTTCTGGAGGACACCAATGTGGGCGTCCGCACGGAAGCCGCCAAGGCCCTGGGCGCCACCAAGAGCCGGGCCTCCGTACCCTTCCTGGTGCCCGGCCTCAAGGACCAGTCCTTCGCCGTTCAGACCGCCGTCGCCGAGGCCCTCCGGGACGCCACGGGGATGGACCTGGGTCCCGACTATCCTGCCTGGGAATCCTGGGAAAAGAAGAACCGCTAGCCCACCCTTCCAAGCGCCTATTTCTTCAGCCGCCCGAAGGCCGTCAGCGTGAGCTGCAGCAACTGGGTATCCGTGCAGATCTCGGTGTGGCAGGTCACCCCCACCACCAGGCCCTTGGCGGTGTCCAGGAAGACCAGCCCGAACAGGTGCCCCCGGTTCCAGAAGAAGGTGTCCTGGGTCACCATGTTCTCCTGGGCCTGGGCGTTGGGCCAGGTGGCCAGCAGGTTGTTCCAGTTGGCCACGGCCTCCTCCCGGCTGCCCTTCCAAAGCTGCAGCGCCACCAACCTGCCGGTGCCCGGCTTTTCGTATTGGATGGAGTTGTAGCTCTCGTCGGGTTCCCGCCCAGCGATGGCACCCTTGGTGACCCAGCCCTTGGTGTGGATCACCGCCACCAGATCGGCGATGGACAGGAGGTGCTCCACCTTGGGGGGCGGCGGCCCCAACAGGGCAGGATTGGGCAGGTTTCCATGGGCAGCAGGGGGGGCCTGGGGGGCGGGTTCCGGCACCTGGGCCTCGGAAGCCGGCTCCTTGGGAGGTTCCGGGGCTGCCTCGCCTTCGGGGGCCTCCCCGGTCGGCTCGGCCTGGGCCTCCCCGGGCGCAGCTTCGGCAAGCTCCGCCGCTTCAGCTCCGGCCGCCTCCGGGGCGCCCTTCAGAGCCTCAGCTTCGGGGGCTTCGGGGGTTTCGGGGGTCCTTGGGACCTTCTTCTTGCGGCCCCTCTTGCGGCCCTCGGAGGCCGCGCCGCTCTTGCTTGCCGAGGGCTTCTCCTGGGGCTTCTTGTCAGCACAGCCAGGGCCGGCCACCAACACCAGCAGGGCCGCCAGGGATAGCAGGAACCAGGTCAGTCTTCCGGGCATGAGTCACCTCCAGCGGCCGATTGTGCAGGCCCTCACCTGATCCGTCAAGGCACGCCTATTCCCCCCGGGCCCCCCTACGCATCCCAGGGATCAGCATGGCGACCCCGAGCAGGAGACTGATGACGGCCGACCACAGGAGGGTCCCCGCCAGAACCCCCAGCCCCTCGCCCCCCAGGTCCCCCAGGCTGCGGCCAAGGGACTGGCTTGAGAGCAGGCCCTGGAAGGAATCCCCTGGGCCACCGAAGCGGGCCTCCAGGAACTGTTCCAGGCCGGGCGTCAGCAGCCGCCGGAGCAGCTCCTGCAGGGACAGGGCCGTGGCCAGCGCCAGCAGCCCGCCAACCACCAGCGAGCTGCCCAGGACCCGGCCCAGACCGCCCTGCCGGGCCATCAGCACCACCAGGACCAGGAGGGCCAGGACGGGGAAGAGCAGCAGGCCCACCAAGGGCATGGGCAGGTTTGCTTTGATTTCCACAGCTCGGGCCCGCCTCAGGCCAAGAGGCTCCAGGGCGCGGGTCATCCCCCACTGGAGGCGATCCTGGGGGATCTGGCTGCCTGGACGGCAGGCCGGCGGCACCACCCCGCTGAGGTCCTCCACCAGCATGAGCTCGCGCCAGGCCTCCAGTTGCTCTTGCTCGCATTCCGGCAGGGCCGCCAACAGGTTGGTCAGGAAGTCCCGCAGGGGGGGCGCGGTCAGGGGCTCCTCCAGGCCCGAAAGGTCCAGCGTCACGGTGCCACGCCCTTCCCGGGCGGCGGTCGCCAACTGGCCCACCACAGCCTTGACTCGGCTGGCCAGCGCCTCGAACACCCCGGCCTCCTCCAAAGCCACCTCCAGGGGCGGCTCCACGGTCAGGGCAGCCTGCATCCAGGGGCTGGAAGCCCCCTGGGAGCGAGCGCCGTCGAGGACCATGGTGTGGACCAGGCCGGGGAGGGCTGCCCTGGTGGCCACCCCAGCCCTGGCCGGCAGAGAGGGGTCGCTGAGGTGAGCGAAGGCATTCACCATAAGTATGACCACCCAACACAGCGGCCCGGTGACCAAAAGGACCCCAGGCAGAACCGCAGCAAGGCCTCGCCGTTCCATGTTCTCTCCCCTCTTTGGCGGCTGGTCCCTCGGCGCCCGAGGGATTTCCCCTTTGGATTTTTCGCCGCCCTATGGGATACTACCTTCTCCGAACGCGAGACAGGAGCAAGAAATGGAAGAGGAACTCTACCGAAAAGTAGTCTCTGCGGTACCCCTGCTGCGTCCGCTGGACAGGGATGAACTGTCTGAAATAATTGGCATTTCAAGGCTGATCAAGGTCCGGCAAGGTGTGACCGTGATCAAGGAAGGTGAACAGGGCGCGTCGGTCTACATTATTGTTGCCGGACAGGCTCGGGTGGTAAAAAAGCTGCCCAAAGGCAAGACCAAGGTCCTGGCCGAGCTGGGTCCGGGCGAGGTTTTCGGAGAGATGGCCCTCATAGACTCCTCTCCCCGCAGCGCCTCCGTGGTCACCCTGGCGGAGAGCGTCCTGTACGAGCTGGACCTGGACGAGTTCAACAAGCTTCGACGAGACTACCGCTCGTCGGCCTTCAAGGTCCTGCGCCAGATGGCCCCGGTGATGTGCCGCAGGCTGCGTCAGATCAACGAGATCTCCAAGGAGATGCTCAAGGCCAGTGCCCCCGCTAACATCCAGGAAGCCGCCGAGCGGCTTCTGAACTACTGACGGAGGCTGCCATGCCCAAGGCAAGAAACTGTTCGTCCCAGCCCCTGATGCGAAAACTGGCCATCTTTGACGACTTCACCGACGCCGAACTGGACCTCCTGTCGGTGGTGTTCCGCTGCATGGAGTACCAGGCCGGGGAATTCCTCTACAAAGAGGGCGAGCCAGGCTCCTTCTTCCTGGTGCTGGTCTCCGGCTCGGTGGGCATCTACCGAGGTACAGACGAGCGCATGCGCCGCCTGAATGTGGTCAGCACGGGTGGCCTCCTGGGGGAGATCTCGGTGATCGACGGGGGCCTGCGCATGGCCACCGCCAAGGCAGAACTGGCCAGCGTCTTCCTCATGGCCGATCGGGCGGACTTCCAGCGCCTCTTTGAGGCCAAGAGCCGCTTCGCCTACAAGCTCCTGGATGTAATCCTACGGGACCTCTCCACCCGCATCCGCGAGTCCGACCAGGAACTGGAACGAATCATGTCCAGGGAAGACCCCAGCCTGGACCAACTCCTGGCCTCAGCCCAGCAAGTCCAGACCTCCGTGAACAAAGCCACCGACACCCAAAGAATCTACAAGATGCGCCAAAAGAACCTGGTAGGCTGATCCCCCCCAATGTCCCCTTCCAAATCCCCTTCCCCCCGTGGGGGAAGGTGGCCCGAAGGGCCGGATGAGGGCACGGGTTCCATCGCCAGCCACACTCTGCGATCTCCCCTACAATCCCCCTCTCCCTAACCCTCCCCCAGCGGGGGAGGGCACCGGCCGGCCTGGCGCGAAGCGCCGGATGAGGGCACGGGTTCCATCGCCAGCCACACTCTGCGATCTCCCCTACAATCCCCCTCTCCCTAACCCTCCCCCAGCGGGGGAGGGAACCGCGGAAGTGTCTGGGGTGTCTGGGGTGTCTGGGGTGTTGGGGTGTTTTGGGTGTCTGGGCACCGGCCGGCGTGGCTACTCTCGACTCGTTGGGGATGGCGTTGGGGATTTTGAGGGGTGGCGTAGGGGGGTGGGCGTTCTACAGGGAGTTCACGCAGTAGGTCTCGGCACGGACGCCGTCGGGGCCGGTGCTGCCTTTCTTGGCGGCGGAATGGCCGCCCTTGCCGCCCTTCCCTGCGGCGCCCAGGGTGTACTTGTTGTTGGACGCGGTCAGGCTGCTGTCGATGCAGCTATGGAAGATGCCGAGGCTGTAGCCGCCGGCGCCGCCGCCCCCTCCGCCCCCGTGGCCCCCGCGGCCCCCGTGACCCCCAGCACCGCCTGCACCGGAGCCGTCCCAGCCTTTGCCGCCGGGGGCCCCGAAGCCGCCCAGGCCGCCGTTACCGCCGGCCCCGCCAGGTCCCGCGTTGCCACCGGCAGCGGTGACGATCTCGCAGAGCTCCACCTTGACGCTGGACTGGTACAGCAGGATCCCCACGGAGCTGCCCGCCGAGCGGCCACCTATGCCTTGCAGGCCAGCGGTACCACCCTCGCCACCGCCGCCGCCTTCACCGCCGTAGGAGTCGCAGGCAAAGAGGCCCTCATCCTTGCGACGCCCCTTGCCACCACCGCCGCCACCGGTGCCATCGGTGCCGCTGGTCCCGTCACTGGCTTCCTGAAGGATCAGGCCCGCCACACCGATTCGGGCCAAAGCCGCCGCCGCGCCGCCCAGGCCGTCAACGCCCTGGATCCCAGCCTCGCCAGCCCAGCCGGTCTTGTGGCTGCCCGCGCCCCGATCTCCACCCTTGCCGCCCCGGCCGCCGCCCACCTGGCGGTAGTAGCAGGAGTGCTCACCCCGGTCGTCGGGCTCCCAGGGGAAGGCCAGGTTGGAGGCCTGCTTCACCAATTTGTTGCCGTGGGCCTGGCCCATGCCGCCGCAGCGCAGACCCTTGGGGACCTCGGTGAAGTTCTCGCCCCCACCCAGGGGCCCCGCCGAGGAACAATCGGTGCCGCCCACGCAGGAGCCCGAATCGCAGCCCTTGGCCCCCTGCTTGCCACTGAAGCCGGCAACGCCATCCCAGCCGGCCGTGCCCTGCACGCCATCGCTGCCCCGGCCCGTCTGGATCTTGACCCGCCGGATGGTGACCCCATTGGCCTTGCTCAACCTGATGCCCACCGAGGAATTGCCTCCCGAAGGGGCATCGTTGGCCATAATCTGCAACTCCTGCAGCCTCGTCTCGCCGCCGCCACCCAGCACCTTCACGGGCTGGCTGCCACCGCGGATGAGGGGCAGTTTGCCAAAGGAGCGTTTCCAGCCGCCCTCCAGCGCGTAGCCGCCATAGACCCCCACGCCACCGGGCACCTCCAGCTCGCCGTCGTAGACCCCGCTGGCCACCAGGACCTGGCTTCTGCCGGAGCCCGCGGCCTCTGACACCGCCGCCGCCAGGGACTGCTTGGGCTTTTCCATGGTGCCAGGATTGCTATCCTTGCCCCCCAGATGGGACACAAAGACCGCCTCCTCCAGATCGCCGTCCAGGCCATCGCAGTTCTCGTCCGTGGAGGCGTCGTCGGGCAGGTCCCGGGCCGCCGGGTTGACGCTCTTGATGAGGTCCTCGCAGTCGCCGTAGCCCAGGGGGCAGCACTTCCCCGCCAGGCCCGCGAAGGAGCCGCTGCAGAAGCCGTCCCCGTCCAGGTCCAGGTCCTCGTCCACCTTGCTGTCACAGTCGTTGTCCAGGGCATCGCAGACCTCAAGCCGGAGGGGGCTGACCCGGGACTCCGTGTCGTTGCAATCCCCGAAGCCCTCCCGGCAGACCAGAGCCAGGGCATTGTTGAACTTTTTGACGCAGGCCACATAGTCCGCCGAGGCCAGGCTGCACGGAGGCTTGGGCTTGCTGCCCTTGCAGACCCCGTCGCCGTCCAGATCGCAGGCTTCGTCCTTGTTGCCATCGCAGTTGTTGTCCGCCAGGTCGCAGACCTCGGCGGCGCCGGGATAGATGAAGGGGTCCGAGTCCAGGCAGTCGGGCTGGGGGAAGCGGCAGACCAGGTTGGCCCCGAACTTCAAGGGGACGACATTGCAGTAGCCATCGCCGTCCTGGTCGCAGCCCTCGTCGGTCTGCCCGTCGCAGTCGTTGTCCCGGCCGTCGCACAGCTCCTGGCGCCCGGGGCTGGACTCGAAGGAGGCGTCGTCACAGTCCCCGCCCTTGAGGGAGAAGCCGGGCAGCACGGTGCAGAGGCACTGGGCGGTGCCCGTCCCGAAGCCATCGGCGTCGGCGTCCAGCCAGGCGTTCAGGCAGCCCAGGGCCCCGTTCTCGTCCCGTTGGCCATCGCAGTCATCATCAGCGCCATTGCAGGCCTCCGCCTGGGGCTCGGGGGCCTCGCAGACCACACCGCCACCCAGGCAGCGCTGGCGGCCCAGGCAAACCCCGTACTGGTTCTCCACCCGGCAGTCGGGCAGCACCAGGGCCTCGTCCACCTGCCCGTCGCAGTCGTTGTCCCGGCCATCACAATCCTCCACCACGGCCTGGGGAGCATCGCAGCTCCACTGCCCCTGGCTGCACCAGCGGGTCCCCTTGCAGGTGCCGAACTGATTGCTGAGGCTGCAGGGCTCGGGCCCCAGCACCTCGTCCACCTCCCCGTCGCAGTCATCATCCAGGGCATTGCACAGCTCCTGGGCCGGCTCCCTGGCCGAGCACTCCTCCATGGCCTCCCCCAGGCACAGCCTGCTGCCGGCGCACTGGCCATGCTGATTGGCTCGCGCACAGTCGGTGCCAAACCCAGCGTTGTCCTGGGACTCGTTGCAGTCGCAGTGCCCGTCGTCCGGGCGGCAGTGCCCCTGGCCACAGTGGAAGCCCTCAGGACACTGGGCGCTGGCGCTGCATTTGGTGGTGCAGTAGGACCCCTCGAGTTCCCCAAGGCTGAGGCAGGCGGTCCCAACGGCGAAGGGCACCTCGCAGTCCCCCACCGCCTGACAGGGGCGGCACCAGGGGAAGGGGAACGGTTTGATACAGATGTAGCGGGTGTCTGGGGCCTCCGTCTCATCCACCATGCACTGGAAGCCCTCCGGGCATTCTTCGATGCAGGTCATGGTGCAGATCTGCCCCTCCACGCTGGGAATGCAGCGACCGCTGGCGCAGTCAGCGTTGCGCTCGCAGGGGGCGCCCAGTTGGCCGTGGTCGGGGAGACTCAGGGTGTCTGCCCCGGCCTCCGCCCCGGAGACCTCCGCCCCGGAGAAATCCTCCCCGCAGTCCGCCTCCTCGCCCAAGGACCCGCCGCCAGCGTCCTGCTCCGGCTTGGCCTTCATCTCCGTCGCCCAGGAGTCCTCCTCCAGCAGCGCCCCGTCCCCGAAGCCCCCGTCCTCGCCGAACTCCAGGGACCCACCGTCTTCCCCGGGCAGCCCATAGTGGTTGGGCAACCCGTCCACCGCCACACTCTGCCCTTCGCCCTCGCAGCCCAGCGAAGCAACCAGCAGCCCCAAAACCATCAAAACTGTGAAAATGCTCTTCATGGTCTCCTCCATTCCGTTTTGTTTTCACCCACGATGCCCTTCTGTTTCGAACGACCTCGAATTTGGGGAAGCACTTTTTTTCAAGGGGGCGCGGGGGCGTTGACAGCCGCGGCACCTGCGGGGTATTACCTTGGGGCCCTGGATCTGAACTGGAGGTTCCATGAATCAGCTCAAGACACTGGCCTTGATTTTGGCTTTGCTGCTGGTCGCCTGCGCGAAGGAGCCGGCGGGCTCCTCCCTCAGCACGGACCGCCCGGGACGGGGAGCCATCAAGGCCCCTGGCGCATCCAAGGCCGGGGACGGCACCAAGACCGAGGGAACCCCGGAGGAGGCTGCCAACCCCGAGGGCGAGGCTGCCACAGCCAAGGCCGCGGAGGCCACGCCGCCACCCCAGCCCAACCCCGAGCGCCTCCCCTCCGACCCCAGTCCCGCCGCCGGCCCCAACGCGGCCCAGCAGGCGGTGGCCCTGGTCCAGAAGCTGGAAGGCAGCCTCCACTCAGCCCTCTTCGTTGGCGGTGTGGCCTCCCTGGACCGGATTGAAAAAGAGATCGGGGCGCTGCTCCTGCCCCCCTTGAACCTGGCCTTCAACCGCTACCTCCATACCGATCTTCCCCAGAAGGTCCAGGCGGCCACGGGCCTCAAGACCCTGGATTGGCTGGATCGGGGTCGCCCCATCCGGGCCGCGGTTCGCCACTCCCTGGAGGAGGCCGTGGTGGTCATCCCCATCAAGGACCGGTCGCTGTTGATGGCGTCCCTGCCCCCCCATGACAAGGCTGCCGAGGAGGATGGGCAGGCCTCTCCCTATTTGCGCATTGGAGACACCTGGGTGGAGATCGGCGACCGGGACCTGTTCCTCTCCGACAAGGCCGAGAACCTGGGCCGCCTGGACGGCATCACCAAGATGGAGTTGATGAAAATGGAGGTCAACTCGCTGGCCTTCATCTCGGTCAGCGGCCAGTCCCTCCATGGCATGGTCAGCTCCATGCTGGAGGAGGTCGAGCGCTCCATGGATTCCAATGGCGCCATGGACTCCGCCTCCAAGGAGATGGTCGCCCGCTTCATGAGCCTGGCCAAGGATCTCATCGGTGAGGTGGACCGGGCCTCAGCAGAGATCAGCCTGGATGGCGCCCTGGGGGTCTTCCACGGGCAAATTGACGCCCGCCCCGAGACCAAGCTGGGCCAGGCCATCGCGGCCATGCCCAATGAGGCCATAGACAGCCTCAGCTTCATGCCCGCCAAGAGTTGGTACATCCAGGGCCAGAAGATCCCCCCGGCGGTGTTCCTGCCTTGGCTCGAGCGCTACATGGACATCGTCTCCTCGGCCCTCCAGATGACCGCCCAGGACAAGTACGAAATGACCGGCAGCTACCGGGACCTGGTCACGCTGCTGAACGGCGACGCCTCCACCGCCTTCTACACCGACGCCGGCTTCCCCTTCTCCATGAGCGTTGTGGCCATCACCAACGACGGTACCAAGACCCGAGAACTGGTGGATCGGGTCTACGGCTACTACTTCCGCAAGACCCTGGATGGCCTCCCCCCGGAGACCCGACAGGCCCTCACCGGACGCACCCTCCAGGACCTGGTGGGGCAGTTGAACCCCATGGTCAAGCCCTTTGGCATGGACCTGGCCATCTCCTCGGAGACCTACGCCGAGGTGGTCATCGACTACCTGCGCATCAACATGGACTACTCGTTGCTCAAGCTCCCGCCTGAGGCGGGCTGGGTCAAGAATGTCATCAAGGAAAAGCTGGAGGCCGCCATTGCCTACACCCCCGACAAGATAGTCTTCACCTTCGGCCCCAACGGCGTGGTGCGGGCCAAGGAGATCATCGACGGGACGAGGCAGTTCGACGCCCCGGCCGTGTTCGGCAAGGGGGTCAACGAGGCCCGCTACAACCAGATGGCCCGCTTCGACTACCTGCGGCTGGTGGATGACCTCCGGGAGATCCCCCCCGCCGCCGCCTTCTTTGAGGGTGAGGCCAAGGAGATTCTGGACATCCTGCGAGGCGACCCGGGGCTGTTCTTCTACGGCGGCACCAAGGAATCCAGCGCTTGGTTCGAGGTCCGCATGGACATCACGCGGGTCCTGGCCCTGGCAGCCCGGGCGGCGCTGAAGCAGGCGGCCCAGGAGGGTGACTCCACCCTTGAGGTCCAGCCCCCGCCCCCCGCCGCTGAAGCCCCGCCCCCCGCCGCTGAAGCCCCCGCCCCCGCGGCCCCCGCCCAGCCCTGACCATGTTCAAGCTCAAGGCCCCCTTTGAACCGGCAGGCGGCCAGCCCCAGGCGATTGCGTCCCTGGTGGCCGGCATGGAGGCGCCGGGGACCCGGCAGGTGTTGCTTGGGGTCACCGGGTCCGGCAAGACCTTCACCATCGCCAATGTCATCCAGCAGGTCCAGCGCCCCACCCTGGTGATGGCCCCCAACAAGACCTTGGCGGCCCAGCTTTACCAGGAATTCAAAGAGCTGTTCCCTGAGAACGCCGTGGAGTATTTCGTCTCCTACTACGACTACTTCCAGCCCGAGGCCTACATCCCCAGCACCGACACCTACATCGAAAAAGACTCGGCCATCAACGATGAGATCGACCGCATGCGCCACAGCGCCACCCGCTCCGTGATGGAGCGCCGGGATGTCATCGTGGTGGCCAGCGTCAGCTGCATCTACGGCATCGGCAGCCCCAACTACTACCGCTCCATGTTGATGGAGGTGGAGACGGGCGCGACCCTGGACCGGGACAACCTCATGCGGGGCCTGGTGGAGCTTCAATACCAGCGCAACGATCTGGACTTCCACCGGGGCACCTTCCGGGTCCGGGGGGACTCGGTGGATGTGTTCCCCGCCCACGAGAGGGACCGCGTGGTGCGCCTGGAGTTCTTCGGCGACGAGGTGGAGCGCCTTAGCGAGTTGGACCCGCTTACGGGGGAGGAGAAGGCCCAGCTCAAGAAGGTTTTGATCTTCCCCAACAGCCACTATGTGACCCCCCAGGACGAGCTGAACCGCGCCATCCAGAGTATCCGTGGGGAGCTGAAGGGGAGGTTGGCGGAATACGACGCCGACGGCCGCGTGCTGTACTCCCAGAGGCTGGACCAGCGCACCACCTATGACCTTGAAATGCTTGAGCTTTTTGGATCATGCAAGGGCATCGAGAACTACTCGCGCCACCTGGACGGACGGGCCCCGGGGACGCCCCCTGCCACGCTGATGGACTACTTTCCCTCGGACTTCCTGTGCGTGGTGGACGAGTCCCATGTGACCATTCCCCAGGTCCGGGGCATGTCCCGGGGGGACGCCTCCCGGAAGCAGACCCTGGTGGACTTTGGCTTCCGCCTGCCCTGCGCCCGGGACAACCGCCCCTTGTGCTTCGAGGAGTGGGAGGCGCGCATCGGCACCGCGGTGTTCGTGTCCGCCACCCCAGGGGACTGGGAGCTGGGCCAAAGCGCCGCCATCACGGAGCTGCTCATCCGCCCCACCGGACTGGTGGACCCAGAGGTCATCATCCGGCCGGTGACGGGGCAGGTGGACGACCTGCTGGCGGAGATCCGCAAGCGCTGCGCCATGGGCCACCGGACCCTGGTGGGCACCCTCACCCGGCGCATGGCGGAGGACCTGACGGACTACCTCAATTCGCTGAAGGTGCGGGCCCGCTACATGCACGCCGATGTGGACACCCTGGACCGGGTGGAGTTGCTGCACGGCCTGCGCCAGGGGGCCTTCGATGTGCTGGTGGGCATCAACCTCCTGAGGGAGGGCCTGGACCTGCCCGAGGTGTCCCTGGTGGCAGTGCTGGACGCCGACAAGGAGGGGTTCCTGCGGGGCAAACGCAGCCTCATCCAGGTATCGGGCCGGGCCGCCAGAAACCTGGAAGGACTGGTCATCCTCTACGCGGACCGGGAGACGGACTCCATTCGAGACGCCCTTGGGGAAATGGCCCGCCGCCGGGTGGTGCAGCTAGAGTGGAACCGCGTCCACAACATCACGCCCCGCTCGGTGGAGAAGAAGCTGCTGCCCTTCGAGCGCGCCGCCAAGGCCGCCTCCGAGCGAGTGCCCCAGTCCATGCTGCGTAACCGCAAGGCCCTGGAGGCCGAGGTGGAGCGCCTGACCAAGATGATGTATCAAGCCGCCGAGCAACTCGAATACGAACTCGCCGCCACCCTCCGCGACGACCTCCAAGCCCTGAAGGCCCTGCTGCTGGAGTAGTCAGTAGGGGTCAGGACCTTACATTACACTCGCGCCTCGGGCGGCCACTGACGGCTGGTGGTGGGCACCCTCATCCGGCGCTTCGCGCCCCCTTCCCCCGCGCTTTCCGTCCAAGCCGCGCACGCAGTAAGCGGATCGGCCCCGTCCAACCGCGGTCCTGGGTTGCTTTTTCACCCTCTAGATGGAACACTAAGACCGCTTTTTGGTCCGCCCCGGGCCGGTTCCTTTGGGGGTGCTCATGTTCACCAGATCCGC
>CAZMEC010000045.1:0-17448 GCA_964565265.1 uncultured Myxococcales bacterium
GGATGATTGTCCACATGCCCGGGGGTGCGGCGGTGCAGGAGGCGGAAGCCCAGGTCGCTTCGCATCAGGATCCATAGGAGGGCGGCGATCAGGAGGAACATGACGGCGGCCAGGACCCGGTTGGGCTCGTCGCGGTAGTACATGACTCCCTTGCCGATGGGGGGGATGGTCTGGGGCTCCAGGGGCATCTCGAACTTCTCGGCCAGCTTGGCCATGTTGGACAGGTGAATGACGGGGGTGCCGCGCTCAATGAAGCGCTTCATCACGGAGTCAATCTCCGAGCCCTCACCGAAGGGTGCGCGGGTGTTCAGCCCGGGCCTGAAGGCCTTCTTGCCCACGGTGGTCCCCACGGACACGGACCCGCCGCCCACATTGATGTAGGCCGCGTAGCGCTCGCCGCCGGCCATCTCCTCGTAGACGGCCATGCGCTGCTCCAGCCCATCCAGGTAGTCCTTGGAGTTGATGAAGCGCAGGCCGCTCTTGTTGATCTCCTCCTCCAGCATGGCCCGGCCCTTGGCGGAGATGCCCGTGGCCTGGTCCTGGGCGCCCCCGATGGAGACCGCCACGGACCTGGTCTGGAACAGCTTCTTCTCCACCAGCACCCGCTCCATGTCGATCCACAGCAGCCCCGGGAGGTTGGCCCCGTACTGCGACGCCGTGGCGCTGGAGATGGCCACGGGTTTCAGCTTCAGGGTCTCCACCGCCGCCAGCGTGGCCATGTTGAGGGCCGGGAAGGAGCCTGAGAAGCCAATGGCCACCAGGTCCCCCTCCTTCACCCCCCCCTTCTTCAGCATCTGCACCATGGCCGCAGCCCAGTTGGGGTTGGCCGAGGTGCGCTTGGCCGGCAGCAGCCCCGTGTTGGAGGTCACCTCGGTCATCACCTTCCCCAGGACGCCGGTGGCCGCGGGGTCCACCTCGTTCTCCAGGGGATAGCCCAGGCGGATGCGCTCGTTCTTGATGACCTTCATGGCATCGCGGGTCAACCGGGAGGCCTTGACCTTGTCACTGAAATTGGGCTGCCGCTTCTT
Organism: uncultured Myxococcales bacterium; assembly: GCA_964565265.1. Lineage (GTDB taxonomy): Bacteria > Myxococcota_A > UBA9042 > CAIXZC01 > CAIXZC01 > CAIXZC01. The sequence goes on from CAZMEC010000045.1 coordinate 1,029, forward strand.
GACCTTGTAGTGCTCCACCACGCCAAAGGCGCCCAGGGAGAACACGGCCAGGAACACCAACACTGCGCGCGAGACTTTTCTGGGTCTCCAATAGATCTTCTTCATAGCTGCAATTCTCCCCCCAGAACGATGACCAGGATGAGGCGCACGGCCACGGAGGCCGTGATCAGCGAGCAAACAGTCTCGACCACGCCCTGCCGGTCCATCCAGATGGCGATGAGGCCCGGGATGATGAACCCGATGACCACTGCCTCGGCGTTGCCCGCGGGCAGGATGACCTGGCCAAACATCTGGGCGGCCATGACCAGGATGTAGGCCACCAGGATCATCAGCACCGTGCGGCGCCGCCCGTAGACGATGATGAACGACGAGAGGCTGTGGACGATGAAGAAGGTCAACAGCGCGATGACCACCGTGATGGTCACCTGGAGGGGCTCATCCAGCTTCAAGGCCACATAGCCGGGCACCACCATGCCGCCCACCGCCACGCCGAAGACCTCGACAAACAGCAGGCTTATGACCAGACCGATTCCAATTGATACGCTTAGAAGCTCAACCATACATCTTGCTCCCTTCCCGGTCTCCTCGGTTGGCGAAGTAACGGGCCAGGTCCAGACCAATGCCAGCCACATTACCCATTCCCACAATCAGGGTCTTCTTGCCCACGATGGACACGATGGTCTCAAAGACCTCGGCCACATCCTGGTCCTCCGCGAAGACCAACTTGGCGCTGTCCACGCCCATGGAGGCGAACTTCTTGGCGAAGATGTAGGTGCCCGTCCCCATCAGCACATAACTGTCGGCCAGCTTCCAGGACACGCAGGCCTCGGCAAGCTGGAGGGACCGGTCGGGGCGGTCAGCCCGGCAGTTGAAGATGGCCACCCGCTTGTCGTGGTCGGGGTAGTTGTCAATGGACATGTGCCACAGGCGGCCCGTGCTCTCCGGGTCGTTGGCGGCAAAGCCATTGATGAAGATCATCTTCCTGCCGAAGAACTGAAGCTGGAAATCCTTCATGGCGCCGGGGTCCGGGGCGGCCGTCCACATGCCCTTGATGGCACTCTCGCGGTCCATCCCGATGTCCATCAGCACCTTCAGGGCCAGGGCCACATTCTCCCGGTGTTCCACATACAGGAACCCGGACATGTCCTCAGCCTTGATGGCCTCCACCTCTTCCTCCGTGACGCCCACCAACTCAGTGCGCCGATCCGCTGCGGCCTCTTGCAGGATCCCCAGGTGCCGCCGCTCGCAGGTGAAGAGCTTGCCGTTCAGGGGCACCATGCCGCAGAGGGCCCAGGCCACATCCGTTTCCCCCGGCCCCATCACATCCAGGTGGTCCGCCCGGGCGTTGGTGATGACGCCGTGGGTGGCCCGCACCATCTTGGACTCGGACAACCACTGGAGGTGGGGCAGCAGGGCCATGCACTCAATGATGAGCGCATCCGCCTTGTAGGAGGCCGCGGTGTCCACAATCCGTACCTGCTCGATGATGTTGGCTTTGGCCGGCCGAAACACCGGGTATTCCCTGCCGTCGGGCATGATCATCCTGGCCAGGGTCCCCGTGGTCTTGGCGCAGACGCGCCGCCCCGAGTAGCGAAGGCCGGCAGAGATCAGGCGCGTGACGCTTGATTTTCCGCGGGTGCCGTTCACATGGACCCGGATGGGGATGCTCTTCAGGTTGGCCCGATGCCGGAAGGCCTCGACGAGGAAGCCAAGCACCAACAGCACGGCAAGGACGATCAGAAGAATGATACTGTTCATCCGTCACTCCTGCCTTATGCCGATAAGAAACATCGTGGGGAGCTTTCTAGAGTTCGCCTATGTCTTCGTTCCAGAGGCGGGGGTTCTTTTCAATGAAGTCCTGCATCATCTGGATGCACTCAGGGAGGTCCAGGTTGATCACCTCGACGCCGTGGGCCCGCAGGAAGTCCGGCGCCCCGGGGAAGGTCACAGACTCGCCCACCACCACCTTCTTGATGTTGAACTGGACCACCGCCCCCGAGCACAGGTAGCAGGGTGACAGCGTGGAGTAAAGGGTGGTGCCCGTGTAGCTGCCGACGCGACCGGCGCGGCGCAGGCAGTCAATCTCCGCATGGGTGATGGGGTCGCCCTCCTGCACCCGACGGTTGTGGCCCCGGCCAATGATCTTGCCGTCCTTGACCAGCACCGAGCCGATGGGAATGCCGCCCTCAGCGAGGCCAATTCTGGCTTCTTCAATAGCGGCCTTCATGAACTCGTCCATGACCTACTCCTCTGCGGCCCAAGGGGGCCGTCCAGCCGATGGAAGCGCGATTCTATTTAAAGCTTGTCGGGGGTGGTAGTCTTTTTTTGAGCGGGGGCCCGTTTGGCGGCCTTGCGGGGGCTTGGGGGGGCCTTGGGGGGCGGCGGGAACAGGGAGGGCTGGGCGGCCTCCAGGGCCTCGTTGGGATCCCAGCAGTGGCGGCAGCGCGCCTCGTAGAGGTCCATGGCCCCCACCACGACGGTATCGACCAGAGGCGCCAGCCGCTGACTGCGACTGGCCAGAGAGCCGCACTTCATGCACACCGCAAGCTGCTTGGTGACATACTCGGCCACCGCCAGCAACCGAGGCACGGGCCCAAAGGGTTGGCCCCGAAAGTCCAGGTCCAGCCCCGCCACCACCACGCGCTTGCCGGAGTTGGCCAGTTTCTCGCAGACCTCCACGATGCCGTCGTCAAAGAACTGCACCTCGTCGATGCCGATGACCGCGGCCTTCCAGTCGATGTGCTCCAGCAGCTCCTGGGAGGAGTTCACCACCACCGCCTGAATCTTCTGGGCGCTGTGGGTCACAATCTGCTTCTTGTCGTAGCGATCGTCCAGCTTGGGCTTGAAGATCTGGCAGCGCTGCCGGGCAATCCGGACGCGGTTCAACCGGCTGATCAGCTCTTCGCTCTTGCCACTAAACATGGGCCCGCAGATCACCTCGATGTGGCCGCGATTGGGTCCCGCATTCATGTACATCATTGCCAACTCCTCCGGTGTGCGACGCCCCCGACCATATTGGAAACCCGGGGCCGGGTCAACAAAGGGCGCCGAGGAAGTTGCGCAGGCCGGGGGCTCCACATTCCCAGTTCCACCGATCGAGCCTTTCTGCTAAGGTGCCTTTCCATGAAAGACGCCACCCGAAAAAAACTGGCCCGCTACTTCCTCCTTGCTGCCTTCCTGGGGGGCTCCCTCTTCCTCATGCGCCAGGGCCCCACGGAGGCCCGAATCGCGGTGGATCTGGTGAAGGCCTTCGAGCTTGGCGACAGCCCCGCCGAGAAGGTCGAATGGAAGCTGTATTCGGAGGGTGGAGAGTGGCTGTCCACCACCAGCGCCGAGTTCCCCGAGGAGTTGTACCCCCGTGGTCCCGGCCCCCGGCGACTGGACCCCGTGATCTTGAAGCTGAACGACGGCACCTACCGTGCTGAGGTGACCGTCAGCTATCGGCCCGGGCCCAAGACCCCCGGCCCCTTTGTGAAGTCCTTCATCGTCAAGCTGGAGGCCGACAACCGTGAGGTCCTCCTGGGCCTCTAACTGCAGCGACGGGATTGAACGCCAATGAGTGATGTCATCGTTCACAGCTACGAGCTCAAGAACCTGCTGAGCTTCGCCGAAAAGGTCCGAGAGTCCTTCAAGGAACCACGCGTGACCTCCATGCACATCCTGATGGCCATGGTCATGGTCCACCAGAATAGCTGCTACCTCATCTTGAAGCGACACGGGCTGGAACTTGAGGACACCAAGATCAAGACGGGGATCAATGCCAAGCAGGGGCACGATGTCAAGCCGGGGCTAAAGACCATCCGGAACCTGCTGGTCACGGCGGCGGGCCCCAAGGGCCTCATAGAACCTGAGGACACCATGGCCATGGTGGAGGCCAAGGCCGCCCAGTTGACCCGGGATCAGAAGATGGGGGCCGTCTGGAGTCCCGCCTATCTGGTGGCCATGCTGAGGGTCCCAAAATGCGCCATCATCGAGGGACTGCTGAAGGCCGGTTACCAGGCGACACTGATTCGCACAGAGGCCAGCGCCAAGCTCGCTGAGATGGCCGTCTCCAGTCGGAACGGTGCGGACCGGGAGGCCCCTGAACAGGCTGGCCCCAGGCAGAATGGAGAGGGTCCCACGGGGAACGGCGCCCAGCCTGTTGTGCTGGAACCATCCCCGACCATGCCCCGCCCCCCTGTGGTCAGCCAGCAACCCCGCCCCCCCGTGCGCCCCCCCGAGCCCCAGCCCGAGGCACCGCCGCCCCCCCAGGAGACCGCCGGCCAGCCCGAGACCGCCGGCCAGCCCGAGGGCGCCCAGCCCGAGGCCGCCCAGCCCAACAGCGCCGACTATGTCCTGGACGAAGACGCCTTCCCCCTGCTGGCCCGCATGTCCCGGAACCTCACCCTGGAGGCCGCCCTGGGCCGGATTGACCCGGTCATCGGCCGCCGCAAGGAGATCGACCAGATGGTCCAGATCCTCCTGAAGCGCCGGACCAACAACCCCTGCCTCATCGGAGAGCCCGGCGTCGGCAAGACCGCCTTGGTGGAAGGCCTGGCCCTGGAGATCGTGGCCCAAAGCCCCCGGACCAAGGCCCTTCGGGGCCGCCTCCTGCTAAGCCTGGAGACCTCGTCGCTGGTGGCGGGCACCTCCCTGCGGGGCTCCTTCAGCGAGCGCATGCAGCAACTTCGCAAGGAGGTCCGGGACAGCGCTGGCCGCTTCGTGATCTTCATTGACGAGATCCACACCATCGTGGGCGCCGGCGGTGGCGAGAGCGCCCTGGACGCCGCCAATGAGCTCAAGGCCGCCCTCTCCCGCGGCGAGTTCCCCTGCATCGGGGCCACCACCCTCCAGGAATACAAGAAGCACATCGAATCGGACGCCGCCCTGGAGCGCCGCTTCCAGACCGTCATGGTGGCCGAGCCCCCCTTGCCCGAGGCCCTGGAGATCATCAAGGGCATCCTCCCCTTCTACGAGCAGCACCATCAGGTCACCTACACTGAGCGCGCCCTGGAACTGGCCGTCCGCCTGTCCGTCCGCTATGTCCACGACCGGCACCTGCCGGACAAGGCCATTGACATCCTGGACCGCGCCGGGGCCCGGGCCAACATGGAGGGCCTCAAGGAGGTGGACGAGGAACTGGTGGCCATGCTGGTGGCGGACAAGGTGGGCATCCCGGTGGAGAAGCTGCTGCTGAACGCCAGCTCCCGGTACAAGGCCCTGCTGGACAGCCTGGAGGCCAGCGTGGTGGGCCACGAGAAGGTCCTGCGGCAGGTGGCCGACGCCCTCAAACGCGGCTTGGCGGGTTTCTCCGGCGGCAAGCCCATGGCCACCATGTTGTTTGCCGGCGCCTCCGGGGTGGGCAAGAAGCAGACCGCCCGGGCCCTGGCCTCCTTCCTCTTCGACAGCCCCGACGCCATGCGGATCTTCGAGGGCTCGGAGTACACCGAATCCCACAGCGTGGCCAAGCTCATCGGCACCAGCCCCGGCTATGTGGGCCACGAGCAGGGCGGCCAACTGGTGGAGGCCCTCTACCGCCGCCCCTTCCAGGTCCTGCTGTTCCACAACTTCCATCTGGCCCACCACGAGGTCCAGGATCTGGTCGCCCGCATGCTGCGCAGCGGCACCCTGGTGGACGGCAAGGGCCGCACCGTCTGGTTCAGCAACTGCGTCATCATCGTCACGGTGGATCTGGACCCCAAGGTCTTTGACAACCGCTCCTCCCGGGGGGTCGGCTTCTCCGCCGGCAACAGCAGTGACCAGCCCGATCAGGCCCGGGTCTGGGAGGCCGCCACCGGCACCGTCCCCGAGGCCCTCAAGGGTGCGGTGGACGAGGCCCTCCTCTTCTCCCCGCTGTCCCAAGACGAGATGCTGGCGGTGGCCCGTTCCCTGGTGGAGGACTCCGCCCGGCGCCTCGCCGAAGAGCAGGACATCCATGTGACCGTCACCGACGAGGCCCTCCAGTTCCTGGTCGATCGGGGCGGCTACAGCGCCAGCAAGGGCGCCCACCCCATGCGCAGCGTCCTCCAGGCCGAACTGGAGAACCGCCTGGCCGAGCAAATCCTCGACGGCACCATTCGCAGGGGCCACCGGGTCACCGTCACCACCGGCGTGGACGGCCTGGAGTTCCTGACCCGCAAGGGCATCACCATCCGGGCCGAGTGATGAGCGAGTACCCCCTCGGGCCCGTGCCCCCGACGGCCCGCCGCAGCTTCCTGGCAAATCTCTGGGTCCTCCTGGGCTTCACCTTTTTCAGCGCCACCATGTGGACCGGCGGTAGCGTCGGGGCGGCCTTCCCCGATCCCCTGGCCCTGACCCTGGTGGTGGTGGCGGGGAACCTGATTCTGGGTCTCTACGCCGCCCTCCTGGCCCTGGTCTCCCAGGGCAGCGGGCTCTCCACGGTGCTGCAGCTTCGCCGCTGTCTGGGCCTTCGCGGGAACCGCTTGGCGGAGGCCATCCTGGGCCTCACCCAGGTGGGTTGGTATGCCTGGGGGACGGCCACCGTGGCCCTCCTGGTCAGTCGCCATTTCGAACTCGGCCTCCCCTGGGAGTGGGCCCTCATGGTGACCTTTGGCCTGCTGTTCTGCTTCACCAGCTTCCTGGGGTTCTCGGGGCTCAAGTGGCTGTCCTTGCTGTCTGTCCCGCTGCTCACCCTGTTCATCGGGATTTGTGTGGTCCAGGCCCTCCGAGACTACTCCACCCAGGGCTTCGCGGTGGGGGCGCCGGGGGAGGCGCCGGGCACCACCCTCACCTGGACCCAAGCCCTGACCCTGATTGTGGGCACCTATGTCAGCGGCGGGACCCAGGTGGGCAACTGGACGCGCTTCGCCCGCACCAGGGGCCACGCCCTCTGGGCCAGCCTGGCCGCCTTCTTCGTCGGCAACGGCCTGATGATCGGGGCGGGGGCCATCTGCGGCCTGGTGTACCGGCGCTCGGACTTTGTGGAGATCATGGCCATGCAGGGGCTGGTGGGCATAGGCGTGGGCCTGCTGCTGCTGAACCTGTGGACCACCCAGAACAACACCATCTACAGCTTCGCCATAGCGGGCTGCTCATTCCTGAACACCAGCCGGCGCAAGCTGGTGACCCTGGGTGGTTCGGTGGTAGGGATTGCCTTGGCGCTGGCGGGAATCTACGAATGGCTGGTGCCCTACCTGCTGCTCATGGGCACCTATATTCCGCCCCTGGGGGGCCTGATCCTCGGGGATCAACTGCTGGGTCGCTGGCGGCCCGCCGGGCCCATTGCCAAGGGCATCCGCTGGACGGGCGTGGCCGCCTACGGGCTGGGTGCCCTGGCCGCAGCCTTCCACCCCGGCATCCCCACCATCAACGGAATGCTTGTGGCCCTGGTGGCCTTCGTAACCCTGGGCCTGCTGGAACCCCAAACCCACCCATCCAAGCCGCGCACGGAGTAAGCGGATCCGGGCACGCAACCCCCTCCCTTGCGGTCGGGGTTCTGACGAGCAGCCCCCTCCCTTGCGGTCGGGGTTCGGTGGGTGCTTTGCTAAAGGGACAGGAAGTGGCCGCCGTGATCCAGCAGGCGCCACATGCGGAGGATGCCACCCTCCTCCACGCGACCAAGCCCGAAGACCCCGTCCAGCCCAAAGCCCTCCAGCGTCAGCAACAGCTCGCCGGGGGGCAGGTCCGGGACCAGTTCGCCGCTGCCCGTGGCCAGCTTGAGGGCCAGGTCCCTGGTGCAGGCATGGCGCCTCCAGGTGGGAAAGAGGGCGCCCGGGGGGATGAGGTGGGGGCCAAGGTCATTGGTGGCAAGGAGTTCGTCCAAGGGCAGGGCCTGGGCCACAGAGAAGCCCCCGGTTTCGGTGCGGCGAAGGGTCCCCAGGTGGGCCGGGCTGCCCACCGCCTTGCCCAGGTCCCGGGCCAGGGAGCGGATGTAGGTGCCGCCGCTGCACACAATGTCCAGCTCCACTGTTTGATCGTGGGCCGACACCAACTGCAGGTCGTGGATGGTCACTTCCCGGGGCTCCAACTGGTCGTCCGTCAGCAGTCCCTGGCGGGCCAGGTCGTGGGCCCGCTGACCGCCGAGCTTCACCGCCGAGTAGGCCGGGGGAACCTGTTGGATGGGCCCAAGGAACAGGGGCAAAGCCTGCTGGACGCGCTGGGCAAGATCGGCGGGGACGGGGCCCTCGTCCACGGTCTGGCCGGTGGCATCACAGGTGTCGGTGGCGCTGCCGAAGCAGACCCCCGCCAAGTAGCGTTTTCGTCCCTCCTGCAGCCGGGGCACCAGGCGCGTGGCAAAACCACAGCACACCACCAGGAGCCCGGTGGCCGCCGGATCAAGGGTGCCGCTGTGGCCCAGAGGACCAAGGGAATGGCGCTTGGAGATGAGGCGCAGGGCCTCGGTGGAACCCAGGCCCGCGGGCTTGTCCAGCAGGATCATGGCGGCGGGGGGAGGACTCTGGCGACGGGAGCGTCCCATTACCTGTCCTGGTCGGAGGGATCACTGTCGGGCTTGGGGTCGCCGAGGTGCAGCTCCCGAAGGACCTCTTCAATGCGGTTGGCATGGGTGAGGCCCAGGTCGTAGCGAAAGGTCAGGTGGGGCAGGCTGCGCATCACCAGGTTCTTCCGAATCTCCTCACTGAACCGCGACCGCAGGCCGTGGAGCCGCTGCTCGGTCTTGGTAATCTCCGCCTCGGTGGGCTCCTGGAGCAGGCGGAACATGATGGTGGCTTCCTTGAGGTCCGGCGTCAGCCGCACGGTGGTGAAGTAGACCTGGGGCAGGTCTCCAAGCCGGGACAGCGTGGCGGCCACGATTTCCTTGATGAGATTGGAGACCCGGTCTGCCCGTTTGAAAGGTTTCATGGCTACTCGAGGGTGCCCGCGACCATCTCGATTTCGAAGGACTCGATGATGTCGCCGACCTTGATGTCGTTGTAGTTTTCGAGGCCGATGCCGCACTCGTAGCCCTGGGCCACTTCCTTGGAATCATCCTTGAAGCGCTTGAGGGAGGACAGCCTGCCCGTCCAGATCACGGCGCCGCTGCGCAGCAGTCTGGCCTGGCCAGTGCGCTTGATCTTGCCATCCGTGACATAGCTGCCGGCGACCTTGCCGGCCTTGGGGACGCTGAAGACCTGGCGAATCTCGGCCTGGCCCAGATAGACCTCGTTCTCTTCCTTGGCCAGGGCGCCTTCCATGGCGGCCTTGACGGTGTCGAGGAGGTCGTGGATGAGGGAGAAGAGCTTGAGCTCGACGCCCATCTGGTCGGCCACGCTCTTGGCCTTGATGTCGGGGCGCACATTGTAGCCCACGATGAAGCCGTGGGAGGCCGCGGCGAGGTTCACATCGTTCTCGTTGATGCCACCCACGCCGTCGTGGATGATGTCGATGCCGACCTTCTCGGAGTCCAGCTTGATCAGGGCCTGGCGGGCGGCTTCCACGGCGCCCTGGGTGTCGGCCTTGAGGACCAGCTTCACATCGACCTTGCCCGAAGCAGTGGCGGCGAACATGCCCTCCAGCGTGACGCGGGCGGTCTTGACCATCTTCTCGTCCCGGGCCTTGGAGCCACGGAACTCGGTGATGACCTTGGCGGCCTTCTCATCACGGACGACATTGAAGGGATCGGAGGCCACGGGGACTCCGTTGAAGCCCTGGACCTCGACGGGAGTGGCGGGCCCGGCGCTCTTGAGCTTGCGCCCCTTGTCGTCGGCCATGCCCTTGACTCGGCCCATGCAGGCGCCGGAGATGATGAGGTCGCCCACATTCAGAGTGCCCTCCAGGACCAGCACCGTAGCCACGGGGCCGCGGCCCTTGTCCAGGCGGGATTCAAGCACCAGGCCGCTGGCCATGCGGGTGACGCTGGCCTTCAACTCCATGACCTCGGCCTGAAGGAGGATGGCGTCCAGCAGATCCTGGATACCGGTGGCCTTCTTGGCGGAGACCTCCACGAAGATGTTCTGGCCGCCCCACTCCTCCGAGAGGATGCCGTGCTGGCTGAGTTCCTGGCGCACCCGGGCGGCGTCGGCGCCGGGCTTGTCCATCTTGTTGATGGCCACCACGATGGGCACATTGGCGGACTTGGCGTGGTTCAGGGCTTCCACGGTCTGGGGCATGACGCCGTCGTCGCCGGCGACCACCAGGATCACGATGTCCGTGACCTTGGCGCCACGGGCACGCATGGCGGTGAAGGCCTCGTGGCCCGGGGTGTCGATGAAGGTGATGGGACCCTTCTTGGTGCGCACCACATAGGCGCCGATGGCCTGGGTGATGCCGCCGGCCTCGCCGCCCGCGATGTTGGTCTTCTGGATGGCATCCAGCAGGGAGGTCTTGCCGTGGTCCACATGGCCCATGATGGTGACGATGGGCGCCCTGGGGCTGGCCTCAGAGGCCTCTTCATTGTTTGTGGTCTGGGCCTCAAGGGCCAGGTTCACATCGAAGCCGGCGTTCACAACCTCGTGCCCCAATTCCTGGGCAATGAGGGCGGCGGTTTCGAAGTCCAGGGGCTGGTTCACGGTGGCCATGACGCCCATGGAGAACAGCTTCTTCATCAGGTCCGAGACCTTGACCGCCATGCCGGAGGCCAGCTCGCCCACGCTGATGGCGCCGTTCATCTTGACGGTCCGCTTGAAGAACTTCAGCGGCTCTTCGAGGTAGCCGTCCTTGTGGCGCCGGGCCTTGAGCCTGGAACCGGGGGAGTTCTCGCGGCCGTAGGAGGAGTCCTTCTTGCGGTCGTAGATGACGCGCTTGCCGCGCTTGGAGTCGTCGTCCTCGCGCTTGCCGGGGACCTTCTTGCGGGGCTTGCCAAAGGCGTCCAGGGCGGGGGCTGCGGGGGCCGGAGTCTGGACCACCACTGCGGCCTCGGCGGCCTTGCGGGCCTGGCGGGCCAACTCGGCGGGATCGGGCATGGAGACCACCACGGCGCGGTAGCCGCTTCTCCGGCGGTCCGGGGAGTTGATGGACATGGTGCGCTTCTCGAGGACCGGCTCACCATTCGCAGAGGGGAGATCCGACGCCACGGTGCCCTCAGGGACGGCGGGGGGAGCCGGGGGAGCGGGGGCCTCGACGGCCGGGACAGGTTCCTCAGCCACGGGGGCGGGGGCCGGCTCCTCGGCGGGGGCCTCAACCTCAGCTTCGGGCTGCTGCTCCAGGGGCGCTTCGGCCACCGGGGTCTCTTCGGGCTCGGCGGGGGTGGGTTCGTCGGTGGCGGAAGCGGGGGCTTCAGCGACTGGAGCCTCTACCTCAACAGCCACCACCTCGGGGGCAGGCGCCGGGACCTCTTCCTTCTTCACCCGCCTCCGGGGTTTTTCCTCCTCGGGGGCCGACACCACCACGGCCGCCGCAACCTTTGCGGGGGCGGGAGCGGCGACGGGCGCAGCGGGGGCAACCTCAGGCACTTCGTCCTTCTTGGAGCGCCGGCGGATCACGGTCTGGTTGACCCGCTTCTCCTCCACCGGCTGGCCCTTGCCCTGGGTCATGGCAGCCTTCAGGCGTGCCACCTCGGCGTCATCCAGGAAGCTAAGATGATCAATGACCGCAAGACCAATCTCTTTGGCTCGCTCAAGCACAACCCCGTGGGCCATGCCCAGTTCCTTGGCAATTTCGTAAATTCGGATCTTGCTCATGAGCAGTGATGCTCCTTTCGACAGCCGTGTCGTTCTTCGTCGCGCCGAGGGGACAGCCCAAAGGCCAACGCCATTCTGGACCAGTCCAACTCCGAGACCGTGGTGCCCAGTCTAAGAGATCGTTCCACGCCATGTTTCTTGCCGGCCCGAGCCCAGCAGGCCTCAGAGGGGCAGAGATAGGCACCTCTGCCATTCACCTTCTGTAGGGGGTCGGGCTTTACAGCCCCTTCAGTTCGTACCAGACGGCAAAGGGAGGCCTTGGCGTCGTGGCGGCCACAAGCCGCGCAACGCCTTTCAGGCACATGGATCCCTGAGATCCTGTCGACCATGCTTCGGTCCTCCAATTGCTGCCCAGTCGGCCGGGAGACCCGGTCACCGGGCCTCTCCATCGTCCTTGCCGTCCACGGGGGCAACAGCAGCACTCTCTTCAGCCACCGGAGCGGTTGCTTCGGGGGCGGCCGCCTCAAGGGGGGCGACTTCGGGCTCCACAGCGGGGGCGACTTCGCCCTCAACAGTGGGAACGGTCTCAACGGGCACGGGATTGGCGGCGGCTTCCGCAGCGGCGCGGGCAGCAGCAGCGGCCTCGTTGGCGGCGGCGATCCGGGCGTGGGCCGCGGCGGCGCGGGTGGCCTCCCGGCGACGATCCCGTTCTTCCTTCAGTTCCTCGACGGCATCCAGAATGTCATCCACCTTCTCTTCGGTGATGCCAGGCATGGTGATGAGTTCGGAGCGGGGGATGTCCAACAGGGTCTCCACCGAGTGCAGGCCCAGCTTGAACAGGTAGTCCAGGTCCAGGTCGGGGATGAGCCCGGCGGGCACCAGGGCCTTCTTGATCTCCTCTTTCTGCTCGGAGATCTGGGCCTCGCTGTGGATCTCGATGTCCCAACCCACCAACTGGGAGGCCAGCTTCACATTCTGGCCCCGGCGGCCAATGGCCAGGGAGAGCTGATCATCGGGGACGATGAGCTCGATGCTGTTCTTGTCCTCGTCGATGAGGACGCGGGAGACCTCCGCCGGGGCGATGGCGTTGCACACGAACTTGCCCAGGTCGGGGCTGTAGGGGACGATGTCGATTTTTTCGCCCTTCAGCTCCTGGACCACGGCCTGGACGCGGGCGCCGCGCATACCCACGCAGGCACCCACGGGATCCACATCGGAGTCCGTGGAGGTGACGGCGATCTTGGTGCGCTCACCGGCCTCGCGGGCCACGCTGACGATCTTCACGATGCCCTCGGCGATCTCGGGCACTTCCATCTCGAACAGCTTGGTCACCAGGAAGGGGTGCTTGCGGGACAGGATGATCTGGCTGCCCTTGATGCTGTGCTCCGAGTCCAACACATCCTGCACAAAGGCCTGGACGCGGTCGCCCGCCCGGTAGCTTTCCTTGGGGATCTGCTCGCGGAGGGGCAGCAGGGCCTCGGCGCGACCCAGGTCCACCACGATGTCGCCCCGCTCGAAGCGACGGGCGATGCCGGTGACCAGCTCGTGGCGCCGGTTCTTGTATTCGTTGAAGACGATCTCACGCTCGGCGGTGCGGACGCGCTGGGTGATGACCTGCTTGGCGGCCTGAGCGGCGATGCGTCCGAAGGTGCCCCGGGCCTTGGCAATACCCAGGATGTCCCCGTACTTCTCTTCTTCGCTCTTGGCCTGCTTGCGATCCTCATCCCGATAGAAGATCTGGAAGCCGAGCTCGTCACCGGGCTGGGCCTCGGGATCCACAAGCTGGGCAGACTCGATGGAGATTTCACGCTCGGGGTCGGCCACATCGTCCACCACTTCCACATATTGGAAGAGGTCGATGTTGCCGGATTCGTCGTTGAAGCGGGCTTCCATCTCGCGGTTCTGACCGAAGACCCTGCGGGCCGCAGTCTGGATGGCTTCTTCCAGGGCCTGAAGCAGCACCTGCTTGTCGATGCCCTTGTCCCTGCTTATCTGGGCCACTACTTCGCGAAGGTCAAGATCCATGTGGTTCCTCCGTATTGCCTGCCTCGTAGACCAGGTTGGTCCGCGCCACATTCGAATAACGCAGCGCAAGGCGCTCAGTACCAAACACCAGGGTGAAGCCTTCTTCCCCCGCTTCTTCAATGACGCCGTCGAAGTTCTTCCTGCCTTCAATCCCCTGCTTCAGGCGCACCTTGGCACGCCGTCCAGCGAAGCGCTTGTAGTCACGGGGTCTGGCCACCCGACGGTCAAGGCCAGGGGAGGAGACCTCCATGATGTGGGCGCCTTCCACGGGGCTGCTCTCCTCCATGGCCGCCGACAGCTTCCGGCTGGCATGGGCGCATTCATCCACCGTGACCCCACCCTCGGGGCGGTCCACGAAGAAGCGGAGAATGCGGCGGTGCTGGGAGATTTCCAGCTCCAGGTCCACCAATTCAAGCCCAAGGCTGGGAAGCAGCTCGTCTGCCAACTTGCCCAGCGTTTCTTTCAAATCCTGCATGTCACCCATTCAACAAAAAAAAAGAGGCCCCAAATGCCTCCATGCCCAGAACCAAACTCTCGGCCGCATGGTTACGACCGGGGGGCAGGGAAAAACGGCCCCGGAGACTCAAACGGGCTGGATTATAGTGGGCAACGAACGCGATTGGCAAGGCCTATTTTGGGGAGGGGAATGATCGGAACAGGCAGGCCAGGCGTTGGCCTTACTCTTCCCAGGTCTCGACCATTTCTATTCCGCCAATGAACCAGTCCTCGTCAGGCACGGCGTCCGAATCTGGTGCAAGGAGGTCCTGGGTGTCTTGAAGATTGGCCTGGTCGACAGTGTCCATCCAGTGGGACTGTTGGTCCTCGGCGTCATCCGTTAGCGGGATGCCGCCGCTTTCCATCCAAATGTCGTCCGCGGGCGGCACATACTTGTCCCCCGGACTGCTGCAGCCGGTGGCGCCCAGGCCCACGGCTCCGGCCAAGCCCAGGGCGGCAGTGCCCAGGGCCAGCTTCTTCAGCAGCGCCCGCAGGCGAGGATCCTGCATGTCGGGGTAGCCCGCCCGGGCCTTGCTGCCTGGCTTGACTGCTTGGCGTTTCATGCTGACCTCCCGGGCTGCCTGTCGTTTCACGCAGCCCTCACAGGCTGTTTCTCAAACCGTCTCCCGCTGGTTCTTCACCAACCCCTTGTAGAAGTGCGTCAGGAACACGGGGTTCTGTTCCTGGAAGAGCTGGGCGGCGACCCGGTCGGATTCCTCAATGTGGATTTGCTCGAAGCGGCACAGCAGGCCGTCGACCTCGCCCACATCGCCGGTCATGGCGTAGTTGACGCAGCCGCACCAGTGCATGCAGCGGGCCCGGTACTGACACTCCTCGCAGCCCTCGGGGAGGGCGTTCTTGCGGGCCACCAGGGCTTTGAGGCGGTCTTGGAAGATGCCCCCGTGGTGGACATCTCCGATGATCAGGTCGTCCCGGGTGTCCTCGCCCACCAGCCGGTCGCAGGGGTAGATGCGGCCGCTGGGGGCCACGGCCCACTCGGCGCAGCCGAAGTCGCACTGGTCGGCGCAGGAGTACCCGCCCTTGATGTGGCTGCGGATCTTGTTCTCGAAGATGCTGACCAGCACATAGGGGCCACCAGCGCGGCAGCGGTCCGCCCAGGCGACGCCAAGCTGGCGCAGGCCCAGCCGATAGCGCTCCAGGTCCGCCTCCGTCCAGGGGGACTCGTAGTCCAGGCTGAAGTGGATGTGGAGCACCCCCAGGTCCGCCAGCAGGCCAAAGGTCTCCGCCAGGGCCTCCAGGTTCCGGGGCGTCACCACCGTGATGGTCTTCAAGGGCGCGCCGGCCTGCACCAGGTGCCCGATGGCCGCGGCGACCTTGTGGAAGGACCCCTGGCCACCGACGAAGGGCCGGGCCGCGTCGTGATACTTCTGGGGGCCATCAACGCTGACGCCATAGTGCATCTTGAAGGCCGCCAGCCGTTGGACCGTGGGCCCGTCCAGCAGGGTGGCGTTGGTGGTCATGGTGAAGAGGGGCTCGGCTTGCCGCCCTGCCACCTCCCCCCGGACCATCTCTACGATCTGCCCAATGAGTTCCTGCTGCAGCAGGGGCTCGCCACCAAAGAAACCCACCTGAACGAGGGGCGTGGGGGAGCCCAGCACCAGCCTGACCGCCGCCCGGGCCGTGTCCAGGGACATGGGCCGGCTGAACTTGCGGCCGTTGTAACAGTAGGAGCAGGCCAGGTTGCAGGCGTGGTCCAGAAAGAGGGTGAGGCGCATGGCGGGCCCCAGGCCTACTTGGACTTGCTGTCGGGCATGGGCATATCGCCGGTCAGGGCAAAGTCATTCTCCACATCGGCGGTGTCCGCGGGGGTGGGGATCTCGGTGGTGCAGACATCCTCGGCAGGCATACCACCCAGGGTCCAGTCTTCTTCCACCACATCCGTGTTTCCCAGATCCGCCACCGTGCCCAAGAGCTCAAAGTCCTGGTTCGTGGTGTCCGCGAAGACATCCTCCGGCAGGGGGATGATCCCGCCCGTGGTGTCCGTGTTGTAGGGGGTATCCAACACCGAGCCGTCGCCACCCGTGGTGTCAGCGGGCCCCACATCCTGTTCGGGGGCCTTGTCGCTGGGGAACAGGTCGCAGGCCGGCACCGCCAGCCCCATGACGCCAGCCAGCCCGGCCATGGCCGTGCCCTTGGCCAGCCGCTTGAGCAGCGCCCGGAACTGGGGGTCATTCACATTGGGGTACGCCGCCCCAACCAGGGAACCCTTCTTCACAGGCTGTCGCTTCATGGAGGCCTCCGTCATCAAGACCCGGGCATGCTACCAAGAACCACCATCGGCTGCAAGGTGCACGCGCCAGCCGTCAGCCAACGCCAGGCCGTCAGGGGACATGGACATCATGGACAGGATGGACACGATGGACCCGGGGCCCCGGATGGACACC
>CAZMEC010000046.1:0-17386 GCA_964565265.1 uncultured Myxococcales bacterium
GAACGGCCCCAGGGCAGTACCTTGCGAGATGTGACTAATAGCAAGCCCGCAGGGGCAGGGAACCGGTCAGCGGTGGGCTGGGGGGATGGCGGGGACTTCGCCGCGGCGGACCTGGCGGACATCTATGGCGGTCATGCCGGCGGCTCTTGCGGAAGCCAGGCCGGCGTCGGTGTCTTCGTAGGCCAGGCAGGCCTCCGGGGGGACTCCCAGGAGGTCGGCGGCCCTTTGGAAGGGCTCGGGGTGGGGCTTGTGGTGGCGGGTGTCCTCGGCGCAGACCAGGACCTCGAAGAGGTCCGCGATGCCCAGGAGGTTCAGGATGGAGGTGGCCTGGGAGCGGGTCCCTCCGGTGGCCACTGCCAGGGGCAGTTTGCCGTGGAAGTGCCGAGCCGCCGCCAGTATCTCCGGGACGGCCTGAAGCTCGCCCGTGCGGCGCCGAAAGTCCAGGTCTCGCAGCTCGGCCACGGTGTCGATGTTCACGAACTTGCCCTGGTCCTCGGCCAGCTTCTTGATGATCTCCCGGGTGGTCCAGCCCCCCAGGGCGTAGAACAGGTCCTCGGGGAACTCCAGCCCCACGGTGGCCAGGGCCTCGACCCAGACCCGATGGTGGAGGGGCATGGTGTCCACAAGGGTACCATCCAGGTCGAACACTACGGCCTGCAGAGGCATGGGTTGCATGGGAGACTCGCTCAGCGGGTGGCGGGGGTGCGGAAGTACTCTTCCAGGGCGCGGCGGCCAAGGAAGGTGCCCTTGACCTTCCAGGCGGGCTCGTTCACGGCCAGGGCGGCCACGACCACCTGGGGGTTGTCGGCGGGGGCGGCGGCCACGAACCAGGAGTAGGCGTACTTCTGGCCGTCAATGGGGGCGGAGAGACTGCCCGTCTTGCCAGCCACCTTCATGTCGCGCAGCCAGGGGGCGGCCTTCTTGAAGTACTTGGCGGCGGTGCCGCTCTCGGTGGTGAGGGACATCATGTCCAGCAGGGTGGCAGCGGTCTGGGCGGTGCAGGAGCGGTGCAGCACGGAGGGCTGGCCCTCGAACACGACCTCGCCGTCCTTTTCAATGCGGTCCACGATCTGGGGGGCCATCATGTAGCCGTCGTTGGCGATGGCGCCCATGATGGAGGCGGCGTGGAGGGGGGACATCTCAGTGTGATAGAAGCCCGCGGCGGCCCGGGCGAACTCCAGACGGTTCTCGGGGATGCGGGCGGGGCTGGCCTGAACGGGCCACAGGAAGGGGAGGGCCTCGTTGAAGGCGAAGCGCTCGGCCTTGTCCTGCAGGTCCTGGGGGGTGAGGAACTCGAAGGCCAGGCGGGAGAAGACCACATTGGTGGAGGAGGCCAGGGCCTCGGCCATGTTGCGGCACTTCTTGTCCCGGTCGGGGTTGAAATAGAGGTGGTGTTCGAGGACCCGGTTCATGCCGCCGGAGTAGCAGACCCGGCGCTGGGCGTCCACTGCACCGTTGTCCAGCAGGGCAGCGGCGGTGATGACCTTGAACACGGAGGCGGCGGGCCCCACAGCCCGGAGGCTGGCCCGGGTGGTCTCGTCGTCAAAGACGCTCTTCTCGGCCATGGCCAGGACGCGGCCCGTGGCGGGATCCAAGAGGACCACGGCGGACAGGGGGTTGTCGTAGCCGTCCAAGACTTCCTGAATGCGGGCCTGAAGCTCCAGATCCACGGTGTAGAAGACGGACACGGAGTCGTCCAACACCTGGACGGCCTCGCCCTGACGGTCCTCTGCAAGCCCAAGACTGAGGAGGCCGGGGGCCGCCACGCTCTTGTGTTTACCAAGGGCCAGGGCGGGGTTCTGGAAGGCCGGGCCGGGGAGTTCTCCCAGGAGGAGGTAGTGCAACAACTCGCCGGCACTGAGGGCC
The DNA here is from genome assembly GCA_964565265.1 of uncultured Myxococcales bacterium. Taxonomy (GTDB): domain Bacteria; phylum Myxococcota_A; class UBA9042; order CAIXZC01; family CAIXZC01; genus CAIXZC01. The sequence continues at coordinate 1,867 of CAZMEC010000046.1, forward strand.
GGCTGGGCAGCCTCGGGCTCAGCGGCCACGGCCTCGCTGCGCCAGGCCTCCCCGAAGAAGGGACAAAGGGCCAGGCCCACCAACAGGCCAAGGGCCACACTGATCTTGACGCGCTTACGATTGAGAGTCTGCCTTGCGATTGCCATTGCCTTGCCTCCAAAATTCTCCTGGCGATTGTAGGTCGGCAGGGGGGTGGCGCAAATTTTCATGCGCGTTGCGTCAAAGGGGCGCTGCTGCTATCTTCTGACCCAGCTTGGAGGAACGGAGTCTACCCATGAAGATGCTACTCTCTCTGGCCCTGTTGTTGATGGTTGGCTGTGGTGGTTCCGGGGGCAACCCAGGCCTGGATGGGGGCGCCGACGGGCTAGGGGATCACCAGTCCCCGGGGGACCTGGGGTCGGAGCTTCCAGAGGGTGAGGATGTGCTCCTGGTGGACCTCTCCGAGGCCTGCAAGAGTCTGGACTGCGGCAAGCTTGGGCTGCTTTGCGACGAGGACAAGCAGAAGTGCGTGCCCTGCGACGCCCAGTTCAAGTGCGCCAAGGGCTTCTACTGCGCCCCCGAGGGGACCTGCGTCCAGCAACTCTGCGCTCCGGGCTCCAAGGGCTGCATGGGCAAGACCGTGTCCTTCCTGTGCAATGAGCAGGGCAGCGGCACGGAGTGGCAGAAGTCCTGCGACGACCAAAGCGTCTGCACCGCCGGGGACCGCTGCGAAGAGGGCGAGTGCGTCTACGATTCGGAGCTGGAGTGCAGCACCAACGGGGACCACTGCAAGGAGGCCCTCTGTGATCCCCAGGACGGTTGCATCATCCGGTCCATCGTGGCCACCTGCAACGACCAGAACTTCTGCACCAACGACTCCTGCGAGCCCGCCGTGGGCTGCATCAACGCCCCCCAGACGGGGCCCGACTGTGACGACACGGACCCCTGCACCAAGCACGACTACTGCAAGCAGGGGGTCTGCTCGGGGACGGCCATCGAGAACTGCGGCTGCGCCTCCCTGGAATTGGGCCAGGGCACTGCCGGTGTGTGGCTGGATGACTGCGGTCAGTTGTTCAACGAATTCTTCTTCATTGATGTCTGGGTGAAGACCGCGGCGGAGGGTTTCGCCGGTGGCCGGGTGGCGGGGTTTGTGGACTCGGAGGGCAAGCTCCTCTGGGAGTTGGTCCTGGATGACGCCGGCAAGGCCTGGTTCACCGTGGACCCCAAGGGCCTGGCCCCCATCTTGCTGGAGGGCAAGACCGTGGCCGTTGAGAACTGGCACCATGTGGCGGTCCAGCGGACCCAGAAGCTGCTGCGGCTGTTCGTGGATGGGAAGAAGACGGACTTCGCCCTGGAGGATGCCTGGCCTCGGGATGAGGCCGGCGCCCTGTTCCTGGGTTGCGCCCGGCAGTTCGACGACGGGGTGCCCTGCTTCCGGGGCTTCCTGGATGACTTCCGGGTGGGCGCCTCGGCCCTCCTCACCGAGCCCTTCTCCCCCGTGGAGAATCCCGGCCCGGAGGATGCCCGCCTCTGGTGGAGCATGAACCAGAAGCTGGCCCCCACGGTCTTTGACACCGCCTCCTATCGCTACCATGGCGAATTGGTGGATGCAGCCACCTGGTCCGCGGAGAGCCCCGGGACCATCTGCGCCCCGCTGGTCAATTTTCCCCCCAGCACCCCCCTTGTCTCCATCAGCCCGGAGGCCCCCGGTTGGGGCGAGGACCTGGCCTGCAACATCCACCGGGATTCCGTCGATGAAGAGGGCACCTCGGTGGTCTACTCCTACTCCTGGTTACGCAACGGCACCCCGGACCCCTCCCTCAAGACCGCCCTGGTCAGCAAGGTGGACATCCTGGGTTGCCCCCCCTTCGACTGCCAGCACTGCGAGACCTGGACCTGCCTGCTGACGGGCAAGGACCTGGACCTGGAGGGAAGGGCGGGGCGTAGCCAGACGGTGACCGTGGGCGCCGACACCTGCGTGCCCTGCGATGGGTCCGTCTTTGGGGCGAGCTGCTACCACTGGTACGCTGGGGTGGTGGACTACGCCGTGGCCAAGGCGGCCTGTGAGACCACCTTCGGGGGCCACCTGGTGACCATCACCTCGGCCCCGGAGAACGCCTTCGTGCTGGCGCTGGCGGCGGGGAAGGACGACATCTGGCTGGGGCTCAGCGACCAGGCCAGCGAGGGCCAGTATCAGTGGGTCAACGGCGAGCCCTTCTCCTTCAGCAACTGGAGCGCCGGCCAGCCCGACAACAGCTTCAACGAAGACTGCGCCCAGATGTATGTCAAGAACGGCAGCGGCAAGTGGAACGACCTGGGCTGCACCAGGCCCGACCCCAACGGGGCACCCGCCTGGTGGCCCAAGGGCTATATCTGTGAGAAGGAATGGAATCCCCTGGCGGGGATGACGGGGGACTGAGCGAAAGCGGGGCTACTCGGCGGCGGGGGTCTCGACCAGATAGGCCCGGGTGATGAGCACGGTCTGGAGGGGCACCTCGGCGCTGGGGAAGGGCGGCTTGCGGCCGGTCTTGGTGTTGCCAATGGCGTCCACCACATCCATGCCTTCGATGACCTCACCAAAAGCGCAGTAGCCAAAGCCCGTGGAGAACTCGCCGCTGTAGTCCAGCATGGCATTGTCCCGGAGATTGACGAAGAACTGGCTGGTGGCGCTGTGGCGGTCCTGGGTGCGGGCCATGGCCACGGTGCCGCGGCGATTGCCCAGGCCCGTGGCGGCCTCGTTCTTGATGGGGGCGCGGGTGGTCTTTTCCGTGAGGGTGGGGTCGTAGCCGCCGCCCTGAATGACGAAGCCGGGGACCACGCGGTGGAAGATCAGGCCATCAAAGAAACCGTCCTGGACATACTGCACAAAGTTCTTCACCGTTTCTGGTGCAAGATCAGGCCGCAGTTCAATTTTCATGGTGCCCATGGTGGTCTCAACGACGACCTGGGGGCGGGACTCATCTCGTTTGGTTTCGACCACAGCAGCCTCCTTGGGTTGGGCCTCGACGGTTCCGGCTTCCGGGGCTGCGGCTTCGGGGGCGGGGGCCTCCAATGCCTGGGCCTGGGCGGGAGCGGGGGCACCCTCCTCAGCCTTGGGGGCAGCAGCGGTGGGCGCGGGCTGGTCCTTCTTGACACTGCAGGAACCCAGCAGCACCGCAAGCACGAGAACAGCGAAGCAAGTCAATCTGGTCATGGTTTCTCCTCCTCGTTCACCGAGATCAATCTCATCAAGGCCTTACGGACCCGCACATTGTTGCCGTCCAGCACAGTGAAGCGCAGGTAGGCGGCCCCGGGGCTGGGGTCGAAATGCCAGTCCAGGGTGGCCCCCTTGACGGGCACCGAGCCGGCCAGATCCATGAGCAGCCCGCCCACGGTGTCAAACTCGCGATCCTCGGGGAAGGACACGCCCAGTTCGTCCGAGAGGTCCTCGACAGACATCTTGGCCCAGACGATCCAGGCCCCATCCGGCTGAATCTGGAAGAGGTTCTCCTGGTTGTCGTACTCGTCCCAGATGTCCCCTACCATCTCCTCAATCACATCCTCCAGGGCCACCACCCCGGCGGTGCCGCCGTACTCGTCCAGCACCACGGCGATGTGGACCTTCTCCTTGCGGAAGTCGTGGAGGAGTTCGTTGAGCTTCTTGGTCCCGGGGACCATGTAGGCGGGGCGCAGGAAGTTGCGCAGGTTGAAGGGCTTGCCCCCGGGGCACTCCCGGGTCAGGTAGCTGATGAAGTCCTTGGCGTAGAAGACGCCCACGATGTTGTCCACGGTGCCCTCAAAGACGGGATAGCGGGACAACTGCTTGCCCTCCATGGCCGCCAGGACTTCTTCCATGGTGGTATCCACCTCGAAGGCCACGACCTCCGTGCGGGGGACCATGATCTCCCGGGCCACGGTCTCTTCCAGGGCGAAGACCCCGGAGAGCATCTGTTCCTTTTCGGCGTCCATGCCACCCTGCTCGGTGGAGCGCTGGATGAGGTACTCGATCTCCTCTTCGGTGACCGTGTGGCCCTTCTGCTCAAGCTGGCCGCCCCCAAGGCGCACCAGCGTCCGGGTCAACCAGGAGAGGCCCGCCGCCAGGGGGAAGCCAATCCAGTACCAAAGCAGCAGGAAGGGCAGCAGCACCAGCACCACTTCCGGGTTGTGTTTGGCGTAGGTCTTGGGGAGGACCTCGCCAAAGACCAGGATGAAGAAGGTCATCACGCCCACTGACAGGCCCACGCCGAAGCCCACGGCCTCGTCGACCCCCGCAGAGGCCAGCAGAGTGATTGCAAAGCTGGTGGCCAGCGAGGAGGCCAGGATGTTCACGAGATTGTTGCCCAGGAGGATGGAACTCAGCACCAGCCCCGGGCGGTCCCGCCAGATGGCCAGCATCTTGCCACCAATGACGCGGGCTTGAATCAACTTGTGAAGTCGGGATTCGTTGATGGTGGTAAGGGCAGTCTCGCTGCCGCTGAACATCGCGGAGAGCAGGAGGCAGACCAGGACTACTACCAGGTCCGTCAGAGCTTCACTGGGAACTGTGATCACTCCTCAACCTCTTTGGGGTCAGCCTCCGTGAAGAGCTCCTCCCGGCGTTCGGCGCCCTTGGGCTGGCTCTTGCCGCCGGCCACCCGGTAGCTGTAACGGGAGGACTCGGTGCCCTCTTTGCGGCTTTCCTTGCTGGAGGAGCGCTCTTCCTTCGGGGCCTTCTTGTCGCCGGACATCTCCAGGGCGGCCTGCAGCCTGGCCCCATCGGCAACCACCAGGCGGGGGCTGACGAGCTTGCCGGTGAAGAGGCCGGTGGCGGTCACCTCGATGCACTCCTGGGCGCGAAGGGTCCCGTCGTAGTGCCCGGAAATCACGGCATGCTTGACCTCGGCGTCGGCCTTCACCAGGCCTCCCTCTTCAACGAAGAGCACGGCCTGGATGTCCAGCTCGCCCTCCACGCGCCCGAACACCACCACATCATCGCTGGCGGTGACCTTGCCGCTGATGGTCGTCTCCGGTCCAATCACGGTCTGGGGCTTGGTCTTGTCGCTCATTTCAGGCCCTCCGATGTCACTGGTTCTCGCCGGGGTCGGCATCCATGTCCACCTTGCCTCGGAACAGGGCTCCGTCGGCGATCAGGATCCGGGGGCACTTGATGTCCCCAAGCATCTTGCCACCGGCGCGGATCTGGCACTTCTTCTTGGCGGCGATGTTCCCGCGGAACTCTCCGCGCACCTCCACCTCGGTGGCGGCGACCTCGCCCTCCGCCTTGCCGCCCTCGTCCACAAGGACGGTGGCGTTGACGGAGACCTTGCCGTTCAGCGAGCCCTTGACCACGAGGGTGTCGGTGCCGCTGATCTCGCCGCTGATCTTCATGGTTGAGCCAATGACGGTCTCAGGCATGCTTGCTTCTCCTTGGCCTACTCGTCGTCGTTCATGTGGATGCTGCCGTCAAACACGGCCTTGTCTTCCACCACCAGCCGGGGGCAGTACACATCCCCGGTGAGACGGGAGCCAGCCACCAGGGCCACGACCTCGCTGGCATGGATGCTGCCCTCAAGGGTGCCCTCAACGGTGACCGCCTTGGCCCGGACCTCTGCCTTGATGCGGGCAGACTTGCCCACCACCAGCAGGTTGTCCAGCACAATCTTGCCCTCAACCTCGCCTAGCACCAGCAGGGGTTCCTTGCCTTCAATGGTCCCCACCACCTTGGTGCCGGACGCAACTATGTCGCGTATTTCGGTATCCATGGCCGGTTCCTTCGTTCAACAGGCTGCAACTGATTGGACTCGGAGCAGGAGACACCTACTCGGCGTCAACAGCCTTGTCTTCCACGGGCAGCACCTGCTCGTTCTTGTAGTAGCCGCAGGAACCGCAGACGCGGTGGGGGTGCTTGACCTGGCCGCAGCGGCTGCAGGTGGAGCACTGACCAACGACGATCTTGCTGTTGGCGGCGCGGCGGGAATCTCGCTTGGATTGACTTTTCTTTTTCTTGGGAACGGCCATGATTTACTCCTTGTCAGCACCGGACTTGCCGGTCTTTTCCTTCAGTAGGGCGGCCAGACTGGCGAAACGCGGGTCACCCTCGGGACCGCAGGTGCAGCCGCCGCCATTGAGGTCGGCACCACAGCGCGGGCACAGGCCCTTGCAGTCCTCCCGGCACAGGGGGAAGGGCTCAAGGGAGAGGGAGACAGCGTCGGCCACCTGGTCTTCCAGGTCCACGATGCCATTGTCATAGAAGAACATGTCATCCAGAGCTTCGTCTTCAAGGTCGTCCATTTCCAGGTCGTCCAAACGAGTCCGGTTCTTCTCCTCGGGAGCATAGAGGCCACCCAGTTGGGCCAGCCCTTCATGCTCAAAGTCTTCAGCACAGCGGCTGCAATTATAGCGGGCGCAGAACTGAATGCTGCCGCTGAATAGCAGACTGTCCCCGGTGCGGTCAAGGCGTCCTTTGAACAGGGCCGGCTTGGCGCCAGGTGTGTAGGCCAGGGGGAGCAGGGGGGCCAGCCATTCGGAATCCAGTTCCAGCCGGAGGTCGAGCCCTGACAGAGGGATCTCCTCAACCTTGAATGCGAAGCGCCTGGATTGATCGACAGCGGGCACTTTTGGACCTCCAAACAGACCTACCCCACAGGGCGCCGGGAGTATAGGGCCCCCCTTTGCGCGTTGTCAAGCGCGTCTGTGGGGCTCTAAACAAATTGAAGCCGAGGTCGTTTTGTTGTACCGTACGAAGCGTGCGGGTTACAGCTTATGAGGCAGATTATGACCCTTTCCCGGCTCTTCCTGGCTACTGCGGCGGTGGCCCTGTTGGTTTCCTGTGGTTCCGGTACCTCGGGCAAGTCCAAGCCTGGCCTTCTGGATGTGGGCCCTGGCTACGATGTGGACGCGGCCGATGCGGGTTCGGACGGCCTCGGGGATGGCCACTCCAAAGAACTGCCTGGGACCGACCAGGGCGGCCCAGACGGCGGGGCAGATGGTGGCCCCGGGGATGGAAGCCCTTGGGATGGCGGCGCCGGAGATGCCCAGTTGGATCTTGACGATCCCGGCCCCCAGTGCGAAGGGGAGGGCGGCTTCATGTGCCCCTGCGACACCTCCGACGATTGCGTCACCGGCCTGTGCGTGGGCTACGGCAACGGCAAGGTTTGCAGCCAGACCTGCTACGAGGACTGCCCCACCAACTGGGTCTGCACCCAGGATCCCGCGGCCCTGCCGGACATCCGGCTGGTCTGCCAGCCCCGCTTCCAGTACCTGTGCATGCCCTGCTCCCAGGATTCGGACTGCACCCGGGGGGGCGCCGGGGACTTCTGTGTGAACTATGGCGACGCCGGGGCCTTCTGTGGCACCGCTTGTGACGAGAACTCGGACTGCCCGGGGGCCTATGCCTGCGCTGACTCGCCGGTGCTCGGGGGCAGCTCCCTGCAGTGCTTCAAGAAGTCTGGTGTCTGCAACTGCGCGGCTTGGATGGCGGGGAACTCTCCAGCCACGGCCTGCACTGTCTCCAATGACTACGGGTTCTGCCAGGGCTTCCGGCGCTGTGCTGAGGACGGCCTTGGGGCCTGCGACGCCAGTGTGCCGGCCCCCGAGGCTTGCGATGGCAAGGACAATAACTGCGACGGCCTGCGGGACCCCGAGGGCTCGGAGGGCTGCACGCCCTACTTCCATGACGGCGATCAGGATGCCTACGGCGCCGGTCAGGCTGTGTGCCTTTGTGCCGAACCGGACTGGAATTGGTCCCTCAATGACGACGACTGTGACGATCTCCTCAAGGCCGTCAACCCCCTTGGCGAAGAGGTCTGCAACGGCCTGGACGATGACTGCAACGGCCTGAGCGACGACACCTCCGGGGCGGGCTGCCTCCAGTTGTTCCACGACGCCGACCTGGATGGCCATGGCGACCCCCTGGTGTCCGCCTGTGTCTGCGCGGCCACGCCAGGCTGGGCCGCCGTTGGTGATGACTGCGACGATGGCAACGGCCAGGTCTTCCCCGGCGCCCCTGAAACCTGTGATCTTGTGGACAGCAACTGCGATGGCAGCCTGAACGACGAGGGCGCCAAGGGCTGCAGACCCTGGTTCATGGACAACGACGAGGACGGCTTCGGGCTTACGGACGCCTACCTGTGCCTTTGCGAGGCCTTTGCCCCCTTCACCACCCTCAAGCCCGGCGACTGTGACGACACCAACGATGCCATCAAGCCCACCGCCGTGGAGCGCTGCGACGGCGTGGACAACAACTGCAACGGGTCCCTGGACGATGGCCCGGCCCTGAGCGAGTGCCCGGCCGTACCGGGGGGCGTGGCGGGCTGCCTGGGTAGCTGCGCCGTGGTGGCCTGCAACAAGGACTTCTACGACCTGGACAAGGTCTTCACCAATGGCTGCGAGTGTGACGACAGCGCCGGGGATGTGCCCTTGCAGTCCTGCGAGCAGTATCCCACGGACCTGGGGGACCTGCCGGACAACGGCGCCATCAAGATCGGGGCGGGCAAGCTGCTGCCCGGCGGGGACACGGACTGGTTCAAGGTCCGGGCCGTGGATGAACCCAACCCCACGGACTGCAACCGCTTCCACTTCAAGGTGCGCTTCACCAGCAACCCCGGCGGGGCCCTGGCCTTTGCCCTCTGGAAGGGTAGCTGCAACGGGCTGCTGGCGTCCGAGTTGCAGGTGTTTGACGACTATGTTGATTTCTTCGTGCCTGTATATATGGAAGGGGAGGTGGGGGGTGAGTGCGGCTGCGCCCTGGAAGGCGAGAGCACCTCGCCGAGCCGGCATCGCTGCCAGGACCACTCTGCCACCTACTACATTAAGGTCTTCCGCAGGGATGGCCAGCCGGTGTCCTGCGAGTCCTACGAATTGACGGTCAGCAATGGTCCTGTAGGCTGAGACGGTCTGCACACGGTTATTTGGGGGGCGGTCATCCCATGGGAAAAACACTGATCGGGCTGTTCCTGGTTCTTCTGGCGCATTCGGCCTGGGCGGCCGGGCCTTCCCCCCAGGTCTCCGCCGAGGTGAGGACCCTGGTGCTGAACCTGGCCGATCCCCTGCAGAAAGAGGCTGCCTCAAGGGAGTTGCTGCGGCTGGGGGACCCGGTGCTGCCCCAGCTTGGGAAGATGCTTGGAAGTGAATTGTCGGCCCTGAACCAGGCCGAGTTGGTCGCCCTCCTGGGACGCTTCGGGGTCAAGGCCGTGCCCCTGCTGGTCCAGGCCTCGAAGGATCGGCTCCTGGAGGCTGACGCCGCCCAGGCCCTTGCGTCCATTGACCAGCCCGCGGTCATAGCTCAGCCCATGGCTGCCTTCCTTGGCAGCGCCAATCCCAAGGTCCGCCTCTTCGCCCTCAAGTGGTTCCAGGCCCGGGGCCGCAGCCTGCCCGACGAGGACCGGCGCCTGGTGGCCCTCCTGGGAGATCCCTCCAGTGAGGTGCGGGATCTGGCGGGGACTCTGGTGGCGGACCGCTGCCCTGCCCGTTGCCTTTCGGGGGCCCTGGCCATCTATCGCAACGAATCCACCCGGGCCAGCGCGTCCAATCTGGTGCTGCGCCTGGGGCTGCTGAAGACCATGGGGTTCATCGGTGCCCGGGACCCCAGGCTTGGGGCCATCCTGCCTCCGGTGCTCATCCAGGCCATCTACATCAAGGACCAGCAGCAGGCCTCCATTGACGCCCTGGTGGCCATCGGCCAGCCCGCCGTGCCGGCCCTGTTGATGCTGCTCAAACACGGGGATGTGGCCCGTGCCCCCGCCGCCATGGAGGCTCTCATGAAGTTGGGGCCTGCGGCGGCCCCCGAGGTGGTCTCCCTGTTGGGAGCGAGACACGAGAAGCTGCGCGAGTTGGCCCTCCGGTTCCTCTCCTTCTATCGTGATCCCCAGGTGTTGCCTGCGCTGGTCAAGTTCTATGAGGGGGGCAACACGGATGCCAAGATTGGCGCCCTGCGGGTGGCGGCCCTGTACCAGGACCCCACGGCCCGGGAGCTGTTGGTCAAGGCCCTGCTCACGGGGGACGAGCGGCTGAAGTTGGAGGCCGTGGACGCCATGGTCAACTCGGGCGCCAAGGAGTTGGTCCCCCACCTGCTCAAGGCCGCCGAGGAGGAACCCGAGATCATGGTCCGGGTCCGCGCGGTGGAGGCCCTCTTCAAGCTTGGCGAGCGGTCTGCCGTGCCCTCCTTCCTGCAGATGCTGCAATACGACCGCTGGGAGATTCGCCTGGCGGTGCTTCAGGCCATGGCCTGGATGGGCGGCACGGAGCACATCCCCATGGTGGCAGCCCAGCTGTCCCATCGGCGCCCGGATGTGGTGACCGCGGCCACCAAGGCCCTGCGGGCCATGAGCTACTCGGAGACCGACCGCTCCGTGGAGGACTGGCAGGAGTTGGCCGCCTCCATCGGGCGCCGGAAGCCTTTGCCGCCCTCCATGCTCAAGGAGCTGACCCTGCCCACCGGCAAGGAGACCGTGGTCATCGCTGGCGACGCGGATGGGGACCGCAAGCTGCTGCTGCTGGTCCCGGGGGATCCCCTGCGGGCGGGTTGGCTGCAGACCTTCATCGGCCCCCTGGCAGGGAAATCCCAGATCGTGGTCATGGGCTTCGACGGCTGTGACCAGGCCAAGTCCGGGGCCAGCCAGCCGCTGGCCAGTTGCCTGGGCAGGGCCGCTGCAAGGATCGCCGCCGTGAGGGAGAACCTGGGCCTGAAGCAGGTCTATTTGGTGGGCCACTCCACCGCTGCCTACGCCGCCATCTGGTACGCCTCCGAGTCCACAGCGGGGGTCCGGGGCCTGGTGATCATGGACGCCCCCTGGCCCGACCCGGCCATCTTGAACAAGGCCGCCAGCGCCACGGAAGGGCGCCTGTCCAACTACTGGAAGGGGCAGCTTCGGCAGCTTGAGGCGGACCGTAGCCTCATGACCCAGCAGGTCTTCCTGATGTACCGCAGCCGCGCCGAACTGGCCGCCCTGGCCTCGGACGCCCGGCAGGCCCTCGATGTGGGTGAGTTCTTCCCCCCCTGGGGGCTGCTGGCCCAGACGGACCTACAGGACTCCTTCCCCGAGTTGGAGCGCAGAGTCTCCTCCATCAACCTCCCCACGCTGTTGATTGTTGGGCAGCAGGATGTGGCCCGGGACGAGACCCTGGCGCGCTTCCGGGCCCTGGGCAAGGTCAAGAAGAACCTGGCCTTTGCCTCCGTGGCGGAGGCCGTGCACTTCCCCATGCTGACCTCCAAGGGGGAGGCAGCCAGGGGCGCGATTACGGCGTTCATGGGCCTGGTGGAGGAGCGGGGACCCGGCGCTGCCGAACGCTCCGGCGCCCTGATTGTGTACGGGGACAGTCAACTGGGGGCGGCTGCGCTCCCGGCGGACCAGGGTCCGGCCCTGCCCACAGTGGTCATGGCGGGTAGCCCTCTGAACCAGATCTGGACGGACAGCCCGGGGGCCAACCGCAGGGAGTTGGCCGACAGCCTGAAGCAACTCTCGGCGGCGGAGGACACGGGCCTGGAGGGAGGCCAGCGGGCACCCTTGGCGGAGCCCGCACCCGCCCCCAAACCGATGGTGGCCCGGCAGCCCAAAGCGGAGCAGCCCAAAGCGGAGCAGCCCGTGGTGGCGGCCCAGGAAGAGAAGCCCCAGGCAGAGCAGGCTGCGGCCCGGGACGAAGAAGCGGACGACGAGCCCCGCACCGCGGCCAACGACCAAGAAGCGGACGACGAACCCCGCACCGCGGCCAACGACCAAGAAGCGGACGACGAACCCCGCGCGGCGGCCAACGACGAAGAAGCGGACGACGAACCCCGCACCGCGGCAAGGGAAGCGGACGACGAGCCCCGCACCGCGGCAAGGGAAGAGGACGACGACCGGCCCCCAGTGGCTGCCAGGGAAGAGGAGCCCAAGCCCCAGCCCAAGGTCAGCCCCAAGCCGGTGGCCAGGCCCGCTGCCAAGACCGCCCAGACCCGCCCCGGCACCACCAATGGGGGGGCCGTCAGCAAAAGCTTTGAGGCGCCTGGCGCCAATCCCTGGCCCTGGGTCCTCATGGGCTCCGGGGTGCTGGCTGCGGCGGGGGGTGTGTACCTGAACCTGGTGGCCCTGGACGACGCCAAGAAGGCGGACGGGCTGGCCCCGACGCTGCCCGACTACAGCAAACGCTTTGACAGTCTGTACGATGGAGCTGCCAACAAGGCCTACGCGGCCTACGGCCTCTACGGCGCCGGGGCCCTCCTGGTGGGCGGCGGGATTGCCTGGCTGCTCCTGGACGGCGACCTGCCGTTCTTTGGATTGACCCTGCCGACTCGGCGGGGCGAAGACACCTGGGGCGTCAACGCCTCGTGCAGTTTCTAGGCCATGGGGGACCATATGAAGAAGTCGCTGCAAGCTGCCTCCCTGATTCTGATTTCGACGCTCCTTCTTGGCCTGCCAGCCTGCCTCCAGAAGGTCGAGAAGAAGATCCTGGTGTACGCGGATGTCAACGGTGATACCGCGCCGGTGGACACGCTGCCCCAGGACACCGTTGAGGTGAAGGACGGGGTGGACACTGGGCCCACCGACACCCTGCCCACGGACGCGGTCGATACGAAGGATGGCACCGAACTCGTCGACACCGGGACAGATACCCCCAAGGACACTCTGAATGTGGCCGACGAGCACGATGTGGATGCCACCGGCGGCGTGTTCTACTTCACCGTTGGGCCCAAGGTGTCAGTGCCCCCCGGGGCCCTGGCCGCCCAGGTCACCATCACGGCCGCCGAGGTTACCGCTGACGCGGGGGATTGGTTCACGCCGGCGGGCCCCTATGTGGAGTTCGGCCCCTCGGGCCAGGTCTTCGCCGCCCCGCTGCTGATTGAGTTCCCCTTGGATACCGCGCTGCTGGCCGAGAAGGGCGCCACGGACTTCACCGTGTGGACCAGCCCCGATGGCAACGCCCCCTGGGAGTCCCTGCCCCACATCCTGGATCTGGCGGGGGCCAGGGCGCTGGTGCAGGTCAGCCACTTCTCCATCTTCGTGGGTGGCTACGGCCACGAGATCCCCTGCGTCCCGGACGACCCGGACACTGAGGTCTGCGACGGCCGGGACAACAACTGCGACAAACAGATCGATGAGGCCGCCTGCGCTGCGGGCGAGCTCTGCACGGACGACGCCACCTGCCTGTCCGGCACCTGCGCCCCCGTGGAAGGTGGCAGCACCAGCCAGTGCACCGCCGAGGCCGAGGCCTGCCTCTTCCAGGACGGCGAGAATCCCGTGGTGGAGCTTGTGGACGGCGGCTTCATCTGCACCGGGGCCAAGGACTTCCGTCTTTGCACCGCCGGGGCCCTGGAGGAGGCAGCCGATTGTGGCCTCTCCTTCCCCGGCAACCCCATCTGTGACGCCGAGACGGACACCTGTATTCCCGAGTGCGACGGCCCGGAAGACTGCCCCGACGACGGAGACCTGTGCAACGGCACCAGCAGGTGCGAGGCAGGCTCCTGCCTCCTGGGCCAGGAGCCCGTCCAGTGCCCCGAGGACTCGGAGTGCGGCACCTTCACCTGCAACGCGGCCACGGGTATCTGTGATCCCGCCCCGGCCAATGAGGGGAACGCCTGCGACGACCTGGACCCCTGCACCCTGGGCACCACCTGCGCTGAGGGCCTCTGCGGCGGGGGCTCCCTGAAGGACTGCGACGACGACAAACCCTGCACGGCGGACTCCTGCGATGGAACCACGGGCAACTGCCTCAACACCCCCGCGGAGACCAACGCCGAATGCGACGACGGCGACCCCTGCACGGAGGGCGACAAGTGCGGGGATCTGGGCTGCACAGGCTTCCCCAAGAACTGCGAGGACGAAAACGAGTGCACCCTGGGGATGTGCGACATCGACACCGGGGAGTGCGGCCAGTTGCCCTCGGTGAACGCCGACTGTGACGACCTGAGTGAATGCACCCGGGACGATGTGTGTGACGCCGACGGCAACTGCAAGGGCACGCCCTTTGTGAACTGCGCCGACGACAACGACTGCACCGTGGATAGCTGCAACCCGCTGGACGGCGCTTGCCTCCACGCCCCCGCGGTGTCCGGCACGACCTGCGCCTATCCCAACAAGACCAGCCCCGCCGCCTGCGTCAGTTCGGCCACCTGCGACGACGCCAAGACCTGTGTCATCAAGACCATGGTTTGCGAGTGCCAGGAGAACGCGGACTGCCTGGTCAAGGAAGACGGCAATGCCTGCAACGGCACGCTGGTTTGCGACAAGGTCGTCTTCCCCTACACCTGCAAGGTTGACCCGGCGACGGTCAAGACCTGCCCCAGCACCGGGGACACGGAATGCAAGAAGAATACCTGCAACCCGGCGGACGGGTCCTGTGCGCTGACGGCGGTGGGCGGGGGGCTCCCCTGCGACGACGAGAACGCCTGCACCCTGAACGAGACCTGCGCCGACGGAGTCTGCACCGGCGGCACCACGCTGACCTGCAAGGACAACAAGGACTGCACCACCGATTCCTGCAATCCCGAGCTTGGCTGCGAGTTCCCCGCCAAGTCCACGGACAGCCCCTGCGAGGATGGCAACGCCTGCACCGTGGGGGACAAGTGCGGCTTGGGGGCGGTGTGCAACCCGGGTACCACCAGCAACTGCGATGACTCCGACCCCTGCACCACCGACGCCTGCACCTTCACCAATCCCTTCTGCAGCCACACCGCCGTGCCCGGCTGCTGCACCAGCACCCCCCAGTGCGGCGGCGGCACCAAGGTCTGCTTCAACAACCAGTGCTGCACCCCCAGCTGCACCGACAAGGACTGTGGCGACGATGGCTGCGGCGGCTCCTGCGGCACCTGCACCGAGGGCTTCACCTGCAACGCCAGCAACAAGTGCTTCTGCGCGACCTGCTGCCAGGGCAATGACGAGTGCACCTTCAAGAACCTCTGCTTCGCGGCCCCCACACTGCCCAAGTGCAACGCCGCCACGGAGGTCAAGGTCGTGACCTTCGAGACGGGCACCTCGGGCCAGCCCTACAGCGGGGATGGCATCACCTACTCCAGCTTCAGCGCGCCCAACCCCTACACCGTGGACGGATCCCAAGGGGCGCTGGGGGCCAAATGCCTGAAATACAGCGGCAGCGCCAAGAACATCAACATGCAGATCCCAGTGACCATACCCGCCGGGGCCAAGAAGCCCAGCTTCTCCTTCTGGTACTACTGCAAGTGGGCCTCCACCATGGACTTCAAGGTGCAGATAGCGGTGGGAGCCACGACCCTGGTAGAGGTCAACCGGGACATCTGCCCCGCCACAGCAGCCTGGAAGCGCAAGACCGTGTCCCTGGGTTCCGTCACCGGCGCCCAGACCATCGAACTCAGGATGATCAACACCAAGTTCCTGAGCATATCCCTTGACGAGTTTGAGGTCCTGTCCGAACCCTAGCCACCAAAGCCACCCCACCGGCCGACGCAAGCCTGGACCAGATGGACCAGATGGACATCATGGACCAGATGGACCCGGGGCCCCGGATGGACACCGACCCAAGGGTGGCGCTTGCTACGGCTGGGGTTTCGGGGGATGGACATCATGGACAAGATGGACAAGATGGACCCGGGGCCCCGGATGGACAATGGACGAAGGACCACGGGCGCCAGTCA
>CAZMEC010000047.1:0-17347 GCA_964565265.1 uncultured Myxococcales bacterium
CGGCCCTTCGGGCCACCTTCCCCCACAGGGGGAAGGGTATTTGGTAGGGGACATTCGGGCCACCTTCCCCCACAGGGGGAAGGGTATTTGGTAGGGGACATTGGGTTTCCGCTACCCTACATGCAACTCCACCACATCCTCTTCCTCGAGGATGTAGTCGCGGTTGACCTTGCGGCCGTCTATCTTGCCCTCGCCCCAGATTCGGGCGAACTGGAAGCGCTGGGCGAGGTCCCGGTGGATCTTCTCGGCCAGTTCTATCACCGTGGCCCCCAGGTCCAGGACGAAGGGCTCGGCCTTGTCCGCTGGCTTCCCGGGCTGCTTGGCGTAGACCCGCACCTTGTCCAGCATGGCGTAGACGGCGGCGGAGAACCCTTCCTGGGTGGAGGGGTCCTGGGAGTCCAGCGTGTAGACCTTGTAGGTGGGCAGCAACTCCCGCAGCATGGCCAGGCGCTCGTCAGCCCCCGGCGCCCCCGATTTCATCCCCACCAGCAGGGTCCGCAGCACCGCCATCCCCGAGTCCATCTGCCCGAACTCCTCGCCCTCCCCTGCCAGGGACACTTTGCCCTCTTTCAGCAGGTCCAGCACCTCCTGGGCCTGGTCCAGCACCTCGTCGGAGGACAGGTCCAGCACCAGCAGCGCCAGATCCCCGTAGCGCGCCACGGAGGGCACCCAGGTCTCCATGAACTCCCGGGAAATGGGCGGCATGTCCACAAGCTGAATCCACACATTCTGGTGGCGCAGCATGCCCGGCTGGAAGGTCCTGGTGGTGAAGGGATAGTCGCCGATCTTGGGGGCGGCCTTGGAGAACAGGTCCAGCAGCGTCGACTTGCCCGAGTTGGGAGGCCCCAGCAGGAAGACCTGCCCTATGCCCTCGGCCTCCACGAAGTGCCCCGACTTGCGCCCCGGGGCCTTCTTGCGCCCCGCCTCCTTCCGCAGCTTGGACAGCCGCGTCTTGAGGTCCGCCTGCATGTGGCTGGTGCCCTTGTGCTTGGGGATGACGCGCAGCATCTCCTCCAGGGCGGCAACCCTCTCTTCGTCCGTGGCGGCCTTGCGAAATTTCTCTTCAGCGCAGTGGTAGTCCGGTGTCAGATTTGCTGGCATGGGCTTACCGTCCCGGTGGGAGCAATTCTAGATCTCTTCGGCTTCAACCAACTCCTGGAGCACACAGTAACTGGCACAGTCCGTGCCATTGACCCCGCAGTCCATGGTGAACTGGACGCAGACGCCGCCCTCGGCGCAGTCCTTGTCGTCCACGCAGCGATTGGAGCAGAAGGGCTGGGCGCCCTGGTACATGATGCAGATGCCGTCCACGCACTCGGGGTGCTCATTGATGACACAGTTGATGCCCTCCACATTGTCCCCTGCCTGGGTCGTGCAGGCCTTCTGCTGGGAGGGAGTGAAGGGGCACCCGGAGTAGTCTTCTTCGCTGAAACAGGAGGGCAGGCCCAGGAAGGCGGCCAGGAGCAACGGCACAAGCCCGGCGGAGATTCGGTGGCAGCATCGGCTGAGCATGTGGTGGCCCCTCCAGTTCCCGTGGAAAACCAAGGCAACTCTATGCCATTACAGGCCCTTGGGCGTCAACCCCTATCTTCTCCTTGGGGGGCTTCGGGGGGAATGCATGAAGGCCTTTACCTCTAACCCGCACCTGGGGCACAATACCCCGGAAACTGGAGGGTCCACCGACATGATACCCGCCGTGATGCTATCCCTGTTGACCCTGCTTCTCTTGGCCCCAACCGCCCCGACAGCGGCCAAACGAAGGCCCTCTCCGCCGCCACCCGTGGAGGAGGAAGCGCCTGCTCCCTTGATGGGGTTCCAGCGGAACCCTGGCCGCACCATCTGGGATCCCCGCCCGGAGGACCTCAAGTGGCTCAACAGCGTGGTGGCCAGCCACCTGGCGGAGATGCGAGCCGCCCGCTGCCAACACCCTGTCCTTCGCGGGGAGGCCCTGACGGGCGACCCCACCCAGGAGTACCTTGATCTGTTCGGCTACGGCCCGGGCCCCAAGGAGCAGTGCAGGATGGCCACCATGGCGTCGAAGGTGCGCCCCGGCGGTGACCCCCTGTTTCCCGCCGATGTCCTGGACACGGCCCCCGCCGCCCAGGCCTGTCTCGAGTCCGCCGCCACGCTACAGCGCCTGACCAGATACTCGTCCTCCTGCACGCCCTTCAGGCTGGGCATCATGCCTGCCCAGGACCTGCCTGGCCTGGATGTCCTGCTGGCTGGCCTGGGCATCCTCCACAGGCACCAGGTGGCCAACGGTCAATACCAGGAGGCCCTCGAGTTGGGCCTGGACCTGGCCCTGTTCTCCCAGTCCATGGCCAAGGGCTGGGTTACCCTTCGCCAGGCCTCCGTAGCCTCCCAGCATTGGCTGGACTACGCCTACCCGAATCTGGGCCAGATGCTGGACGATGGGGTCCTCACCAGGCAGCAACTCCAGCAACTTGTTACGGAAACCGGCCTGCTGATTGCCGCCGAACCCTCCCCCGCCAGCCTCCTGGTGGCGGACCGGATGGACATGCTGCATATGGCCTTTCTCCCAGAATTCTTCGGCCTGGACTGGACCCCCCCCAGGGCCCTCCCGGCTCCCATCGTAGCCGCCCCCCCGGGGGACCGCCCTCCGTCCCGACCCCGGCCCCCCACCCCACCCCTGCCGGGCCCCTCCTCGGTGATCTTCGTCTACCTTGCAATCACCGCGGCTTCGGCCGATCTGATCCAACACTGTGAGGCCGCCTCCACAGACCTGGACTGCCTGGCCCACTTCAACCGAATGATTGTGACCGAACAGGCCCTTGCCGCCGAGAGCAGCCAGTTCTTCCGGCTCTTCAAGTCCCTGCGGGCCTTCGGGTTGGCTCGGGGCCTGCCCTTCTTCCTGCTTACCCAGGACAGCAAGCCCTGGGGCTTCCCCCTCCAGGCGGTCCTCTACGGCTACCTGTCTCAGCGGACGATGCTGCGCTTCCTGCGCGTCCATGCCGCCTTCCTCCTCCATGAACTGGACCAGGGCGTGCTCCCCGACCAGGTCACCCTGCTTAGCCCACCCTGGACGGAACTGCTGGCCGACGGGACCTTTGGCGGGAAGATCCTGGTCACATTCCAGGGCCCCAAGGTGTTGCTGTCGGTGGCCAGGCTCCCCGACGACCTGCCGGACCGACTGAAACCCGACTTCCGCTACGAGTGGACCATCAAGGAGCGAGGCCCCACGCCATGAAGCCTTCCCCAAGCCTCGGTACAGCCTTGGCCCTGCTGCTTCTGGTGGCCTGCGAACCGGCCCCCAAGGGACTCCCTTCCCCGGCCCTCCTGCCCCCATCCCAGCAGATCCTCGGCTACTCGGACCAGGTGCCCCCCGGTTTCCGGCCCGAGCTGACCCCAGGCTTTGCCACCCTCCTTGACCTGCTGGGCCCCCTGCCCCCCGAGGGCCTCCTGGTGCTGGGTGACACGGGCGGCTTCTTCTGCACCACCCTGGCGCGCCTCAACCCCCAGGTCCCCGTGGATTGTGTCACCTTCCTCCCCACCCACACCCGCATCCTGGAGTATCAAAAGGCCAGCCAGGGTCTCGCCAGGCTCTCCCTCCGGGAACTCGGGCAGGCCCCTGCCGAGGCCCTCGCCGCCTCCCCTGGTCGCCCCCTGGTGCTGGCCTTGGGATTCGGCCCCTGGACCCCTGGCCAGCCCGACTTCGCCAGGGATCTGGCCCGCACCTTGGCCCCAGGAGGCCGCCTGCTGTTGCTGTTCTCCAAGCCCCTGTTTGACTTCCACCCGGACATGACCTGGTCTCCCTCCCGGACCCTCCAGAGGCTGGCCGCCCTCCCCCCGGACCATCCCCTCATGCCCCTGCTTGGGCAACCCGTAAGGGCAGCCCTTCAGGCCTGCCGGGAGAGGCAGGAATGCACCGCAGACCGGGCCTTCGGGGTCTCCTTGGCCACCGACCTGAACCGTGCTCTGGGCTCCGCTGAGCTGTTTGCTGCATTGGATGAATACTACAACAAATCAACTGGTTATTCATCAGAACTTCAAGTGTTTATGAGTGCCGCCGACGGGGCCGCCCTGCAGTGGTTGGTCAGCGAGTACGGCGAAGCCTTCTACCCCCCCTACGCCGCCCCGGACCCCGACTCCGAGTTGGCCATCAGGCAGGTGAACCACCTGCTCCTGCGGACCCTGCTTGGGCTCTCCATGGAGACCTGGCGCTGGCCCCTGCAACAGGACCTGCCCTACCAAAGGGACTTCGTCGCCAAGGCCCTGGCCGCTGAGGGCCTCACCCAGACCCAGGTGGGGGATCCCTTTGCTGACCTGCAGACTCTGCTGGTGGTGAAGAACTAGCGCGCCGGCTCCTCGGAGACGAACTTGAGGATATCGTAGAAATGCAGTGACCCATCCAGTCCCAGGTACTTGAAGCCGCACTCCAACAGGTCCTTCTTCACATCCAGAGGCGACAGCAGCGGGTCCTCCCGGATGACATAGCCGGACATGACCTCGTCGGGCTTGGCGTAGCGAGAGGCCAGGATGATCCAATTGATGATCCACACGCCCTTCTTCTCGAAGGAATCAAGCTGGTCCACGGGCTTGTAGACGGCCCCGGCGAACCGGTTCAGGGCCCAACGGAACAGGGGCCGGTTGTGGGCCTCCACATCCCGGAGGAGTCCATCCAGGCCCATGCCGTCCCGGGCGGTGTAGTACTGCAATACCGCTCGGGTGAAGCCCGGATCGGCCAGGGCCCGGTTCAACTCGTCAATCAGCAGCCCATAGCTGCCGACCTCGAAGGGTTGGCCCCGACGCAGGCCCTCGAGACTGGCCTTGGACAGGGCGCCCAGGAGGGGCGAACTCTCCCCTTCGCTTTCCAGCACCTGCGCCAGGTGGGACAGGTCCAGGGCGCGGTTGACGGACAGGGCGGGATAGGGCTTGGGATGGACGATCACCAGACGCCCTCCAGGCTTCAGGTAGGGCCTGAACAGGCGGAAGAACTCCCGGGGGTCCACCAGGAACTCGTAGACTCCCACCAGCACCACCAGGTCATACCGCGCCTTGGCATAGGCCGGGTCCACCCCCAGGGCCTGGACCTGCCAGACCTCCAGGTTGGTCAGCTTCTTCCGGGCCTTGAGGTCCTGCAAGCGGGCCACCAACGGGGCATCAATCTCCGTGGCAATGACTCGCCCCGTGGGGCCCACTCGGGCCACCAGCCCCTCCGTCAGCAGCCCCACCCCGGCCCCCAAATCCAGCACCACTGACCCTGGCTGAATCTCCAGGGCATCCAGCAGCACGGGCACCGGCAGGTTGGCCAGGCGCTCCGCTGCGGCCACCAACTGGAACTGGCTGTCCCCTGTGGCCTGGGCCCCCTCGCCCCCCCCAACAAGCGCCGCCAGCAGGAACCACCAAAGCATTCCCATGGCTCACTCCAGTCTTTCAAAAACGACCAGGTCGTAGTCGCTGAACAGGGACTCCGTACGGGTGTGGCTGAACCACTGCGCCAGGCGGGCCCGGCTGCATTGGTCGTCGCACAGCGTGTGCCAAAGATAGGACGCCGAAGCGGGGCGGGCCGCGAGGGGTCCGGCGCCGGCCTCCGGGTGAGCCCCCGGGTTGTCCACCGCGAACAGCGAGGCCAACAGGAGGGTGTTCAGGTATTCAATCTCGGGGGAGGTCTGGGGGCTGGCCTCGTCCTCCACATCCACGCTCTCAAACAGGTTGTAGGTCAGCCAGCCCAGGTGAACCAGGTCCCCATTGGAGAGCCGCTGGCCCAGCTCCGAATGATACTGCACCCAGGGCAGGAAGCGCCTCAGGGCGAAGAACAGCGAGCTGTCCTGACGAAGCCTGTTCAGGGCTACCAGGAAGCCGTCGTCAAGGCAGGCCTGAACCCCCGAATCCGGCACCGACAGAGCCCCCTCAAGACAAGTTCGGAGGCCCTCCGGCAGGCGCTTGAGGACCGGAAAGTCGGGCCCCAGGACCTGAAACACTCCGGCCACCAGGGCGGGCGACCAGCCCGAGTCCAAGCCAAACCGAGGTGCGGCCAGGGGCGCCAACACAGCCAGCCTGCCGCCGGGCTTGAGGGCCCCCTTGAGGGTCTGGCCGAAGCGCGGGTCCAGGGCCAGGAGGTTGAAGGAGTTGAACCACAGGCAGAGGTCATAGGTGCGGGGTTCCAGGCCCGGCCCCTCCCACTGCCCCGGGGCAAGATAGTGGGCCTGCAGCCAGGGCAGGCCGGACCTTTTGGCCTGGTAGTTGAGGATCTCAGGCTGGAGAGAATCCGGGGTCACCAAGCGGACCAGACCCTCGGCCCCCACGGCCCGGGCCAGGGGATACTCGAAGTAACCCAGCCCCGCACCCAGCACCAGCACCCGCTGGCCAGGCTTGAGGTCCAGGGCCTTGAGCAGCGCCTGGATTGGCGCCCCCTTCTCCCAGGCGAACTGGGGCGAGGCCTTGCTGACGAAGCGCAGAGACGGCTGCAGCTCCGCGGAAGGGGCCGGCCTGGGCGGCGCCAGGCCGCGCTGGTCCCCACACCCCAGCATCAGGCCCGCCACCAGGACGCAGCAAAGCAGGCCCGCAACGCCTCCAAGGGACCGTGGGTTTCCTGGCTTCACTGGCTTGCCTCCGGTTTGCCAAACACCAACACGAGGTACCGCGGCACCTGATCCAGGCTGCCTTCCAGTCTCAGCCCCGCCCCCTGGGCCAGCTTCACCAGCGCCTCCCGGGGCAGGTAGATCCCACGGCCCAGGGCATAACCCCAGGACTGGGACTCCAGCCCGAAGGTGCCCACCAGGGCCGACCAGGTCAGGACCCGCAGGGTGCCCGCCCGAGGCTTGCCAGAAGCCAGTTGTTGCTGCAGGAAGGCGGCCCGGAACACGCCCCTGGCTTCCTCCGTGGAGTTCAACTCCAGGAGGGCGTTTGGGCCCCCCCCCAGTGCCCTGGTCAGGGCCGCGAAGCGGGGGAAGAAGGCCTGGTCCGCCAAGAGGCTGTTGAGGGCCCGGGCAAACCCGCCGGTGGGGCAGGCAGAGTTGCCGTTACTGGGCAACCCAGCGTCCCGGAAGGCCGCCTCGAAGGGCGACCCGGAGGGCAACTGCCGCACCCAGTCCCTGGCCTTGGCGCAGGGCAGGTCCGCGGTGGGCGAAAAGTCCGGGTAAAGACGGGGGTACACCACCACCACCCGCCCCCCGGGCTTGAGCAGTGCGGCAACCTGGACGAACAGTTCCCGCGGTGAGGGCACCACATCCACCACGCTGTTCAGCAGCACCCGGTCCACCTGGATGACAGCGTAGGGGTTGGTGCTGGAGGGGGCCCGGGGGACCGCCAGGGGCTGGAGATTCTCAAGACCCTCAGCCAGGGCCCGGGAGCGCACCAGTTCGAGCATGGCAGGGTCCGTGTCCGCGGCATAGACCAGCCCCCCAGGCCCCACCGCCCTGGCAAGGCCCACCGAGTAGTAACCGCTGCCCGCCCCCAGATCCAGCACGGACATGCCGGGCTTCAGGGCCAGGGCTGCCAGGACCTCACTGAGGGACAACTCGGCCAGACGGCCGGAGTCTTCCATGGAGGCGGCCTTGGGGCCCCCGGGGAGGGAGGAATGCCAGGCCATGCTTTGGTTGTATTGGTCGGTGGCAGAAAGCCGCAGGTCCTCCTCAGGAGACGACCACACGGCGGCAAGCAAGACCAGTTGAAGCAGCAGACCCATGACACCCGGCGACTATTGATTTTCCAACGGTCGGTACCTTACCACCAGGGCGGGGTTTCTGGCCAGCACTGTGTCCACGCCAGAGGCCACCCCGGCAATGGCCAGGAAGCGCAGGCCGGCCCAGGCCTCAAACCACTGGGCGGCCTCCCGGACCACCGTGGCGCCGCGAAGCTCCAGGTCCTGCAGCTTCTGCATCCGCCGCAGGATGGCGAGGGCCTCGGGCCGGGCGCACCGGGGTCCCGCGGACACCCGCATCAGCTCCGGGATGACCAGCAACTCGGCCAGGGTCTTGGCATCCGCCAGGTCCGGCAGGCCCAATTCCTTGAGGGTTGCCCGAAAGGCCAGATTGCTGAGCCCGGTCTCCGTCAGGGCGCTGCCCGACACATCCAGTCTCCGAAGGCGCTGAAGCCTGGACAGGGACATCACGAAGCTGTCGTCCACGGCCGTATTGGCAAGCCCCAGGCTTCGGAGCGATTGGAGCAGGTACAGCTCCACGAAGGGGCCCGGGGAAAGGGTGGAGCCAGAAAGGTCCAGGTGCACCAGGGCCGGGCCCTGGCTGAACAGCAGGCCCAGATCCCGCTCGGAGATGCTGACCTGATTCAAGGCCAGGTTACGAAGCCCCGAACTGCTCAGAATGGCCCGCAGCAGGGTGCCGCCCACCTGGGTCTCCTGGGTGCCGCCAATGACCAGCGAGCGCAGCCGGGGCACCACCCGGAAGGCCGGGAAGACGCTGAGGTTCAGCCCCAGCAGTTCCAAGGACTGGAGGCCCCGCAGTTGGGCCACGGCGGCCCAGGCCCGGGGGGGCAACTGGACGCGGTCCAGCCGCAGGCCCCGGAAGCGCGGCCCGAAATCCGCCAGGGATTCCAGAAGCCCGGCCTCCACCTTGCAGTTGCTCAGGGCCAGGGCCACGGTGGCGGTGTCAGGGATGGCCGTCAACAGCCCCAGGAGATCCGCTCCGGTGGGACATGTCCCGTCGGCCAACAGCGTGATGGCGTTGGTCTTCAAGGCTGGAATGCCCTTGCCCGGCTGGTGCCAGATCCCCCGGACCTCGTCACCGGACTTCAGCATGCGGCCATCGGTCTTCAGGGCCAGGAGGACCTTCTGGACCGGGGTCACGGGCTTCTCGTCCCGGTTCATGGCCTCCACCTCGTCCGCGGTCAGGTCCACCCTGCCCTGCTCCCCGTCCCAGAACAGACAGGCGGAGGGCTTGCCCTCAAGACAGACGAAGGAGGCCTCGGGAGGGGCAATGATCAGGCCCTGGGCCCGGTCGTCCAAACTGGCCTCCAGGCAGGCAATGGGGGGCTCCTTGCCCAGGCTCTGGCGACGGACGGCCTCGGGGTCAAACCAGTTCTGGCCCTGGGGCTCCTTGCCCATCCGGACAAGCTGATCAACTTGCAGGAGCTGCTCCTGGCAGAACTGGTCCGCCGGAATCTCGCAACCAGTCACGGGTACGGTGGATGCCTGGAGGTCCAGGAAACTTAGCAACAGCAGAGAGAGGACGAGCATGGCAAGCCTCCAATTCAACAGACGCCTAGGATAGGGATCCCAGGCCCTGGGGTAAAGCCAAAAACTGGTTGCCGGGGCCCCAGGCCGTGGGGACTTACCCCCAAAGCTCCCCCCAGCCCCTAACCGAAGCGCCGGCGCAGGTCTTCCATGGTGCGCTCCAGCCCTGCCAGGTCGACGGAGAAGGAGGCCCGCTTCCGGGAGGCCGTGCGGAGGGCCTTGTAGCGCATCCCGGCGAAGAAGCGCTTGAGGCGGGCCGACACGGGCAGGACCTGTTCGCTGCGGAACCACTGGAAGGCAGTGTCCCCCGCCTCGTCCCGCAGGGCCCCCGACTCCATGGCCCAGGCCAGCTCCACCACGGGAATGGGCATCACATCCCGCAGCAGGGCATCCAGACGCCCCTGGATGTCAGGCAGGGCGAAGCGGAAGTGGGGCAGGTACAGGAAGGCGTTGTGAAGGAACTCGGGCCGGTTGATCACGCCATCCAGGTGCAGGTCCACGGCCACCGCATGGATGAGCCCCATGACCTGCTGGCCAACCCCCAGGCCTGGGTGCTCCTGGCCGGGCAGGGGCAGCACGCCGCCGCCAAAGCGCCGCCGGGGATCCTGCAGGCGGATCCACTGCACCACCAGCAGGCGCGCCTTGCCCCCGCGACTCCAGGGGCACAGCTTGCCCAGGTCGTAGTCCAGGACCCCCAGGCCCAGCTCTCCCAGGAGTTGCCCGTCCGGGAGGCTGAAGCGCAGCTCGTGGCGCTGGGGATTGGAGGTATCCATGGCGACCTGGTAGTCAATCCCGCGGCCCACCAGGGCCGAGTGAATGCCCCAGCGCCGCACCGCTGACTGGATGTCCTCCAGGCTGAACCGGTCCAAGAACAGGCTGGGCCGGCGCAGGTTGCCCAGCAGTTCATCCGTGCCGTCGGCTTTGCCAAGGCCCGACAAATTGGGCAGAAAGTCCAGCAGTCGTCTGGTCACGGCAAGGGCTCCTTTGGCCCGGACAGGCTGGAGTCCAGGCCCGCCAGGTCCCTGAAGTCAAGGTCTGCGAAGTCGCCGTCCGTGCCCAACTGCAGGCATAGTTCGGCGGGGGCTTCGGGGTGCCTCAGGACCCCCCAGGACAAGCCCGCGGCCTCCAACACGGCGCGCAGGGGAGACTCCCGCCCCACCCTCCCGGGGCTGGCGAACCAGGCGCCGCCGGCCTGGGGCCAGGTGCCGCCCGCTTCCAGGCGCCAGGAGCCATCCAGGTGAAGGTCAAGCCCGTCCCCGGAGTTGCCCTCCAGGTGCCCCTGTTGCACCACGAACTCAGGCCTGGGAAGGCGCCCCGCCAGGGCTGCTGGCCAGCGTTCACCGTAGAGCCACAGCCCCTTGATGGCCCCGGCGCGAAGGTCCAGGCGCAGTTGGTCCAGGCCCGCAGTGAGGCCCAGGGCTGCCAGCGCCGCACCGCTGCCACGGGGATGATAGGGAATCAGCGCCGCCTCGCGCCCCAGGCCCGCCAGGAAGGCATCCAGGGCAAGAATCGCCCCACGCCCCCAGGCGCCCGGGCCCTGGGCCGCAAAGAGCGCCAGCACGGGGCCTTGAGTCTCGCAAACGCCTGCCCTGGCGGCCTCCAGAACGGCCGTAAGCGTCTCTGGCGTGGCGGGCAGTTCGAGGACACCTTCGGACAACCAGGAGGGCGCCCTCGCCCCCAGCAGGACGGGCACAACCCCACGCGCCTGAAGGCGTCGCACACGGGCCCGAAGGGGGGGGCGGGCCTGGGCCAGCGCATCCCCCAGAATGAAAAGAGCAGCAGCCCCATCCAGCTTGGCAAGCTCGGCCATGGGAGTCCGAACCCCCAGGGCTGACCGGGTGCCCAGGAGCGCCGCCAGACTGTGGCAGCGGGCGCCGAAGGACTGGGCCAGGGCCTGCACCGCCGCACTGTCCTCCGCTGAACAGTCAGCCCCCACGCAGAACAGCAGCGACCCGGGGCCGTGGGTTTTTGCCAACCTTGCCATCCCGTCCAGGGCTTCCCTGATGGCCTCGGCGTCGTCCAAGACCACCCGCTGGCCTCCGCTTCGGCGGAAACTGGCCACCGGCCTTTGGGCAGCCTCTTGGGCCCCAAAGCGCCCCAACCCACACAGCAAAGCAGGCCCCTCCGGGGCCCAGGCGGGCTTCACGGACCAGCCAAAGGGGCCTTCGTGAAGTTCCGTCTCGCAGGCCTCGCCGCACAGCCCGCAGACCGCCGGGAGGGCCGAACTGGAGGGCCGCTGCTGGGCCAGGTTCTTGAAGGTCAGGGCCCCCGTGGGACAGGCGTCCACGCAGTTGCCGCAGTCGATGCAGGTGGTGGACCCCAGGGGCCGCCCCACGGAGGGCGCCACCTGGGAATCGAAGCCCCGGTCCACCAGGCCGAACACATGCACGCCCAGCAGCTCTCCGCAGGTGCGGATGCAGCGCGTACAGCGCACACACTTGTTGGGATCAAAGGCCAGATGAGGATGGGAGAAGTCCTTCTTCAGGATCCGGCTGCTGCCCACCACGGTCTGGTCAATCCCGTGGGCCTGGGCCAGCTCCCGCAGGGTGCAGTCGTGCCGGGAGAGGCAGCCACAGGCCAGACAACGCTCGGTCTCGACCTGGGTCTCAGGCTCGGCGGGGGTCAGCTCGACCTCGTCGAAGCTGTGGCGCCGGGCCAGGGGAATGGATTCCAGTTCCAGGCGCTTGCCGGGCCGGGCCAGAGGATACTCGTCGGCCTTGAGGGGTCCAAAGGGCTCGCGCTTCTGGGCGAAGTCCACCTTGGGGTACCGGCGCTCGCCCGTCCGCAGGAACAGCTCCAGGGCCAGGGCCGCCCTGCGCCCCTGGGCGATGGATTCGATGACCGTGGAGGGCCCCAGCACTGCATCCCCACCGGCGAAGACCTTGGGGTGGGAGGAGGCCAGGTTCTTCGGGTCCACCTTCACGGTGCCCCAGCGCTCCAGGTCCACGCCCCCCGTCAGCCCCGCCAGGTCGGCCTGCTGCCCCACCGCGGTGATGATGACCCCGGCCTTGATGGTGTGCTCGCTGCCCGCCACCGGGACGGGCTTGCGGCGGCCATCCGGCCCCGGCTCGCCAAGCTGCATCTTGCGCAGCACCAGCCCCTTGAGGGCCTCGCCCTCGCGCAGCACCTCCACGGGCGCCACCAGCAGCTCCAGGCGCACGCCCTCGGCCTCGGCGGCATCAATCTCGGCGGGGTCCGCGGGCATCTCCGCCCGGGTGCGCCGGTACAGCATGGTCACATGGCCGGCCCCCAGCCGCACCGCCGTGCGGGCCGCATCCACCGCCGTGTTGCCGCCCCCCACCACCAGCACCGTGGCGCCCTCCAGGCCCAGCTTGCGTCCCAGCTTCACCGCCCCCAGGAAGTCCACCCCGCGCAGCACGCCCGGGCCATCCTCCCCTTCAATCATGGCGGGCGACCCCTTCTGGGCCCCCACCGACAGGAACACCGCATCGTGGCTGGCCGTCAGCTCCTCCAGGGAGACCTCCCGGCCCACCTTCACACCGCAGCGCAGCTCGACCCCCTGGCGCACAATCTCGCCAATCTCGAAGTCCAGCAGTTCCTGGGGCAACCGGTAGTCCGGGATGCCCCAGCGCAACATGCCGCCGGCCTTCTCCCGGGCCTCGTAGATGCACACCCTGTGCCCCGCCAGCATCAAGAACCAGGCGGCACTCAGCCCCGCCGGCCCCCCACCCACCACGGCCACGGACTTGCCACTGGGTTCGGCCCGCCCTTCGGGCTCGTAGGGCGCCGTGACCCAATGCTCCGAGGCCGCCCGCTTGATGGCGTTGATGGCCACAGGCTCATCCACCAGACTGCGCCGGCACTCCTTCTCGCAGAAGCGCACGCAGACCCGCCCGCACACCACGGGCAGCGGGTTGCGCTTCCTGATCTCCTTGACCGCCTCCACGAACTTGCCTGCCTTGACCAGCGCGATGTACTCCTGCACATCGATGCCCGCGGGGCACCCGAAGGTGCAGGGCGCCATGCAGTCCGCCGGATGGTCCGACAGCAGCAGCTCCAGGGCCGCCCGCCTCGCCTCCACCACGGCCGGGCTGCCCGTCACCAGGTCCAGTCCGGGGGCCGCGGGGGTGGAGCACGCCGGGATCAGCTTGTCCCGCCCCTGTTGCTGCACCACGCACACGAAGCACGAGGTGTAGGGGCGCAGGCCCTCCAGGTGGCACAGAGTGGGAATCCGGTCCCCCAGGCCTGCGGCCTTGGCGGCGTCCAAAATGGTCCAGCCCTCCCGGGCCCCCACCTGCTGGCCATCCAGGACGAAGTGGAAGTCAAAGGGGCGGTTGTTGTTGTCGTTGCTGGCCATGTTCACCAAACCTTCAGTTTCAGAACTTGATCACCGCCGCCACGGGGCAGACGCTGAAGCAGCGGCCACAGCGGATGCACTTGTCCATGTCGATGCTATGGGGCTGCCGGGGCGCCCCCGAGATGGCCCCCACGGGACAGGCCCGCGCGCAGGCCGTACAGCCCGTACAGGCCTCGCTGTCCACCCGGTAGGACACCAGCGCCGCGCAGGCCAGGGCCGGGCAGCGCTTCTCCTTGATGTGGGCCTCGTACTCGTGCCGGAAGTAGCGCAGCGTGGTCAGCACGGGGTTGGCCGCCGTCTGCCCCAGGCCGCAGAGGCTGCCGTTCTTGACCTTGTGGGCCAGGGCCGTCAGCTCTTCAATGTCACCCTCCCGGCCGCCCCCGGCGCAGATGCGCTCCAGGGTCTCCAGCAGGCGCTTGGTGCCCACCCGGCAGAACACGCACTTGCCGCAGCTTTCGCTTTGGATGAAAGACAGGAAGTAGCGGGCCACATCCACCATGCAGGTGGTGTCGTCCATGAC
This sequence comes from uncultured Myxococcales bacterium, assembly GCA_964565265.1. GTDB lineage: Bacteria > Myxococcota_A > UBA9042 > CAIXZC01 > CAIXZC01 > CAIXZC01. The sequence goes on from CAZMEC010000047.1 coordinate 13,990, forward strand.
GATGCAGCCGCCGCTGCCCATGATGGCCCCGGTGGCCACCAGCTTCTCGTAGTCGATGGGGGTGTCCAGGAGGCTCTCGGGGAGGCAGCCACCCGAGGGGCCACCCATCTGCACGGCCTTCAAGGCCCGGCCCCCGGGGACGCCGCCGCCGATGTCCATCACAAGCTGGCGGATGCTCATGCCCATGGGCACCTCCACCAGGCCGCCCCGGCGAATCTTGCCCGCCAGCGCGAAGACCTTGGTGCCCTTGCTGCCCTCCGTCCCCAGGCCCGCAAAGGTGGCCGCGCCGTGGCGCAGGATCCAGGGGACGCAGGCCAGGGTCTCCACATTGTTGATGTTGGTGGGCGCGCCCCACAGGCCCTTCTGGGCGGGGTACGGCGGGCGGATTCGGGGCATGCCCCGGCGCCCCTCGATGGAGGCCATCAGGGCCGTCTCCTCGCCGCACACGAAGGCGCCGGCGCCCTCCTTGATGCGGATCCGAAACGCGAAGCCCCCCAGGTCCGTCTCCAGCAGGCCCGCGGCCCGGGCCCGGGTGATGGCCTCCCGCAGGGTGGCCAGGGCGCGGGGGTACTCGGCGCGGCAGTAGATGATGCCCTCGGTGGCGCCAATGGCGTAGCCGCACAGGGCCATGCCCTCCAGCACGGCGTAGGGGTCGCCCTCCAGAATGCTGCGGTCCATGAAGGCCCCGGGGTCCCCCTCGTCGGCGTTGCAGACCACGAACTTCACGGCCCCGGGGGAGGCCGCGGCCAGCTCCCACTTGCGGCCCGTGGGGAAGCCCGCTCCCCCGCGCCCCCTCAATCCACTTTGCTTGATGCTGTCCAGCACGGCCCGGGGACTGCCGGCCTTGACGGCGGCCAGCAGGGCGTCGAAGCCCCCCCAGGCGCGGTATTCGTCCAAGGCCACGGGGGTGACGCGGCCGCAGCGCTCCAGGGCGATGCGTTTCTGGCCGGGCAGCACCGAATCCCGGTCGGGGCCATCACCTTCCCTCACGAGGGCGGCGCGGGTCTCGTCGTCCTCCACGCCGGTGGCCAGCTTGCGGACCACGGCCTCGGTGACGCGGCCATAGAGGCGCGCGGGGCGGCCCTCCTCCAGGACCTCCACCAGGGGTTCCAGGTAGCACAGGCCCAGGCAGCCCGTCTGCTCGAGGGACAGTTGCAGGCCCTCTTCGGTGGCCGTCTGCCGCAGCCCCTCCAGCAGCGTCAAGGCCCCTGCGGCGACCCCACAGGTGGCAGTGCCAAAGACCAATCGCTTCATGCCTGGGGCTCCTTTCCGGGTTCGCTGGCGCTGCGCCGCAGCTTGCCCAGCAGGGTGCGCAGGCGGCGCTGGTCCAGGGACCCGTGGGTGTCGTCGTTGACCATGACCACGGGCGCCAGGCTGCAGCAGCCCACGCAGTTCACGCTCTCCAGGGTGAACAGCCCCCGGGCGTCGGTCTGGCCCCGTTCAATGCCCAGGGCGTCGCTGGCGGCGGACTCCAGGACGGCGCTGCCGTTCACATGGCAGGCCGTGCCGTTGCAGACCTTCACCACGAAGCGCCCCCGGGGGGTCAGCCGGAACTGGCGGTAGAAGGTCACCACGCCATAGACCTCCGCGGGGGAGACGGCGCACTTGGCGGCCAGCTCGTCGATGGCTTCCCGGGGGATGTAGCCGTGCTTCTCCTGGACCTCCTGGAGCAGCGGTATCAGCTTTGAGGCCTTGTTTTCCATCATTCACCTGTCATTTCAAGTAATCCCCGAAGGCGCCGGCGGCCTCCCGGGAGTAGCGGCCAAACTGCCGCGTGTGGACCATCAGACTGCGCCGGGCCACCCCCTCGCGGAAGGAGAAGAAGGTCTCCGTCCAGAGGTCGCCCTCTTCGTCCAGGTAGGCCTTCACGACCCCCTTGGCGTTGAGGACATTGACCTGCGCAAAGAGCAGCGTGTCGGGGGTGACCCCCTCCTTCTTGCGGTACACGGTGGCCAGGCGGTAGGCCTTGCTGGGGGCGTGGACCTCCACCACCACCTTGCCGGGCATCTCGTCGTGGCTGACCCAGAAGGCGGTGCCGGGCTTGACCCAGTCGGCCTGGAAGCCGGCCTCTTCATAGACCCCCTTGAGGAGGTCCAGATCCTGAGCCGTGTTCTCGGCCAGGAAGCCCTCGGGCACGGCGGGGCAGGTGGGCGCCGTGGCACAACCCCCGCACAGCAGCAGCAGCCCCAGAACTACGAAGGAATTCCGCATGGGCAAGGCCTCCAGCCCGAAAAACCAGCGCCGATGTTACCCAAGGGGTGCCCGGAAGCCAACATGGAATTGGAACAGGGGGCCACCTGTGTTATTTTCCCGCGGGTCTGGACCTTCCAAAGAGGCGCGCCATGAGATTGGCCCACATATCCGACCTGCACATCCTGGACCTTCAGGGGGTGACTGCGAAGCGTTTTGTCAGCCGCCGGGTCTTTGGCGGCGCCAACCTCTTGCTGCGCCGGGCGGGGGCGCACCGGATCGAGACCGTGGAGCGCCTCCTCGAGGACCTCCTTCGGGAGGAGCCGGACCACATCCTGCTGTCCGGGGACCTGACCAACCTGGCCCTGGATTCGGAGTTCGAGCGCGCCTTCCATCTGCTGAAACTGCTGGGCGACCGCAGCCGCCTCTCCGTGGTGCCCGGCAACCACGACTACTACACCGCCGGGGCCATCAAGGCCCGCCGCTTCGAGAAGTACTTCCATTCCTACATGTTCGAGCAGTTCTCCGACCTGGACCCCTGGCCCTACCCCTTCGTGAAGGACCTGGGCCCCATTGTGATCGTCGGCGTCAACAGCGCCTGTCAGACCGTGCCGCCCTTTGCCTACGGCATGATCTCCGAGCGCCAGTACGGCAACCTCGAGCGGGCCCTGGCCGCCATCCCCCCCGGCAAGCTCAAGGGCGTCCTCATGCACCACGCCCTGCACCGCCTGCCCGGCCGCAAGGAGTACACGGACAAGCTGATCGGCCGGGACCGGTTCCTCAACACCCTCTTCAAGCACAAGGTCGATGTGGTCTTCTACGGCCACGACCACGCGGGCCGCCTCAGCGAGCTGCGCCGCGACGGCCACAGTCTGCGCCTCATCTGTTGCGGCTCCTCCACCCGCTCGGGGGACACCGAGGACGCCTGCGGCCGCTACCGCATAATCCATATCGAGGACGGCGCCATCCGCGCCATCGACACCAAGGTCTTCGACCCCAGCGACCGGGCCTTCCACCGCGTCTTCTAGATTTTTTCCTTGACGCCCCCCGCCCCTTCGGCTACTTTCCGCGCTCGTATTGCTGAGGGCGATTAACTCAGCGGAAGAGTGCTACCTTCACACGGTAGAAGTCACTGGTTCAATCCCAGTATCGCCCACTGTGGACCACC
>CAZMEC010000048.1:0-17142 GCA_964565265.1 uncultured Myxococcales bacterium
TCCGAACCCCGACCGCAAGGGAGGGGGTGCTTTTGGCGCAAGCTTGCTGCTTTTGGCTTGCTTGCGGTCTGGCTAGTTGGCGGAGCAGGACTGGTACTGGGACACGCACTTGCCCTTGAAGGCGGTTTGGATGCAGGTGGGGGTCAGGTAGATGCCGCAGGTCTGGACGGCGCACACGAACAGGGAGTTGAAGATGGTCTTGGCTGCGGCGCTGCCCTTCTCCGAGCAACCCACCATGCAGTTGTAGGTGTAGCCACAGGCCGCCGAGCACTTCAGGATGTCCAGGCAGGAGGTGCCGCCCACCACGCACTTGCCGGAGTTCGAGCAGGAATAGCCTGGCTGGCAGGTCCCGCAGGAGCCACCACAGCCGTTCGGGCCGCACTGCTTGCCGGCGCAATTGGGGATGCAGCACTGGCCGCAGCCGAGTTCCTGAAGAAGCCCCACGCAGTCCTCAGACCAGAAGCCCAGGCAGCACTCGGGGAATTGCTGGCAGACACAGGCCGTCTGCTCGGGGTCGTTGCAGCCGTAGCCCTCGTGGGGTTGGCAGCAGTCACCAGTGCAGGCCCGCCCGGTCTCGGTGGCCAGGGCCACGCACTCGTCGCTCCACTCCTTGAAGCAGCACCAGGGCAGGCGCTCGCAGACCAGGTAGTTGATCTCCTCGCTGTCGCAGCCGGGGCTGGGGTGGCTTTGGCAACAGTTCCCATCGCACTGGCCGCAGTCCTGGCTGCAGTTCTGGCAGGTCTCGCCGGTGTCGGGGGTGCACTGCTGGTCGCCACAGTAGGGCTGGCAGTCGCCGCAGTCGAAGTTGCAGGTCTCGCAGGTCTCGCCAATCCAGGCCTGGCATTCGAAGTCGCCGCAGAAGGGTTCGCATTCGCCGCAGTCCGCCGCACAGGTACTGCAGTCCTCCAGGCCGTTGGGGGCGCAGACGCCGTCGCCGCACACCGGGGGGCAGACGCCGCAGTCCGCCGCGCAGGTGGCACAGGTCTCGCCGTGGATGGGCTTGCAGAAACCGTCGCCGCAGCATTTGCCGCAATCGGTGGCGCAGGTCATGCAGTCCTCGAGGAAGCCGCTGTCACATTTCTTGTTGCCGCAGCATTTGCCGCAGTCGGAGGGGCAGGTGTCGCAGTTCTCCAACAGGAAGGAGGTGCAGGAGCCGTCCCCGCAGAAGGGGGTCACCAGCTTGCATTGCCCTGAGGCCGTGCAGGTCTCGAAGCCGGAGCAGCTACCGCAGGTGCCGCCGCAGCCGTTGGGACCGCACTGCTTCCCAGTGCAGTTGGGCACGCAGACGCAGGCGCCGGAGGAGTTGCAGGTGAGGCCCACGCCGCAGGTGCCACAGGTGCCGCCGCAGCCATCGGGCCCGCACTGTTTGGGCGTGCCGTTGGGGTTGGTGCACTGGGGATTGCAGACATTGAGGCACTGATTCTTGCTGCAGATCTGGTTGGGCTTGCAGGTCCCGCAGGAGCCCCCGCAGCCATCGGTGCCGCAGGCCTTGCCCGCACAGCTTGGCTGGCAGATGCACATGCCTGTCTCGTCGCAGAAGCTGTTGCTGGGGCAGCTGCCGCAGCTACCGCCGCAGCCGTCTTCGCCGCACTGCTTGAAGGTGCCGTCGGCGCTGACGCAGGAGGGCTCGCACTGGCACTCGCCGCAGCCCGCCATGGTGACGAGGCTGACGCAGTAGTCATCCCAGTAGCGCAGGCAGCACTCGGGGTCCTTGTCGCACACGCACTTGGCGATGTTGGGGTCCTCGCAGCCGGGCTGGTCGTGGACCTCGCAGCATGGCCCGCCGCATTCGCCGCAGTCAAGCTGGCAGGTGGCGCAGTTCTCGTTGTTCTCCAGTTGGCAGACCTGATCACCGCAGCGGGGTCCGCTGGAGACGCAGGCGCCCTTGGGCGAACAGGTGAAGCCTGGCTTGCAGGTCCCGCAGGAGCCGCCGCAACCGTCAGGGCCGCAGCTCTTGCCGCTGCAACTGGGGACGCAGACGCAGGTGCCGAATTGGCTGCAAAGGGTAGGGGGCGCACAGGAGCCGCAGACCCCGCCGCAGCCGTCACTGCCGCAGACCTTGCCCTTGCAGTTGGGCTGGCAGACACAGTACCCGAAGGCATCGCACTGGGACCCCGTGGGGCAGATCCCGCAGGAGCCTCCGCAGTTGTCGCTGCCGCACTGTTTGCCGGTGCAGGCAGGGGTGCAGTTCATGCAGGCCTTGTAGTAGACGCCGCAGGGGCCCTGGAAGATGGCCTTGTTGGTGCAGGAGTCCTGGGGATCCTGGCCGCACACCTCCACGACGCACTCCCATAGATCCACATACTGTTCCTTGGCCTCGGGGCTGGCCTTGGACCAACAGACATCGTAGCAGGACTGGTCGTTGTCGCCGCATTCCCAGAGGCAGTTCATCAGGTTGGAGCAGTCCCAGGCCGCCTCGCATTGGCCAAGGACGCAGGCCTCATCGGGCAGGCACTGGCCGCAGATGCCACCGCAGCCGTTGGGGCCGCAGAGGTTGCCGCCGCAGAAGGGTACGCAGGTCTGGACGCACTGCTGGTTGGCGTCACAGACCTTGCCGTTGGGGCAGGTCCCGCAGGAGCCGCCGCAGCCGTCCGTGCCGCAGGCCTTGCCGGTGCAGTTGGGCTTGCAGGTCTGGGTACACTGGCCGCTGGCGTTGCAGGTGAAGCCCACGGCGCAGGTGCCGCAGATGCCCCCACAGCCATCGCTGCCGCACTGCTTCTTGGCACCGCCGCTGGTGAAGCACTGGGGCACGCAGACCTGGCTGCACTGGCCGGTGGCGTTGCAGGAATAGCCCGCGGGGCAGGTGCCGCACTGGCCACCGCAGCCGTCGGAGCCGCACTGGCGGCCAAAGCACTGGGGGATGCAGATCTCGCGGCAGCGCCCATTCAGGCAGTCATAGCCCTTGGGGCAGGTCCCGCAGGAGCCGCCGCAGCCGTCGTCGCCACACTGGGAGTTGCTGCACTGGGGCACGCAGATCTCCTGGCACACGGAGTCGATGCACTGGGTGCCGTCGGAGCAGAAGCCGCACTCGCCGCCGCAGCCGTCGGGGCCGCAGAGGGCGTTTTCGCATTGGGCCTGGCAGTCCACACATTCGTAGTAGAGATTCTTGCAGCCGCCCTTGAGGGCGTTCTTGAAGCAGGTCTTGCCAGGGGTCTGGCCGCAGTACTCCTGGACACAGCCATAGAGGGAATCAAAGAGCTGGAGGGCAGTGGTGGCAGCCCTGGCCCGGCAGGAGTTCAGGCAGGCGGTGTCGCCCTTGGTGCAGGCGAGGGCGCAGTCCACCACGGCGGTGCAGGCAAGCTGCTCGAGGCAGCGCCCGTCAATACAGGCCGTACCTTCCTGGCAGAAGCCGCACTGGCCGCCACAGTTGTTGTCGCCACAGACCCGGCCGCCGCACTCCGGCAGACAGACGGGCTCGCAGAAGCCGCCGTTGCAGATGGCATCGCCGTCGCACTCCCCGCAGGAGCCGCCGCAGCCGTCACCGCCGCAGTCGTGCTGCCCGCAGAAGGGGATGCAGACACCCTGGCACAGGCCGCCGAGGCACTCCTCGCCGGGCTTGCAGGTGCCGCAGGAGCCACCGCAGCCGTTGTCGCCGCACTGGACATTGGCGCACTGGGGGACGCAGATGGTCTTGCAGTTGCCGTCCTCGCAGGCCTGGCCGCTGCCGCACTTGCCGCAGAGGCCGTTACAGCCGTCGGGGCCGCAGGTCCGACCCTTGCACTGGGCGTTGCAGTTCACGCAGGAGATCCAAAGCTGGTGGCACTCGCCTTCGCCGATGACCTGCTGGAAGCAGAGATCGAATGGCATATTCACGAAGGCACAGGCCTCGAACACGCAGAGGGCCAGGTTGGTGGCGTCGTTCATTTCCGTGTTGGTGGCCCCGAGGGAGCACCTGGCCAGGCACTCCTGGCTGGGGATGGCGCCGTCGAAGTAGCAGGTGTCCATCACGCAACTGGAGATCTCTTCGCAGCTTGGGCGATCCATGCAGGTGCCCGTGTTGGTGGCACAGTAGCGGTCCGAGGGGCAGGTCCCGCAGGAGCCGCCGCAGCCGTCGGGGCCGCAGCCCTTGCCGCTGCACTGGGGCACGCACACGGTTTCGCAGTTGCCGTCCTGGCACAGATCCCCAGGGGCGCAGGCGCCGCAGGTGCCGCCGCAGCCGTCCAGGCCACATTCCTTGCCGTCGCAGAGGGGCTCGCAGGTGCCGGGGCAGTACAGGGGATTCTGGCCGCTGGGATCGGGGCCATAGCCACCGCATTCATAGGCGCTGCCAAGCCAGCCACAGCCGGCCACGCCGCAGAACTTCATGGAGACCCCGTCGGGGCCGCACCAGGTCGCGATGTCACCGTTGCAGCAGCCCACGGCGGGGATGCCCTCACAGACATTCTCCTGGAGACAGACGCCCTCCAGACAGGTGGTCCCCTGGGGGCAGGCCTGGGCCGGCAGCCAGCCCGATCCATCGCCGGCGCACTCCCGCCAGTTGTTGCCCTGGCACTGGCGGAGGCCAGGGGTGCAGGCCTGGTTCACGCAGATTCCGCCGCTGCAGTACTTGCCGTTGACGCAGGGGCCAAGGCCAATCCAGGTGAAGCCGTCCTCGGCGCAGACCACGCGGTTGTTGCCGTCGCAGGCCAGCACGCCCGGTTCGCAGGTCTTGGGAAGGCAGACCCCGGCCTGGGTGCAGGTGGAGTTGGAGTCGCAGACGCCGCAGCTACCCTCGCAGCCGTCGGAGCCGCACTGCTTGCCGTAGCAGTCCGGTACACAGTCGAGGAGGCACTGGCCAAGCTCGCAGCGGTAGCCCTGGGCGCAGGTGCCACAGCTCTGACCGCAGCCGTCCGTCCCACAGGCCTTGCCTTCGCAGCTACAGGGGCCCACGCAGGCCAGGGGCTGACCGGGAGCGAAGGCCGCGTCCGAGCAGTTGCCCCCGTCAACACAATGGTCGCAGAGCAGACCGCACAGCGAGTCCAGCCCGCAGAACCCCTGGGGTACGGCGGAGCAGTCGGGCTCGCAGGCCAGGGGGCGGCAGATGGCCCCGAAGGTGCCGGCCTCGCAGTGCTCACCGTCGGGGCAGGGGATATCGTTCCAGGCCAGGCCACTTTCGGCGCAGACCCGGCGGGTGTTGTCGTTGGCGCAGTAGGAAAGCCCGGGCTCGCAGCCGCCGTCGGGGATGCAGGCGCCATCCTTGCAGGTGGAGGCCTCGGGGCAGTCCGTGGGGGTGCCCCAGCCCGAGCCATTGGCCACGCACACCAGCACAAAATTGCCCACGCAGACCGCCGCGCCTGGGGCACAGGCATCCAGGCGGCAGCGACCGCCAGCCCCAAGGTCGCACCAGGAGTCAAGCGCACAGGCGGCATCCGAGGTGCAAGGCACGCAGGTGCCGTCCTCCAGGCAGACCATGCCCTCGGGGCACAGTTTCTCTACGCCGCAGGTGGGATTCTCCGGGGTGCACTCGCCCTCCTCGCAGAGATACCCTTCGTCACAGTGATCCCGGGTCACGCAGGGGAAGCAGGAGCCCTGCCCGGTATTGCAGTGGAGCTCGTCGGGGCAGTCCGTGTCCTTGGTGCAGGGAGGGCGCTTGGCGCAGGCTTCGTCAATACAGGCCTCATCCTCGCCACACTGGGCGCTGTCCCAGCACTCCAGACAGACGCGCCGGTCGGGGTGGCACAACAGCCCCTCGGGGCAGTCTTTGTTGTCCAGGCAGGGCCCGGGACCAACCAGGTCGTCCTGGGTGTCCCCAAGGGCGTCCTTGGCATCCTGGGCGTAGTTGTCAGGCAACAGCAGCGAAGGATCGGACACGGAGTTCTCTGGACAGCCAGTCAGCAGGGCCAGCATGGAGAAACACAGGCCAAGGACGACGGCGGACTTCAGGCTTTTCATGGCTGGGGCTCCTTTTCCCGGAAACAACCCGCACTCGGAAGGCGGGAGTATATCTGATCGCGTGCGCCTGCACAACCGCTGGACAAGGATCCGGGCTTGAAATAGACTCCGGCCGTTTGATGCTCACGGAGGTTCCCCATGAAGGCCCTGGTTTTCCTGTCCCTGCTGGTATTCCTGTCCCTCACCGCCTGCGGCAAGGACATCCCCGAAGAAGACGCCCGGGCCGCCTTCAAGGCCATGGGCCTCAAGCTCCTGGCGGACGACCTTTCCCCCGCCGCGGTGGTGGACGAGGTCTGCGCTGCCTCGGGTTTCACCGTCCAGGATCTGGACCGCCTCATGAAGCAGCGACCGGAGGCCCGGGACTGGCTGTCCCAGGGACTGAAGGAAGGCTACAGCGCTGAACTTGAGAACCAGAAGGCTGCCCTGGAAGAGAAGCTGGCCAAGGCCACCAAGGATCTCCAACAGGCCAAGGCCCGCATGACCGACGAGCAGGACGCCCGGGTTCGTCAACTGAAGGCCGACACCCAGGCCCGCCTGGAGAAGTTGGACGCCGAGTTCTCCGCCCGCGAGCGGGCCGTTCAGGACCGCCTCAGCGCAGCCGCCAGAAACTAAAGCACAAAAAAAAACGGGCGGCCATTTCTGACCACCCGTCTCATTGTCGGGGCGACTGGATTTGAACCAGCGACTCCTTGACCCCCAGTCAAGTGCGCTACCAGGCTGCGCTACGCCCCGTTCGCTTCCGGATTGGCCTAGTCGGCGTCGTCCAGGTGCGAATCGACGAGGGTTATAACTGCCTCGAATTCGCTTTGCAAGTAAGAAATCAGGCGGGTCCTCATTTTTCTTTCCTCGGCCAGCTTCCGGTCCAGGTCTTCCGCCTGGGCTTCGCTCTGTTCCAGGCGCTTGCGAAGCTTCTGGTTTTCCACGGTCAGGTCGTCCAGTTGGGCCAGGAAGCTCTTCATGCTTGGTGTCACCGCGGTTGGGGGAGCGGGGAAGAGGGTGCGGGCCGGCTGGGCCGCCCTGGCCTCATCTGAGCTGGGAGGGGTCTCGGGGGTGCCCTCTTCGGGTTGGGCTGACCGCCTGGCGGAGAGCTGCTTCCTGGCACCCTCGATGGTGAACTTCTGGTCCCAAAGCAAGTTCTTGATGGTCAACAGCAGGTTGACATCATTGCGGGAGTAGACGCGCTGATTGCCGGTGCTTTTTTCGGGATGGAGCTGGGAGAATTCACTCTCCCAGTAGCGGATGATGTAAGCCTTGACGCCCAGAATCTCGGCCACCTCTCCAATCTTGAAGAAGGCCTTGTCCGGAATCACGATGGCGGCTTCCCTGCGTTCAGAGCCCAAATGAACCCCCATTTGCAGACCTAGGCCCGCCCGAGGGAGGACCAAGCTAGCCGGCCTTGTTGACCGCGCGTCTCAATATCTGGCTGGGCTTGAAGGTCAGAACCTGGCGCTTGGTGATGGTCATCTTCTGACCGGTCCGGGGATTGCGCCCCAAGCGCGGGTTCTTCTTCTTCACGGTGAAGGTCCCAAAGCCCGAGAGCTTCAGGCTGCCATCTCCATCAGCCAGCGCTTCCTTCATGGTTTCAAAAACCACATCGGTGATGTCAGCGGCTTCCTTTTTGGTGAAACCGCCGACCTGCGAGCATATGGCAACAACCAGATCAGCCTTAGTCATGACCGAGGACCCCTAACTACCTGGAAGCGGGCTTGACAGAGAGGATGAGCTTCTCGAAGGAAGCGGGCTCCCTGGCGGCCATGTCCGCCAAGACTCGGCGGTCCAACTGAATCTGGGCCTTGTTCAGCCAGTTCATCAGGGTGCTGTACTTCACCCCGTGAATGCGGGCCGCGGCGTTGATTCTGGCGATCCACAGAGCGCGGAACTCGCGCCTCCGCTGCTTGCGGTCGCGGAACGCGTAGTTACCGGCACGAAGGAAGGTCTCCTTCGCAACTCTGTAGGTACGGGAGCGGGCGCCACGGTATCCACGGCACGCAAGCAGCAACTTGCTCCTTCTACGCCTCGCTTTAAAACCTCTTTTTACCCTGGGCATCTTGATCTCCTATCTTCGAAACAAAAGGGCGCCACCGGTCCTAGGCATACGGAAGCAGACGCTTGATGCTGCGGGTGGCGGAAGTCGACAGAAGGCGAGCCTTGCGCAGGTTACGCTTCCTGTTGGCCGACTTGTGGGTCTTCAAGTGGCGGGCAAAGGCCTGGTGGCCGATGACCTTGCCATTCTTGGTGACCCGGACACGCTTGGCGGTCGAGCGATGAGTCTTAATCTTGGGCATTAGTTCCTCCAACCTGCTTCTTGGCTTTCGGGGCAATGAACATGCTCATGTTCTTGCCTTCCAGGGATGGTTGTTTTTCAACCTCGCCGTATTCACCGACTTCTCTGCTGATGCGCTGCATGGTGGCCATGGCGTTGTCCGCGTACATGACCTCGCGGCCACGGAAGCGCATGGTGACCTTCACCTTGTCTCCCTCTTCGAGGAAGTCGCGGATCTGGCGCAGCTTGGTTTCCAGGTCGTGGTCATCCGTCTTGGGGCGGAGTTTGATCTCCTTGACCTGGATGACCTTCTGGTTCTTCTTCGCTTCCTGGGTCCTCTTCTTGATCTGGTACTTGAACTTGCCGTAGTCCATGACGCGGCAGACGGGAGGGTGCGCCGCGGGACTTACTTCAACCAGATCCTGCCCACGGCTCTCGGCCAGCTCTACGGCCTCAGCCGGCGTCATGATGCCGAGTTGTTCGCCATCTTCAGAGATGACTCGCACCCTCGGCGCCTTGATCTGCCGGTTGATACGATGGCTGGATGAGTCTTCCTTTTTGGGCTGCAATCTTTCCTCCCGATAAAAGAATCCGGCTTCCCACTTGGAAAGCCGGCCCCTGGAAACTAGTAGGCACGGGCGGTTTCGAACCGCCGACCTCTACCGTGTCAAGGTAGCGTTCTTCCACTGAACTACGCGCCTAGCTTGCTGTCAAAGAAGGCAGATAGGAAAACCAATCCGACTTCAACGGCGCGAATGATTAGCATGCAAGCCTGCGAGGGTCAAGCGAAAAAACTGCCCGGTCGCAGGCTTTCAAGGGCTTCGGAGAAATGCCCCAGGGCACCCCGGGCGGCGTCTTCGTCCCGGGAAGTGAAGCTCAGCAGAACGAAGGGGCTGGGGTCCCGCCGGGGGTAGGATCCAATGGCCACCTGGGGGAAGGCTTTGCAGGTCGCCTCCAGGAGGGGCGCGATCAGGGCCTCCCGGGCGGTGGTGCGAAGCTCCAGGCGGTGGTAGCGCCCTTCCGAGAGCAGCAGGGGCTGGAGGGCTGAGAGCTTGTCCTCAAGCAGTTCGGGCACCCCCGGCAGCAGCACCAGGTTGCGGATCAGCAGGGCCGGCCAGGGGATGAGGCCGCCCGCCAGGGCGCTGGTACCCGCGGGGGCCAGGGTCATGCGCAGCGCCCCCTCCAGCTCCACCCCCGAATAGCGCCAATTCACAAAGGCCGTCAGCTCCGGCTGGGGGGCCAGGGGCAGATCCAGGGCCGCCGCTGCCGCCTTGAAGGTCACATCGTCGGGGGTGGGGCCCAGGCCTCCGCAGCTTATCACCAGATCAAATGAGGCCATGGCCCCCCGCAGATCCGCCTCAATGGTGGCCTCGTCGTCGGGGATGACCAGCACCCGCTCCAGGGTGGAGCCCGCCTGCCGGATGGCCCGGGCCAACACCTGGATGTTCCTGTCCCCCACCGACCCGTCCAGGATCTCGGCGCCAATGATGACCACGCAGACTCGCTTCATGGGGACCTCCTATGGGCAGCGAGGATAGTCCAGCCCGGGGTCCGATTCAACGGCCCGCTAAATCTTGCTTGTGGGGCCGGGTTGGCCGTTGCAGAATCTCCGGGTCGCGCGACATCAATATGGAAGGAGACGGCATGCACGATTTCCACAGATGTTTCCTGGGGGCGATGACTTTCGGCGTGCTGGGGCTTCTGCTGGGCTGCGGCGGGGATGAACACAAGGGCGTCTGCGAGATGAATACTCCCTCGACCTTCTACACCGACTCGCCCAGGGCCTACTCCTGCCACGACAACCCCTTCGACCTGGAGGACCCCGAGGCCCAGTGCGTCACCGAGACCTACTTCGAGCGCCACTGGTGGCCAGGGACCCGTTGTGACGACCTGGGCTACCAGTTGACCAGCGGCAACGACATCTACTATGCCTCCGAGGATCATCTCACGCCTGGGGCCTGCGGTGCCTGGGGCGACAACCCTGCCAGTTGCGGTGGCGGTGGGGGCGGCGGGGGAGGAGGCACCCAACCCAAGAATCCCTGCGCCCAGGCCTACTGCCCGGACTTGCTCGACTACCTGGCGGACAAGCTGGAGTGTGATGTGACGGCGGCCAAGGTGCCCAGCCAGGTGGTCCCCTTCAACCAGCGGGACAGCTACCTGGTGGCAGCCCAGCTTCAGTGCTGGACTGCGGGCTGCATCAACGCCCAGCGGGCCGTCGTGAAGTCCCAGTACGGCTACACCGACGCCCAGATCGACGCCTCCCTCGCGGACTACTGTGCCAGCATCACCACCAATGTGGACAACGCCCTCAACCTTTGCTCGGACAGCCTCTGTCTGGGTAACGACGACTGTGGCAACGGTCAGTGCAGCGCAAGCTGCGAGACCTGCTGCTGGGGCGGCTCCCTGGCCTGCCCGGACTGAACCAAGGAGGGGGACCCATGGAATTCATAGGCCACGAGGAGTTGTTGCGCGCCCTGGTCCGATCGGCGGGGGCTCCGGGCAGCCACGGGTTCGCGCCCCTCGAGGCCCCCGAGTTGGCCCGGCAGCTCAAGGTCCTGCGGGGTGAGGACCGGCTGCCAAGGTTGCTGTTGGAGGATGTGGAGAGTCTCAGCGCGCGGTTCCTCATCCAGGTGCGCAAGCCCGGCAGCCCGGGGGCAGCAGATGCGGCCCTCAGCGCCCTGGGGTTCTCCTATGGGACGGAGGCGGCGGCGGGGCTTCACGGCTTCCACGCCTATCTGCGCAGCGCCCTCTTTCACCGGGCCTACTTGGGGGCCGGGCCCCTGTCCCGGCAGTTCGTCAGCAACCCCCTGGAGACCCTCTTTCGGCGCTTCCATGACAGCAAGGACGAGGCTCGCCCGGAGAACTGCTTCGCCGCCTTTGTGTCCCCCGAGGGCATGCTGGAGCTGGACTACCTGGGCATGGCGCGCATCTGCGGCGCCCCGGCTCTGGCGGGCCCGGGCTTGGAGGAGCTGGCAGAGTTCCAGCAGTTCACCCGCAGGAATGCCCTGGGAGGGGCCACGGGGCAGCGCCTGGAGGAGTTCTTTGAGGCCCCCATGACCGTGGGCTTTCGGGATACCCTGCGCTACGCCCTCGGGTCCCGCCACCCGGAGCTTGGTTGGGAGCAGGCCTCCAGCCTCATCCAGGAGAGCCTGGCGCGCCAGGCCCAGGAGAGCTTCCTGCCCCCCGTGATGCACTGTCTCACGCCGGACCCCGCCATGGGACGGCAGCGCCTGGTGGCGGTGCGTCACCAGAACGACATCGTGGTGTCGGCCCTGGTCCCCTTCTTCATGGGCCAGTTCGGCCCGGTCCTGGCCCGCCGGATCTCCCGGGACACGGCCCGATCTCTCATCCACTGCGCGCTCCAGTCCTTCCACGACAGGGCGGAGGGCGGGCGGGCCGAGTTGCTGGTTCGGAAGGGGCTGTTGTACCGGCATGGGGCAACCACCAGGGATTCCTGGGAGGCCATCCTGGGACCGGACGGTGGGCAGGCCCGGGATGCGGGCCTCTTCACCAGACCCCTGGCCCATCGCTTCATGACTGCCCTGGAAAGGGAAGGGGACCGGGCGGAGGTGCTGCAGGCGCTGGTGAAGACCCTTTCATCTTATATACGGAAGGGCGGAGTGCTGCAGTCCAGGGCTGAGAAGCTGCGCTTCCTCGGGGTGCCCCACCGGGTCTGTGTGCTGCTGGATCAGACCGCCATCCCCCGCCGGCCCGCCTACAACGAGGGCATTCTGAGCCCCCTGGCGAACCTCTGGCTGCCGGAGAGCCAGGCCCTGTTGAACGCCTCCCCGGAGTTGCTGGAGAAGCTGCTGGCATTCTTCGTCCTGGCCTTCCGGTACTCTCTGGAGACGGGGCGCCACCTGGAGTTGGCCCCTCCCAGGACCTTCAAGGACATGGTGCTCCTGGGGCACTGGGGCTATCTGGCCGAGTCCCTGAGGGTCTCCACCGGGCGCAGCCCCGAAGGGCAAAGCGTCTCCGCCGTTCACTTCCTGTCCACGCCCGATCTGGTGAGCCCAAGGGCGGAGGACGCCCGGGCCCTGGGGGGCCGGACGCGGGTGGGCTTTGGCGCCTCCATGGTGGACTCCGGGTTGCAGCGGAGCATCGGCATGGTCTCGTCCCGGTTGGCGGCCGCGGCTTCCTTGGGAAAAAACCGACCTTCCGTGGTTGACCCCGCCCGCGGAGTGGATATGGTACACCTTGTTGCCCGGGAGGCGATCCGAGGTGGCCTGGAGACCCTGCGGGATGTGTCCGGCGATGTGGTTGACGGGTTCTTCAGGGTCCTTGGCGCTTCCCGTTCTGGCAGGCGACGGGGAAGAAAGACGGAGGAGAAATGATGGTGCTGCCCTTTGCCTTGAGAAAGGCCCTGTTGAGTTCCACGCTGCGGGCTTTCAAGCTGCCCAAGGGGCCGACCCCGGGAAATCTGGCGGAATTGGAGGCTGGAGCGGCGGCCCCCGGGACCACCAAGGCCTCCCTGTTCCCCTGCTCCACCCGACCCTTTGACCCGGACCAGCGGGATCGGGCCTTCCTGGAGGCAGCCCTGGCCCTCTCGCCGGCCTGGGGTTCGGTGCTGGAGGCCCTGGCGCGAAATCCCGCCGTTCTGGTGGTGCATCCCGCCGGGAGAGCCTTTCCCCAGGCCGCCTGCGCCGCAGTCCTTGGGCGCCATGGGGCCCGCCTGGAGTGCCGCCCCGAGGCCGCCGACCCGGTGGAACTGGCGGTGGCCCTGAAGCGCCTTCGTCCCTCCGTGTTCGTGGGTCCCAGGAGGGCGCTGCTGGAGGCCCTTTGCGTGGTCCGCGACCGGGGTGGCGACGAGGCCCTGCTTCGGCCCGCCTTCATCTTCGGATTCTATGAGGATCGCTCCGAGGCCGCCCGCCTGAACCTGCTGCGGGGTCTGGGCATCCGCAGCTTCTCCCTGCCCCTGCTGGACCAGGGCCTGGCCACGCTCCACTGTCCCTGTGGGGAGACCCATCTTCTGCCCGGGCAGGAACTCCTGTCCCCTCTTGGGGAGGGCGACCTGCTGGGCTGCCTTGAGGGGCCCCTGGTCCTGTCCCAGCGAGCCGGCGGCGGCCTGGCCAGGAAGTCCTGGGATACGGGGTTGACGGCGCAGGTGTGGCGCAGGGGTTGCCCCTACTTCCACAGCGCCTGGTCCCTTCGGGTGATTGGCCTGCCCTCGGAGCAGTTGGCCGTTCCCGGCGGCAAGGCCGTGTCTTTCCTGGATCTGGAGAACCGCATCTGTGAGAGCGTCACGCCCATCAATTGGCGCCTGGAGCGCGAAGGGGACGGGTTGGTGTTGTACCTGCGGGCCTTCGAGCGCCGGGAGGCCCAGGCCGAATTGGAGCAGTCCCTGGGAAGCCTTCTGGGGGGAACGGTGCGGGTGCGGCTGCTGTGATCAGCGGCCCTGTTGCATGACCTTGAAGCGCCGCCGGCGCCACTTCCATTTCAACTTCTGGTAGGTCTCCCTGGTGAGGCGCAGGGCCTTCCAGGGGCGCCAGGCCCCCGTCAACAGCAGGAAGCCCGCGGCCAGGCCTCCCAGCCGCTGGACAAAGGCCCTGTCAGCCCCGAAGGCAAACAGCAGGGCGGAGAAGGCCAGCAGGCCCCAGAAGATCTTCCGGCCCTCCACGGGCTTGAGCAACCCGGGGATCCGATACAGTTGCCGCCCAAAGACCAGCGCGAAGGCCAAAAACAAGCCCATCACCGGGGCCCCCAGTCCAAAGACCCGGGGCGACATGCGGCCCTCCAGCAGGGGAAACAGCAGGAGGCTGGCGGCGATCCCACCGGCATGGCAGGCCAGCAGGAACAGCACGAAGTGGCTGCGCCGCCAACGCCTGGCAAAGATGCCCGCAAGCTGAAGGAAGATGAGCAGATCGAAGATCAGCGCGAACAGCGCCTCCCGGGGATAGAGCAGCATGGAGAAGAGGGCGGCGGGCAGCTCCTCCAGACCTCTGAGGGGAAGCTGAAACAGCCCCGCACTCACGGCCTCGTTGCCCTGGGGGGTGAGGGCCAGCAGGTAGACCACCACCGGCACCAGGACCAGCACCTTGACTACGGTAGGCAGGCTCTTGAACAACTGCAGCAGGTAGGTGCCCATCTCAGGTTCCAATCCCGGGGTTCATGACTTCCCCCGTCGCAGGGCCACAAGTTGGGCCACCACCGAGACCGCAATCTCCGCGGGGCCCAGGGCCCCCAGGTCCAACCCGATGGGCATGACCACGCTTTGGGCCTGCTCCTCAGAGAAGCCGCCGTCGGTGAGGCGCTTGCGAAAGCCCAGGGCCTTGGAGCGACTGGCCATCACTCCAAGGTAGGCGGGCGCTCCCCGCAGCCCCAGACAGGCAGCCTCAAAATCAAAACGGTGGTCGTGGGTCATCACCAGCACCCAGTCCCCGGGCTTCACGGCGCCGGCCCCCTGGGCGGGGATCTCCTCGCAGACCACCTCGGTGCCCGCGGGGAAGGCGGCAGGATCGGCCCAGTCCTGGCGATGATCCGAGACCCGCACCTGAAAACCCACGCTCTGCAGCATGGGCACCAGCGCCCTGGCACAATGGCCCGCCCCGAAGACCTGGGCCCGGGGGCTGGGCCGCAGCACCTGGATATGGGCCGCCATGATGCCCCCGCAGGCCATCTTCAGGTCCTTGAGGTTCAGCTCCACGAAGGCTGAGTCGGGCCCCTTGGAGATCATCTCCCGGGCCTGGTTTTGAAGGTGGAACTCAAAGGCACCGCCGCCCACCGTGCCGTGAATCCCCTGGGTCGACACCAACATGCAGGCGCCCTCCTTCTGGGGGGCCGAGCCCTTCGTGTCCACCACAGTGATCTGGGCGTGGATCACGCCGGCGTTCAAAAGATCCAGGGAGGTCTTCATCAATTCAGGCGACATTTTTTGGCTCCTGTCAGCGGCCGTCGAGGGCCGGGTCCGGGTCTCCCAGTTCCAGGGAGAGGCGATAGCCCTGGGGCCTTGGGCGGGCGCCCGAGTCCTTGGTGGCCTGGACGCAGAACAGCACGCGCCCCTTGAGGGGCCGCTTGTCATCCTTGGGCAGGAGGACCTTCTCCGCCGCCGCCCCAACCTTCAGGCTGTCCAGCAGCTTGACCCCATCGGGGCTGAAGACCTGCAATTCGAGGCCCAGATCCGAGTCGTTGGACAACATCATGTGAAGGGGGGCCTCGGGGGCCTCCAGCCGAAGGGCCGCAGGGACCACGAAGCAGTCCCGGTCCCCGGGCCAGGAGATCCAGCCCTGCACCTTGCCGGGCATGGAGGCCCAGTCCATTGGCGCAGTGGGCGCGTTGTTGGGCTCGGTCTCGGCGCCCTCAACCACCTCGGCGAGCCCCACCTTGAGCTTCCAGGTGGCGCTGCAATCGGTGTCGCCGGAGCCCTTGATCCGAAGCGCCTGGGGTTTGCCCTCGGCCCAGGGCAGGCTTGGAATCTCGATGGGCTCCCCGGCGCTGCCGGCCTGGATGGCAGCCGCCACGCCCCCGTCCGGGTTCAGCAGTTCCAGCCGCGCCCTAAGGCCCGGGCCGGTCTCCAATTGGAGCGCCAAAGGCTGGGGCGCCGCAGGTAGCAACAGACAGTCCCGGTCGTCGCCGTCATGGAGGGCTCCGGTAAGTTCGAAGGGCGGAGTGGGGGCTGGGGTGACCGAGTCCAGGTCCTGGTTGGGCTCCCGCTCCTGGACCAGGTCAGCGGCGCTGCGCCCCGCCCGAAGCACATAGGAGGCCGAGTGATCCAGGTTCTCCACGGCCCGCAGGCGGACGAAGAGGGAGTCCAGATCCTCAGGAACCCCCAGGGAGTGGATGCAGAGCTGTTGCCCCTTCTTGATGACTCCGGCCAGCAACTCCTGGCGGTCCGGCGTGACCACGCTCCAGTAGGTCTCCAGGGTCTTTGAGGGTTTGAGGTCCAGGTCCAGGGTCTGCCCCGGGGCCAGGGCGCTGTAATCAAGCTGGTACCAGTCCTCGTCCCCGAAGTCCAGGGTGGCGGCGATGTCCGCATCCAGGGCCGGCCGATTGGCCTTGCGCATGTCGTTGTTGGGTTCCAGTTCCGTGCTGTTGGAGCCGGGCCGAAGGGCGAAGGACAGCTTGTAGGGGTCCACCACATTCCAGGCGAAGGCCTTCCCCGACTTCTTGGACCCCACCAGCAGGAAATAGGTGCCGTTGGTCAGCAGCCAGTTGTCCAGCTTCTCGGAGGCGCCGGAGCCATAACCGTCGATGTGGGTGAGCTTCTTGCTTTTTCCATCCAGGCCCTGCTTCCAGAGCTCCAGATAGAGGTCAATGCCCTTGACGCTGGCCAGCTCCGCGGTGAGCACGGCGCTGTCGTCCATCTCCACGGTGCAGCGGTACCAGTCCTCGTCCGGGTGCTCGTCTGAGAGGGGAGGGTGGACCCAGCCCCAGAAGGTGCCGGAGAAGTCCAGGTTCTGGGCGGCCTCCAGGCTGTTGTTGGGCTCAAGCTCGCTTTGGAAGCGGGCGGCGTCGGCCTTCACGGAGGCGGGCTCGGCGCGGCTTCCCAGGAAGTGGTCTTTCACATTTTCGAAGATCTTCACGGGTGCGGAGTTGATGACACTGGGAGTGACCGGGTCGGGGAGCTGCCCCGGCAGGGAGATGTCAGCCGCGGAAACAGCGATCCCGGCGGTCTCCCTGGGACCACCACAGGCAACCGACAGCAGAACCAGCAGCGTGAGGGTGGCGTGTGGCCAGGGACGACCCCGCATGATCACTTCCTGTTGTAGCGCTTGACCACTTCATCGGTGAGGTCAAGCTGGGGGGTGTTGTAAAGGACGACGGCCCCCGCAGCCTTGTTGAGGATCATGGTGTAGCTGTACTCCAGCGCGATGTCGCTGATGATGTCCTGAAGGCGCTTGACGATGGGCTCGACCAGCTCGCTCTGCTTGGCGGCAACCTCGTTCTGGGCCTCCATGTAAAGCTTCTGGGTTTCGGCCGCAAGCTCCTGGTATTCCTGAAGTTTTTCCTGCTTGGTCTTCTCGTTCATGAGGGGAAGCTGCTTCTTGAGGTCTTCCTCCATGGCCTTGATC
>CAZMEC010000049.1:0-17045 GCA_964565265.1 uncultured Myxococcales bacterium
CAAGACCAAGTACATGTGCTACGACAACTACTTCAACACCAAGTGCACGGCCCCCAGCGCCTACATCGACCTGACCTGCAAGGACATCGGCTACTGCATCGACCAGTGCGCCGCGGGCAACTACACCTGCGCCTACAACTGCGAGCAGAACGGCAGCTACAGCGCCAAGGTTGACTGGCAGGATCTGACGGACTGCTACACCGCCAACGGCTACTACGAGTGCGCCGACCAGGTCTGCAAGGATGCCGTCAAGAAGAACGACTGCGCCACCGAGTACCTCGCCTGCTTCGAGGGCACCCTCAAGTGCTCGGCCATCTACGACTGCGTCCGCGACCACTGCCCCCTGGGGGACAGCGCCTGCGCCACCCGTTGCCTCGCGGAGGGCACGGCCAGCGCCCAGGAGTCCTTTGCCCTGTACGCGACCTGTGTCAACAACATCTGTGGCGCGGCCCCCACCGCGGAGTGCCTGCTGGTGGCGGAGAGCAACGCCTGCGCCGCCTCTTTGCTGCTTTGTGTGAAGTGAAACGCTTCTTTGGGAATAGGAAACTGGCAACAGCCAACATGAAGGAGAGAAGAATGAAAAGCCTGCTGAAGTTCTCGTTTGTGGCTCTGTTGGCCCTTGGTCTGGCTGCCTGTGGCAGCGACTCCAGCGGCGGCGCCAAGGACACGGTTGACAACAGTGATGTGCCCTTCGGGGGTTACGACACCACGCCCGATGACGACACGCTCGTCGATCAGGACACCCTGGACGACCAGGACCTGGGCAGCACCGACGACGACAGCTCCTGCGTCCCCGACTGCGCCGGCAAGGACTGCGGCGGCAACGGCTGCGGTGGCTCCTGCGGCACCTGTGACAACGACCAGACCTGCAACGGTGGCGTCTGCGAAGACAACACCCCCGAAGAGCTCGACTGCAAGGGCCTGCTGCTGTGCTACAGCCAGTGCGAGACCACCGACCAGCCCTGCTACGAGGCCTGCTACAACAGCGCCCCCGAGGCCGTCAAGGCCCAGGATGACGCCCTCCAGGGCTGCATGGCCGAGAATGGCTGGAACGACTGCGCCAACGACGAGTGCAAGGACGAGATCCTCGGCGTCCTGTGCAAGGACGAGTACGACTCCTGCATCCCCCCCGGCACCCTGTCCTGCAAGGAGATCAACGACTGCATCAACTCCTGCCCTGAGGAGACCTTCCAGGAGTGCGCCTCGGACTGCATCTCCGATGGCTCCACCGAAGGTCAGGATCAGTACGGCGCCTTCGCCGACTGCGCCATCGGCAACGGCTTCAACGACTGCGCCTCCGCCCAGTGCCAGAACGATGTCATCCAGGACTTCTGCGCCACCGAGTATGACACCTGCAACGAGGCCACCGGCACCTGCAGCGACCTGTGGGACTGCGTGGGTGCCTGCGACGCCGAGGACAGCTCCTGCATGGACAACTGCGACGCCAACACCACCATCAAGGGCATCAGCGACTACAACGCCTTCGTGGATTGCATCATCGAGGCCTGCGACAATCCCCCCACCCAGGAGTGCTTCGACGGGGCCAAGGCCGGCGCCTGCCAGGCCATGTACGCCGACTGCTTCAACGCCCTCTGAGTCGTGAACCTCTCCACCTTCGGCCAGCGTCGGGAGGCCCTCCTGGAGCGCATCTCCAGGGCGGCCGCCGGGGCAGGCCGAGACCCTTCCACCATCAGCATCATCGCGGTCAGCAAGGGCCACGGCCCGGCTTCCATCCTGGAGGCCCTCGCCGCTGGCCACCGGGACTTCGGTGAGAGCTTCGTCCAGGAATTCCTGCCCAAGCTGGGGGGGCTCGGGGGGGCGGCGGCCCAGGCCCGCTTCCACTTCATCGGGGGCCTGCAAACCAACAAGGTGCGAAAGCTCGCGGGGCTGGTCCACATGGTGCAGTCCCTGGACCGCCCGGCCCTGGCCCTGGAACTGGCCGCCCGGCACCCCGCGGCCCTGCCGCCCCTGCCCGTCCTGCTGGAGGTCCACGCCGCCCCCGAGGAGTCCAAGCAGGGCTGCGCTCCCGCCGACGCCCCGGCCCTCCTGGACCAGGTCCTGGCCCTGCCCAACCTGCGCTTTCGGGGCCTCATGACCGTGGGTCCCCTGGATGCCAGCGAGGCCCGGCGCCGCGCGGCCTTTGCCAGCCTCCGCGACCTGCTGGAGCGCCTGAGCCCCCAACTCCCCCCGGCCCAGCGCACCGGCCTGGAGCTCTCCATGGGCATGTCCGACGACCTGGAGGACGCCGTCATGGAAGGGGCCACCATGCTGCGCGTGGGCACCGCCCTCTTCGGGCCAAGAAATTACGCCTGATTTTTTTGCGCCCGGATCTGCCCGAGGTAGTCTGCCCCTGAACCGCAATTGGGGGATTGCCAATGACCGTAACTTTTGATTCCAGTGGAACCGAGTCCTTGAGGGTTGAAGAGATCCTTGGCGGCGGGCGCAATGTGCCCGTCATCGCCCGGGCCATCTCCGAAGACGAGATCACGCTTGAGGGGTCCAACGCCGAGATGACCCCGGAGCAGCGCTATGTGTGGCTGCGCCTGAAGCTGGGAGACACCAGCACCACCATCTCCGCCCTCGGCGAGATCGTGGACATGGGTCCCAACGCCCGCCGGGTCCGCTTCAAGCACATCTTCCCCGACTACAAGAAGATGCTGCACGACTTCATCAGCAAGAACGCCTCCATCAACTAAGCCCAGCCCGTCCAAGCCGCGCACGGAGTAAGCGGATCCGAACCCCGACCGCAAGGGAGGGGGCTGCCTCTACAGCGCCTTGCGCACGGCCTCCGCCGAGAACCCCACCAGCAGCTTCCCGTTCACCAGCAGCAGCGGCACGCTGGACAGGTAGTCCTCCGGGATGCCCTGCTTCTTGGCCGCCGCGGCCGCAAGCTGAATCGCCGAGGGGTCCTTGGAGAGGTCCTTCTCCACGAAGGGGATGGCCTGGGAGGTCAGCCAGCGACGGGCCTTGGTGCAGTGGGGGCAGCCGGGGGCCGAGAAGAGCATGACGCCCGCCGCCTGAACCTGCCCCGGGGACACGGCCTGGGTGGCCCCCGTGGGCTTGAAGGAGTAGCGGTTCACGAAGCGCACGGGGTAGCTGCCGTCCGCCCCAGGAGCCTTGAGATCCGCCAGGATCAGGAGGGACGCGGGCAGGCCCTGGCGACGCCCCCGGGGGTACAGGACCATCACATCGCCCCGCCGGGCCTCGGGGACCTGGGCAAGGTCCGTGACCACCCGGGGCTTGCCGGCGTCATCGAAGTATTGGAACACCAGGTCCTGGTCCCCTGGGACCACCTTGAAGGCCTCCGGGCGCAGCTCCTCGCCGTTGCCCGCAGCCTCCGTCCCCGGGACGGCCCCCGGGCGGTCCTCCCCGCAGGCCTGGGTCCAGATCTGCAGCCCCATCAGGACCAGCACCATCAGCCAAAGCAGCCAGGATTTCTTTTGCATGGATTCTGCCCGAAGCAAGGGTCTGCAAGCCTCAGCGGCGGTAGGACGCCGGCACCACCTTCATCAGGTCCCCCTCGGGGAGGTCCCCCACGGCGGCGTTCAGGTAGCCGCCACTGTTGAACAGCGACACCCCGTAGCCCCCACTGCGCACAAAGGGCAGCCCGGCGGGGATCTTGTCCACCGCCAAGCCCCCGGGGTCATACTGGACCACCGACACGGGGCGGCCGTGGTAGTCGTAATGGTAGACCACCGCGGGCAGGGCCCCCACGCGGTCAATGCGGGCCCCCACCAGCCGCAGATCCCGCCCCCGGAGGGGCGCCCGGCGGGCGTGCCCGGTGCGATCCTGCAGATACCGCAACACCTGATCCTCCGAGCCCTCCACCTCCGTGGGCAGGGCGCTCATATGGGCCGCCACGGACTCCCGCACGAAGCTGTCCTCATTTCCCGCTCCGCCCCTCAGGGCCTGGACCAACAGCACCACCAGGAGGGCCGCAGCAGCAGCGCCGGGCAACAGCACCAGGGGCCGAAAGAAGCTGAAGGGATCCCTCACGGGGGGGCTGAGGACCTCGTCCACCCGCCCCAGGACCCGGGCCCGGCGCACCTCGGGCATCTCCTCCGGCCGCTGGCAGCGGTCCCGAATGGTCTTGAGGAACTCCAGCTCCGCCGAGGCCTCGGCCCGGCACGCCGGGCAGGCCCGCATGTGCTCCTCCATGGCCAGGGATTCGGACTCGCCGAACTCCCCGTCCAGGTAGAGGTACAGGTACTCTTGAAACTCCCTGCAATCCATGACTCGCCTCCCGAACTATCCGTTGGACAGGCCCCGGCTGCTGCGATAGCTGGCCAGGTCTGCCAGAAATTCTCCCTGATTATCTCCCCCCCGGGCCCCCTCCTTGACCAGGCCCAGCTCCTGCCCCAGCCGGTGCAACTTGCGCCGCAGCAGCTTTCGGGCCCGGAACAGCCGGCTCATCACGGTGCCCATGGGGCAGGACAGGGCGTCCGCAATCTCCTTGTAGGACAGGCCCTCCATGTCAGCCAGGACTATCATCTGCCGAAAGTCCTGGGGCAGGGACTCCACGGCCCGGGAGATCTCGGCCCCCGCCAGGTTCTTCAGGAACGCCAATTCGGGCTCCGTGCGGAAGCCCGGCTCCCGGGCCTCCCCAGCCTGGGGATCGGGCAGCTCCTCCATGGGGATCTCCAGCTTCCGGTGCCGACGCTTGACCCGGTTCAGATGCTGGGTGCTCATGATCCGACACAGCCAGGCCCTAGCATTGGTGCCGGGCGTATATTGGGAGAGGTTGTCCATCCCCCGCAGCAGCGTCTCCTGGGTCAACTCCTCCGCCTCATCGGCGTTCCTGGTCAACATCAGGGCATAGCGGTAGAGGGAATCCATGTGGGGCAGGAATTCCGCCTCCACCACCTTCCTGTCTTTGGCCTTGAGCCCCATGCGCACCTCCGAACCTGGCATCTCAAACAAGCCGACGGCGGGATTATTCCCAAGTCCCGCCCAGGGATCAACCGCCGGCCCTAATATAATGGGGCTGCCGGATTTGTCCTGGGAGAAAACCAGGTGACTTGGGCGGCGGCTCTGCCATAATTGCCCCGCCTTTTGGTTCATCAGCAAGGAGAGGCCATGGGCCCTTGGTGCCTTCGACTGGTATTGCTTGGCTGCCTCCTGCTTCCCGCAGTGGAGGCCTTCGCGGACCTCTATCAGTGCACGGACCCCAAGACCCGCAAGGTCCTGACCACCAACGCTCCCCAGGACTACAAGGGCATGAAGTGCAAGCTGTTCATGCGCACCGAGCCCATCGGGTCCAACCCCAAGGCCGGCACCCAACCCGCACCCGGGGGAGGCCCCGCCGCAGGGCGCGCCCCGGATCGCTGGACCCCTCCAGGGGTGAAGACCCAGGCGGCCCCCGCCGCCCCTGCCGCAAGCACCGCCAGCCCCCTGTCCGGCCCGCCCCCAGCGACCCTCTCCGCCGCCCCCGGCGCCACCCCCTCCATCCCCGCCGCCCCCGAGGCCCCCCCCCAGCCCCCCGCCACCCCGCGCAGCGGCCGGGAGCGCTTCGACGAGGTCATCGCCCTGGCCTCCCGCACCTACGACATCCCCGAGCCCTTCATCCGGGCCGTCATAGAGGTCGAAAGCGGCTACAACCCCAGGGCCCTGTCCCGGGTGGGCGCCATGGGCATGATGCAGCTCATGCCCGGCACCGCCAAGGATCTGGGGGTGGCCAATCCCTGGGATCCCGAGCAGAACATCATGGGCGGCACCAAGCTCCTGCGGTGGCTGGCCAATCGCTTCGACGGCGACATGGTCAAGGTCCTGTCTGCCTACCACGCCGGGGGCGGCGTAACCTCTCAAAAAGATGGCACTCCCTATGTGGGGACCGACGGCTATGTGCGCAAGGTCCTCAAGCACTTCCACAGGATCAAACAGGGCCTGTGAGCTTTCCTTTGAGCTGGGACAACAAACAAGTATAATCCCCCCGTCGTTTTCGGAGGTTGGCTCATGTCCAGACGAATCCTATTGGCCCTCTTTTCGCTGCTGGTGCTGGTCCTTGGCTGCGGCAGCGACCCTGCCCCGCGGTCCAGCGCCGGGGGCTCCTGCGTTGATGACCCGGACTGCGTCAAGGGCCTCTACTGCGTAGTTGGCACCTGCGTTGATGTGCTGATCCTGGAATGCACCGAGAACAGCGACTGTCCCACGGCCCTGTGCAAGAACGGCCATTGCGCAGCCCCGGTCTCCTGCGAGCTGGACACCCAGTGCCCCAAGGACGGCATCTGCGACCCCTCGGGGATCTGCGTCCCGGGCCAGACCTCCAGTTGCACCAAGGACGCCCAGTGCGACGACGACAACGCCTGCACCACCGACGACTGCGACGGAGGCGCCTGCAGCCATGAGACCATCGACAACTGCTGCACCAAGCCCGAGGACTGCGACGACGAGGATGAGGCCACCACCGACAGCTGCGTGGAGAATGAATGCCTCAATGAAACCACCGAGCCCACCTGCACCGGCAACTCCGATTGCGATGACCAGAACTTCTGCACCACGGACCGCTGCCTGGTGGACCAGTGCTCCAACGAAGCCATCGTCGGCTGCTGCTATGGCCCCGCGGACTGCGACGACCTGAACGAAGGCACCATTGACTCCTGCGTGAACAACGAATGCGAGCACGAGGACAAGCCCCTGACCTGCACCGGCAACGACCAGTGCGTGGACAACGACAACTGCACGGTGGACCTGTGCGACGACGGGACCTGCGCCCATGTCACCTCCTCCGATCCCTTCTGCTGCAACGAGCAGGCGGACTGCAACGACGGCAACCCCATGACCATCGACACCTGTGCCACCGGGACCTGCAAGAACCAGGCCCTGAGCTGCAACGGCGACGGCGAGTGCAACGACAGCAACGCCTGCACCACCGACAAGTGTCTGGACAAGCAATGCGTGAACACCATCCTCATCAACGATGCCTGCCGCTGCGCCGCCAACTCGGAGTGTGTTGGCAAGGGTGGGGTCTGCGGGCTGGTGGCCAAAGGGGACACCTTCGGCACCTGGTGCATGTCCCCCAAGGGGCCCCTCCAGGGGGCCGCCTTCTGCAACTCCAGCGAC
Organism: uncultured Myxococcales bacterium; assembly: GCA_964565265.1. Taxonomy (GTDB): domain Bacteria; phylum Myxococcota_A; class UBA9042; order CAIXZC01; family CAIXZC01; genus CAIXZC01. Next base: position 7,060 of record CAZMEC010000049.1, read on the forward strand.
GAGTGCCGCTCGGGCTTCTGCGTGGACTTCGCGGAGGATGACGACATGTGCTTCCAGGCCTGCCTGGACAATACCGGCTGCGGCCCCGACGAAATCTGCGGCGTCATCAACTTCCAGGTGGGCGAGGAGACCGTCCCCTTGAAGGCCTGCCTCCCCGGCGCGGACCTCTGCGGCGGCGACAAGGACTGCCCCGACGGAGACCTCTGCTTCCCCGCCGAGGACCCCTCCACCCCGGGCCACATCATCGGCGTCTGCGACAGCAAGCCCGTGGGCCTCAAGGCCGCCGGCAAGGTCTGCACCTCCGACAACGAGTGTCAAAGCGGCATCTGCACCGAGCCCATCGGCAAGAATGTCAAGGTCTGCTGGTCCATCTGCAGCAACGACGAGGACTGCGCTGCGGGCCTCTACTGCTACCCCAGCTTCCTCTACTTCACCTTTGACAACGGGACCGTGGACCCCACGGATGACTCTCTCTACTCCCCCGGCAGCTGCTTCCCCTATGCGGGCAGCTACACGACCTGTGTGGGGGACGGGGACTGCGAAGCCAACGAGTTCTGCTACTGGGCCAAGAACGAGACCTCCACGGCCCTCATGCCCCGCTGCCTGCTGCCCCTGGGCACGGGCACCGGCGGCGGCGGCCAGACCTGCTCTGATGACCCCCAGTGCAAGTCCAATGTGTGCCTTGGGGCCGACTATGGCTCGGGCTTCTGCCTGGGGCTGTGCAACGGCAACTCCGACTGCAGCGCCAGCACCTGCCAGTCCATGTCGCTGTTCATCATTGATGACAATGGGACCGCGGACCCCGACGACGACGAGATGGCCCCCTGGACCTTCTGCCAGCCCTGAGCCCCGCCCCTACTCCAGCACCAGCTTCACCAAGCGCTTCTTGCCGGCCCTGAGGATGGCGCTGCCCTGGGGCAGCAACAGGTTCTCATCACTTATGGGCTGGTCATCCAGGCGAATGCCGCCCCCGCGGATGAGGCGCCGGGCCTCGCCGTTGCTGGCGGCAAAGCCCGCGGCCTTGAGGGCCTCGAGGATGGGCACGCCGCCGGGGAACTGGGCACTGGCAAGGGTCACCACCGTAAGCCCCGCGTCCGCCCCCGCGCTGCGGTCCAGCGCAGCGACCTCCGAAGTGGTGGCCACCGTGCCCTCCGGGTCCGCCGTGCCATAGGCCGAGCGGGCCGCCAGATAGGCCGCCGTGGCCGCCTCCGCCCCGTGGGTCATGCGGGTGGCCTCGAAGGCCAGGATCTCCTTGCTGCGGTTCAGCAAAGGCAGGGGGATGGCGCCCAGGCGATTGCACTCCTCCGGGGGCAGGTCCGTGAAGATCTTGAGGAACCGGGCCACATCCGCGTCCTCGGTGTTGCGCCAGAACTGGTAGAAGTCAAACACCGAGGTGCGCTCGGCGTCCAGCCACACGGCCCCCGCCACGCTCTTGCCGAACTTCTCCCCGGAGGCATTGGTCAGCAGCGGCAGGGTCAGGCCATAGGCCTCCTTGCGGCTCACCCGGCGGATGAGCTCCACCCCCGCCACGATGTTGCCCCACTGGTCCTGCCCGCCAAGCTGGAGGCAGCAGTCCCACTCCTCGGCCAGCTTCAGAAAGTCATAGGCCTGCAGGAGCATGTAGTTGAATTCCAGGAAGGTCAGGCCCGTCTCCAGGCGCATCTTGTAGGACTCGGCGCTGAGCATCCGATTCACGCTGAAGTGCCGGCCGATGTCCCGCAGGAATTCGATGTATTTGAGGTCCCGCAGCCAGTCGGCGTTGTTGGCCCGCAGGCCCCGGACGCCGTCCAGCACCAGGTAGCGGCCGATCTGGGCCGCCAGCCCCTGGCAGTTGGCCTCGATCTCCTGGTCCTCCAGGAGGCGCCGGGACTCGGTCTTGCCGCTGGGGTCCCCCACCAGGCCCGTGCCGCCCCCCACCAGGGCCACCGGGATGTGGCCGTGGCGCTGCATGATCCGCATGGCCATGATGGGAATGAGGCTGCCCACATGGAGGCTCCGGGCGGTGGGATCGAAGCCCACATAGAACCGCATTGGCGGCCCCGCCAGCAGCTTCTTCAAGGCCTCTTCGTCGGTGGTCTGATAGATGAGGCCCCGGGCCTGCAGTTCAGAAAAAGCAGTTTGCATGGAAATCCCCTGTGCTGGCTGGAGGTGGGACCGGGTATTCAGCCTCTGGTGCGATTCTCGCGGTCAAGCTCCCTCATGACCTCGTCCTCGAGATCCGCCAGTTCCCCGTCCACTCCGTTGCGGATTCGGAGCAGGACCACGGTGGTGTTGTCCCGCCCGCCGGCCTCGTTGGCCATGGCGATAAGCCTGCCGGAGGCCCGGACGATGTTGGTCTCTTCGTAAAGCAGCCGTTCAATCTGCTGGTCGCTGATCTCGCCAGTCAGGCCGTCCGAGCACAGCAGGAACAGGTCCCCCGGGAGGGGCTCCACGACGGTCAGATCGACCTCCACATTTTCCTTCATGCCCAGGGCTCGGACGATGATGTTCTTGTAGGGGAAGCGGGCCTCGTCCTCGGCGGTCATGGTCATGGACTTCTTGAAATCGTTCAGCAGCGAGTGGTCCACCGTGAGTTGATTCAGGCGACCATCCCGAAGCAGGTACACCCGACTGTCCCCCACATGGGCGATGTAGACCTTGCCCTCGGACTGATGCAGGGCCACCACGGTGGTCCCCATGCCCTTCATGTCGGGGTTGTCCTTGGCCGTCTCAAAGACCCGCAGGTTGGCCAACTTGACGGCCGCCACCAGGCGGTCCGCCTCATAGACCCGGTCCCCCTCCTGACGGAAGGGCCAGGTGATGTCCTTGTCTCTGCCGGTCTCGAGGAAGAACTCTTTGATGGTACGAATGGCCAGCCGCGAGGCAACCTCGCCGGCCTTGTGGCCCCCCATGCCGTCGGCCACCACGAAGAGGCTCTCTTCGGGCATCAGCAGCAGGGCATCCTGATTGATCTCCCGCTTCATCCCCACATGGGTGTCGCCAGAGAAGTCCACACTCAGCATCTATGAGCCAACTCCTGCAACGGGTTGCGGGACACAGGACATTGCCCTGGATAATACCAGAACAACCAGTGCTGGCAAGGACGGTGTTGGGTCAGCGCCAGAATGATTCCAGGAGACCCCGGGGCCTCACTCCAGATCCCCCGTCAGGGTCAGGATCCACAACAGCCGACCGGCAGACCCGCGGGCCTCCTCCTGCCTCTTGACGGAAGCCAGCAGCAAGCGCTTTGCCTCAGAGAACTGGCCCTCCTGAAGGGCCCTGATGCCGGCCACGAACAGGTAGGAGAACCGGGGGTCAAGCCGGGCCAAGTCCTGGGCCTTCAGGATGCGCTGATCCAGGGGCAGGCTCTCCGAGGCCTCCACCATCCAGCGCCCCAGCAGCCGGGACTCCAGCCAGTGCAAAGAGGTCTCCGGCGCCTGGCCCCCCAGGGTCACCCAGGTCCTCAAGAACAGCTCCCGCAGGAGCAACAGTTCGGCCCGGTTGCAGCCGCCCCGCCCAGAGATCGCGCCCGCGGTCCGGGCCTGGCCAAGCAGCGCCAGCCCAAGCTCCGAGAGGCGTGGGGAGGGGGCTTCGGGGGTCCCCCACTGGCAGCCCGAGGTCAGCAGCAGCCCCTCAAGCTCCAGGGCCAGGAGCCGCCCCCGGTGCAGGAAGGCCCGGTCCCCTTCGGCCTTGGCATAACGACCGGCCTGGGCCCGGAAGTCCTGGGCCAGCTCCGGGCTGGGGCTCTGCTGGAGCCGGCCCCAGGCAGCCTCCAGGTCGGCGCTTGGGGGGGGCTCGGGGCCCGCCAACTCCCGCCTCCAGTGGGTCTCCAGCAGCGCCGTGTCCTCGGCCCCGGGCACCCAGAAGTGCCCCGGCACCACCGGCGCCGCCGGCCCCCCGAGGGCCAGCAGCCCCAGCAACAACAGCACCACTCCAAGTCCGAGGGCCTCGCCCTGGGAACCTTCAATCACAGCCGCCCCCTTCCTCATCCAGGTAGGGCTCCAACTGGACGGGCAGGGTCCGGGCCAGGCCGGGGCGGGTCCAGACCTGCCCAAGCTGGGGCCAGTAGAGGCTGTAGTAGGCATCCCGGACCGCTACGATCTTCTTCACATAGGCCGCCGTGTTGGGAAAGGTGAGCTGTTCCAGGAGTTCATCCCCGTCCAGCCCGGAGAAGCGGGCCAGCCAACTCGAGCACATCCCCGGTCCCGCGTTGTAGGCCGCCAGGGCCGGCAGCCAGTTCCCCCCGTGGCGCCGCAGCAACTCCCGGAGGAACACCGTCCCCAGGGTCACATTGGAGCCGGGGTTTCTAAGCTCGTTCTTGGCCAGGCGCCGCCCCAGACATCGGCTGGCCACATGACCTGCCACCCCGGGCTTGAGCTGCATCAGCCCCCCCGCCCCCACCCGGGACACAGCCCCAGCCTTGAAGGCACTCTCGAATCGGATGACCGCCGCCACCAGGGCCCGGTCCTCCAGCACCCCCTGCTGCACCACCTCCAGGTGGGCCAGGGGCAACACCTCGGCCCAGAAGCGGGCGGGGCCGGTCCAGGGCGCATTCATCAGGCCAGGGTCCCGACGAAACAGGGCCAGGGGATCGGGGGCAAGCCGTAACAGCAGGGAGGCCCGAAGCTGCACCAGAAAGGGCGAGAAGTGCCCCCGGGCCAGCAGATCCTGCACCTCCTCCAGGGCCTCATCCAGGATCCCCAGCCGCCAGAGGGTAAGGGCGGGCCCGGCCTGGAGGCGATCCTCCGGGCTGGGGGCCAGGGTGACCAGGGAGCCCAGGCCCCAGTCGCCGGGGGGAGGGCCCAGGGCCAGGGGCCCCACGGGGTCGGGAAGTCTGGCCGCCGCCAGCACGCCGTAAAAGGACACGGGGAGGGCCAGGGCCAGGCTGCTCCACAGCGCCAGGGCCTCCGTCGGTCGCCCCTGGGCCTCCAACAGGCGGGCCTCCCAGTAGACGGCCATGGGGCCGTAGTGCTCAAAGGGCCCCCGGCGGCCAGTGAACCAGCGGCTGCGCAGCAGGCGCATCATCTGAAGGGCCCCCGGCGCATCCCCCAGCAGGTATCTGGTCCAGCCCAGCAGCCAGGCGGCCTCCGCCACATTCTCCCCCCGCAGCGCCCCCAACACGGCCCCCAGGAACAGCTCCTCGGCCTTGCCCGGGAAGCCCTCCCGGAGGGCCAGGCGGCCCATCCTGCATTGGAGGGAGGTCCTAAAAGGCAGGCGCCAGCTCCAGGCGGTGAGGGTCGAGAACAGCTCCAGGGCCTCCATGTCCCGGTCCAGCATCTCCAGACAGCGGCCGTGGAAGTATCTGACGGCCACCGTCAGGGCCTCGTCCCCCTGGGCCTCCGTCTCCAGACCTTCCAATAACTCCAGGGCCCGGGGGCGCCCCTCCTTGCCTTCCATCAGGCGCACCGCCCGGGCCAACCGCAGGGCCGGCTCATCCAGCCCCCGGGTGGCCCCCGGGCTGGTCTCCAGCCCCTGCAGCGTCTGCAGGCGCCGCAGGACCTTGGCATATTCGGGGGCGTCCTTCTCCAGCAACTCCAACCCCCGGGGCTCTTGGCACCAAAGCAGCTCCGCCGCCAACTGCTGGGCCTCCAGGGTCTGCCCCGAGGCCAGCAGGGCCTGGACCAGCAATACCCGGGCCTGGGAGCGCAGCTCCGGCGCCACGGGACCGGTCAGCAGCAGCTCCAGCAGCTCCAGCACCTGGGGGGCTTCTCCAAGGGTCAGGCGGCGCCGGGCCTCCTCCAGCATGAGCGCAGGCCGAAAGGCCCCGGGCTGCATCCACAGGGCCGAAGGGATGGAGCCGCCTCTCAACTGATGCAGCCGATAGAGGGCCCGGGGGGCCAGCTCGCCCCCGCCGTCCCAGACCGCCGAGAAGGCCTTCAAGGCGCCCCCCCGATCCCCCCCCGCCTGGCGATAGACTCCCGCCAGATAGAGGGCCTCGTCGTCCCCTGCCCGAGCCCCCTTCTCCAGTCTGGAGGCCGCCTCCAGGGGTTGCCCCGTGGCCGCCAGCAGGCGCTCCTCTGGGAAGGCCAGGAGGGGGCCGGGGGAGGCGGACGAGGTGGTCCCCGCCAACACGGAGGGACCGCCCCAGGGCAGGACCAGCAGCAAGGCCACCCAGGCCCCCGCCAGTGACCTCAGGAAGGGGGGCGGCCTCAAGGAATGGTCTCCTCGTCTTCGGGAAGGATTCGGGGAAGGGTCAGCTCAAAGGTGGCCCCCGGCGCCGGGGAGTTGTTGCGCCCCGTCACGGTGCCGCCGTGGCTTCTGGCCAGCCGGTCCACCAGGGTGAGGCCCAGGCCCGCGCCGTTGTTGCGCCGGGTGAGGGCGGGCTCGGCCTGGACGAAGGGCTTGAACATTCGCTGCAACATGTCCGCGCCGATGCCCGGACCGGAGTCCTCCACCAGCAGCCTGATCCAGCCCGGCTCGGCCACCACTGTCAGGGTGACGCGGCCGCCGTCAGGGGTGAAGCGGGTGGCGTTGGAGATGAGGGCCCGAATGGCGCGCTTGATGGCCACCCCGTCCGCGTTGATGTGCCCGGGGTCGGGCGGCACATGCTTCTGGAAGGTCAGGCTGCGCCCCTTGGAGAAGAGCCTGAAGTAGCCCTCCGCGGTCTCCGCCAGAAGCCCCAGGTCCACCGGATACTTGGAGCCCTGCTCGGCGCCGCCGTCCAGTCTGGTGATGGTCAGCAGATCCTCCACCAGCTCGTGGAGGCTGGTCGCCGACTCGCGGATTTGCCCCAGCATCTGCTTCCGAGCGGGATCGTTGCAGTCGCAGCTCGCCTCCAGCAACTGGGTCAGGCCCAGGATGGGCCCCAGGGGACTTCGAAACTCGTGGCTCACGATGGCCATGAACTCCGTGCGCGAGGCCTCCGCCGCCTTGACGCTGAGGGCCGCCTCTGCCAACCGGGCCTGGGTCGAGCGCTGCCGGCACCAGATGCCCAGGACCTGTGCGGCGGCCTGCAGGAAATGCCCCTCGTCGGCCCCCGGGCTCCTCACCTGGGCGCACTCCACCACAAGCATTCCCGAGGGCTCGCCAAGGTTTCGCACAGGGGCCAGGAGCAGCACCAGGGACGGTCGCTCCTGGAACAGGGGCAGGAAGGCCCTGGGGGCCTGCCCCACCGAATACCGCAGCAGCCCCTCCCGGCTTTGCGCCAAGCCCAGCAGGGCATCCGCGACCATGGTAGCGTTGAGCTCCAAGGGGGTCGCCCCCCGGGAGAAGATCTCCAGCCCTGCCGTCGACAGGGGCCCCGGGGGATTCATCAAGACCAGGTGGGCTCCATTGGCGCCCAGGGCCCGACTGACGATGGCCAGCGCCCGGATGGGCTCCGTCGCCCCCTCTCCCCTTGGGCCCAGGACCTCCGCCAGGAGCAGACCCAGCATCTCCTCGGTGAGGGACTTGCGCTTGTAGCGCTCCCGGGCGATCTCCTGGGCCGTCACATCCCGAAACAGCCACAGCCGCCGGGAGGCGTCGTCCCCAGGCCAGGGCCCGCAATATCGTTCCAGCACCCGAGCCTCGGGGCGAACTAGCCGGACCACATCCGTACGCACCTCTCCGGGTCTCCGGACCAGTGCCGCGTTGGCCTGTCTCAAGGGGGCCCCCGCGACGCTGCGGGCGGCCAGGTCATCCAGGATGGCCGACTCCAACTGGCCCGGCAGGGGCAGCTGTTCCCCAAGGCCCAACAGGCCAACCAAGCCCGGCCCCGCGGCCTCTATCACCCAGCTCGAGGCTTGTTTACTTGAGACCATGGCCCCAAAGCCAAGCTCTGCAAACGCCTGAAGCCAGTTCCTGTTTTGGTCGAGAGAGTCTGTCATTTGCCTTGAGGGCTGGGGCTAGGGCGCTACTGTCTTCCACTCGTCGCAGTCGCCATCCCGGTTGATGTCGCGGCCCACCCGGGCGATCTTCTCGCCCTTGAACCACTCCTCGCAACGGTCCGCGATGCCATCTCCGGTGTCGTCCCGCTTGAGCAGGATCATCTGGCCCTCGGAGTAGTACTTCCAGATGAAGGCCCGACCGGTCTGGGGAGCAAAGAGGTGCTTCTCCGCGATGCGCCCGGCGGTGAGAAGGTTTTCCTGGTCCACCACGCCGTCAAAGTCGAAGTCGAAGACCTCTCGGACCACGACGCCGGCCTTGTCATACTCGACCAGGGCGTCCTTCTTGCCGTCGAAGTTCAGGTCCGATTCCTTCTTCACGAAGCTGCGCTTGACCCCGTCCTTGCCCTGCTTGGCATCGGCCTCTTCGCGGAAGTAGACCCACACATCCGGGTTCTTGTCCCCGTTCATGTCGCTGCGCTCTACTTTGAGGCCATCCTCAGTGACGCTGGCGGCCTCCATCTTGGGGGCCTTGGCACCCTTGGCACCAGTGGCCTGGGCCTCAGCCCCAGAGCAACCAAAAAGAGCCAAAGCCGCAACAAGCGCAAAGCCGGTTCTCATGTGATACCTCGCCGTTATTGGTTCCCACAATAGTATTGGATATTCGCCCGCGGTCTCCCCGCTGTCAAGCAAACACCTTTCCCCCCGGAATCACTCCGGATCTATTTCCCCGGCCTCCGCCTCTTCGCCGTCCTGGGCGGGGGTCTCCTCGGCCGCCTTGCCGGCCAGACGCTTGAGCTCCCACTCGGACAGATCCTCGGTCAACTGGACCGGCAACTGCCGATCCCAATAGGCCTTGTCGTAGCCGTAGATGTCGATGAAGAAGCGGATCCGTCCCTCGGGATCCACGCCCACGGTGCAGTACTCCACGAAGATGGGCAGGGGCGGGTCCAGCTTGATGTAGCTCTCCTTCTCGGACTTCAGGATCTCCTGCATGCGCTCCTCGTCCGTGCCGGCGAAGTTGCCCAGCAGGTACTTGGCCAGCTCCAGGGGCTTCTGGGTGCGCATGCAGCCGTGGGAGTAGGCCCGCACGGGGCGGTCGAAGTATTTCTTCATGGGGGTGTCGTGCATGTAGACATTGGCGTCGTTGGGGAACAGGAACTTCACCAGCCCCAGGGCGTTGCTCGGGCCGGGCTTCTGGAACACGGTCTCCGAACCATCGTCGTGCTGAACCACCCCGAAGTTGTTCTTCTCGAAGTAGTCGGGCTCCCGCTCCAGGTCCTTGAGCAACTCCTCCTGAATCCGGGGCGGGGGGAACCACTTGGGGTTCAGCACCACGGTCTCAATCCTGGACTTGAGCAGGGCCGTATGGTTGAAGACGCCCCGCTGCTTGCGCTGGACGCTGACCTCCTCGTTGCGGTTGCCCACCACCACCTTGTGCACCCGGGCCAGCACATTGTTGTCCCAGATCTCGGCCTCAAACTGGGGGATGTTGACCCGCACGAAGATGGCCGGCCGGTCCCGGTGGATGTCGCTCTCCCGCCAACGCTGGAGGCCCAGCTTCACGGACTTGAACCGTCGGTCCATGGACACATTCAGGGACTTCCGGGTGAGCCTCCCCACGGCCCCATCCTCTTCCATCTGGTGGGTCTGCTGGTACAGCTTCACCGCCGCCGTGACCGTGTTGCTGTAGCGGTCACTGACCTGCTCCGGCCCCAGGTAGCCCTCCATGGCCAGGCGCTTGGTCAGCAACTGCACGGCCTCCCCCTTGGCGCCGGGCTTGAGCTCCCGCTTGATCTTCAGCTTGGCCACCTCGGGGTCGTCCTTGAGGCGCTGATACAGGGCCAGCCCCTCCCGCAGCCCCAGGTAGGTGGGGTTGCCGGGGATGAGGCCCAGGATGTAGGCCGCCGGATCTCCCCCGGCGCTTTGCCAATCCATGCGCAGGGCGTCCTTGAAGTCCGCCGCCGAGTCCTTCCCCGACCCCCCCTTGAAGGGGTGGGCCCGGATCACATACTTGAAGTCCAGCATGGCCTGGAAGAACCCCGCCAGGAGGTCCAGATCCACCTCCGCCGCCGCCTCGTTGAGCTTGAACTTGGCATCCAGCACGGCCTTGTAATAGACCTGAAAATTCTGCACCGCCACGGCGTCGTCATTGGTGTAGCCGGCCTTCTTCAGGTCCCGGGTCAACTCCAGGGTCTGGGGCAG